>JBJOMZ010000066.1:0-16008 GCA_046052105.1 Verrucomicrobiota bacterium | reverse complement strand
CAAAAGGCGCACGCTGCTCTGAGTCACTGGACTCCCAAGGGTTGGGTGGTGAATCTCGGCGCTGGGTTCCACGCCAGTTGGTGGGACAAGGAGGAGGTGTCGATGAGTGGCACGCAATTTCTCCTCGAGACTCAGGCTCGCGCCCACGCGGATGCATACATCCAGGTGTTGCGTGCCCAATGGGTCAGTCGCATTCTTGGAGAGCCAGCTTACAACGAGCGCAAAAAAGTGGCGGGTGGATTGTGGAGCAACGTCGCCCTCTATCAATCGAAAGTGCTTGCCGCCACCGCCGTGACTCTCGGACCACTGGGGCAGGATCTAGCGGAAGCCAACGAACGCGAGCAGAAAGTGACGTCAGCCGCCGTATCGAAGGCCGATACCGGGATTGCCGTTCAGCAAGGTGTGATCACCATTCCTGCGGTAGCTCACAGCAAAACTTCAGGCAAAGTAGCGGCGATGAAGAGTTTCAGTGGTGGGATGCAGATCCACGCGCTTGGTGGATGTAAGGCGGACTATGTGGTGGATGTCCCCGCTGCCGGAAAATACAGCCTGAGCGGTCGCGTTACCACTGTGCAGGATGGGCAAAAAGCGATGATCACGGTGAACTCCGGCAAGCCATTGCCCATGACCATTCCCTATACCGTTGGAATGTGGCAGTCCACAGCTCCTTTGGAAGTGCAGTTGACACAGGGGAAAAACACGATCCAGTTGGAATTTTCTGCGGATAGCCGTGGCGTGACCATCAAGGATTTTGTGATGACACCGATCCGATAATTTACTGCGATCCGCTGATGAAAATTCTCTGCTATTTGCTGTCCTGGAGCTGCTTGGTGTTGCCGAATTACGCGGCTGAAAAACCGAACATTATTTTTATCCTCAGTGATGACCTCGCTCAGGGCGATCTCGGTTGCTACGGGCAGAAGACCATCCAAACCCCTCGCATGGATCAAATGGCAAGCGAGGGCACCAGATTTCTTCAAGGCTACTGCGGCACCACGGTCTGCGCGCCCAGTCGCACTTCGCTGATCACCGGTCTGCACAGCGGTCACTCACCTGTCCGCGGCAACTGGGAAATCGCGCCAGGCGAGGGCCAATATCCGTTGCCTCAGGAAACCGTGACAGTTGCCGAAATCCTCAAAACCCAAGGCTATGCGACCGCAGTCATGGGCAAGTGGGGCATGGGAATGTTCGACACGTCGGGAAGTCCTCTGAAACAAGGATTCGATCATTTTTTTGGCTACAACTGCCAACGTCACGCCCATTCGTATTTTCCGACTCATTTGTATCATGACGACAAACGTTTCGAGCTTGAGGGCAATGAAAACGCCGGCCGCAAGGTGTATGCGCAGAACCTGATCCAGCAGGATGTCATCCGGTGGGTCCGATCGAAAAAAGATCAGCCGTTTTTTTTGTATTACGCTGTAACCTTGCCACATGGCAATCACGAGATTGATGACTACGGCATATACAAGGACAAGCCGTGGAACGATCGCCAAAAAGCGTATGCTGCCCAGGTTACGCGTCTCGATAGCGATATCGGCGCGCTGCTTGATCTGCTCAAGGAGTTGAAGATCGATGAAAATACCATGGTGATGCTGGCTGGTGACAATGGTTCCTCTTTCCCACCCGATTCGGACATTGGTAAGCTGTTCGATCAGGCCTCAAATGGTATGCGTGGTTTCAAGCGTGGACTTTATGAAGGTGCACTTCGTCAGGCAGCGATCGCCCGCTGGCCCGGGAAGATTCCCGCCAATCAAGTGCGTGATGAGCCATGGGCTTTCTGGGATTTTCTGCCCACCGCCGCGCATTTGGCGGGTGCAAAGATTCCCACGGAATGCAAGACCGATGGGCTGTCTTTGCTTGAATTTTTAAAGGGCGGGTCAGCTCCCAAGCGTGACTCGTTTTATTGGGAGCTTCACGAAGGGAAACCAATACAAGCGGTTCGTTTTGGCGATAAATTGCAATGGAAAGCGGTCAAAAACGGCCCGAATGCTGCCATTGAGCTCTACGAGCTGCTGAAAGATCCATCGGAGGCGAACAATGTCGCGGCAGATCATCCCGCGATTGTTGCACAGGCGAAAAACCTATTGATCACATCGCATCAGAACAATCCCGATTGGCCTCTCGATGGCCCTGCAGCCTCAAGAGCGAAAAAGGCTCAGAAGCCATCAAACTCCAAACGTTGAGATAGCGGAGCAAACTCTGAGCGAATGGCGTTCAGCCCTCGGTTTCCACCACCACTTGCAGGCCGAAGGTCTGGGTGAAAAGATCAGCTTTGGATTGCATCGCCAATTGTTCGACGGTTGCATCGCTGACACCTTTGAGCCTGAGGATCATCTTGTCCTGTTGGATGATGATGCCAATGTCGTGCACGCGTTGATGGTGGGTGCGTTCGAGCGCGTCCGCCACGCGTAGCAGAGCCGCCAGCTTGCAGACGCGCACACGGTCTGGCGTCCCGAGCACGGCGTAGTCCGGATGGTCGGGACGCGGGGTGGAGTGCCGATGATATCTTGCCACCAATGCCACCAGCGTGATGTCGAGGCGGTCGAGTCCGAAAATTTCCGAGTTGAGAATGATGTATTGCGAGTGTTTGTGGTGGGAGCGAGGACTGATGTAGGAGCCGACTTCGTGCAGGATGGCAGCGCATTGCAACAACAAGGCTTCATGATCTCCCATCCGGTGAAGCGGTTGGAGGTGTTTGAAAAGATGCAGGCAAAGTTTGGAGACATGGTCGCCATGGCGGGGATCGGAGTGGTAACGCTCGGCAAGAATGTGCGTCGCGCGCAACACTTCTTCCTCGAAGGTGCCGATGAGGGTCTTGGAGATCAAGAGGTCATGCAGCAGTCCTTGTTCGTAATCCGAAACGGGAAGGAATATTTCCGGCAGGCGCAGCATCTCCGTGATCGCAATGGCGATCTCAAGCGCCGGCAACAATGCCTCCGCGGTATGGTAATCAAGATTGAATTTTCTCACCAGATCGTAGTCCGACATGGCTGCCGCCTGCTGGGTGAGCTGTTTGATCGTTTTCATCGAACACGCCTGACCCGGTTTATTGAGAAACGGAGCCATCAACTGGATTTCGTATCCGATGATCACCAGCGCTTCGATTTTTTCCTCCTGATAATCGACTTTGATTTGCTCGAGATTACCGCTGGCATGCTGGCGAATCAGGTCGAGCAATGCCGCCCCCTCAGCATTTGAATTCTGAACGGCCTCTCGTGTACGATGGGTTCCGAGCCGGTAGGAGGTATAGCGCGCGATCACACCTTTTTTGAACAACAACGCGCGGGTATTGCCAGGACCGACGTGGATCACAAGGGTGCAGTTGCGCTTCATCGCCGGTGTGTCCATGAGACGTCTGCGAGTCTTGAGGTAAATGAGACGAGTCATTTCCCCATCGTCGATGGGATCGAGGTTGATCCCGCAAGCGACGCGGATGCGATTGAGGAAGACATCGTGATTGCTCGCTTCCGGCAGGATATTGGTAGAAACGGCTCGGGTGAAATGCTGTTCTGGCAGCCCCAGTTCACGCAGTGTTTTCTGGTAGCCGTGAAGAATGCTCACAATCCGTTCTGTAGTGCTGGCAGAGATGACGCCGCGGCCGAAAATATCATGTGCCAGCGGTGCCGGTTGTTCCAGAAAGTCAATGGGTGTGATGGTCCCGTCGTTAGATTGCTCGCCAATCAGCAAAGAGACGGAGCTGGCTCCGATGTGTAGGGAAACGACCTGCATGACGCGTGCAATGATGATCGCAGATGTGCGGAAGGAAAAGAGCAAAATCGCCAACGGCTTTGACGATCAGCCAGAATGGCTGGGGTAACAACCGATCAGAGCCTCCGTCATGCGCAGGGAGTCAACGTTGGCGCGGACGTCGTGCACTCGGTGGATCATCGCTCCTTGCTCCCGACCGAGTGAAGTCATGGCCACCGTAGGCCACATCCGTTGGCTCAGATCCGCGGAGCCAAGCAGGTGGCCGATGAAAGATTTTCTCGAAACCCCTAGCAGCAGTGGACGGTTTTCTACAATCAGCTGCGGCAGGTTTTGCAACAGACTGCGATTGTGAGCTGGCGTTTTTCCGAAGCCGATTCCTGGATCGAAGCAGATCGATTCGGCGTCCAATCCCGCGTCGAGCAAATCACGATAACGCTGTGCGAAAAATTCTCTCACTTCCGCCACCACGTTTTCATATCGCGGTTGCTGTTGCATGGTGCGCGGTGTGCCTTGCATGTGCATAACTACCACGCCGGGTCGAAATTCCTTGCATACGCCGATCATCGCGTGATCCGCGCGCAGGCCACTCACGTCATTGACAATGTCCGCACCCGCCTCCAGAGCAGCACGTGCCACCACCGACTTCGTGGTGTCGATGGAAATCCATCCATGCCACTCGGAACGCAACATGCGAATCACCGGGATGACTCGTTGTAACTCTTCGGTGACATCGACCTCTGGAGCTCCCGGGCGGGTGGATTCGCCACCTACGTCGATGATGTCGGCTCCTTCCTCGATCATCCGCAGCGCGTGCGATCGGGCATGCGTGACCTCTTGAAAATTTCCGCCATCAGAAAATGAATCCGGCGTCGTGTTGAGAATGCCCATGATCAGCGCCCGCTGGGTGAGGTCGATGGATTGATTGCGGATGCGCCATTTCACTGAGCAAAAGAAGCACACCCGCCTGCTTCCTGCAAGCGCTTCAATGGGTTTTCAGGTAGCGGTAGTAGACTTCCAGGGACAGCGTGGCAAGGCATGTCCGGTAGTGAAGCGCGGTAGGGGAGTTTTGGCAAAACAAGGCCCCTGGTGAACGAACCGCCTGACCGCCTCCGGGCATTGACCATGAACCGTTGGTTGCCTGCTTTGCCATCAGCGCGGGGATCAAGCGTGATTGGTATTTTTTCCAATCTTCGCCACCGCGTTGGAACATGGCCAGAGCCAGATAGTAGTGCGCGTATAAATCACAGTCGGCACTGTCATAGGAGAATGGTGCTGATTGCAGCACATAGCGCGATGCCTTGCGCACGGCAGCACTGGAGGATCGATCGTTCATTTGCAGACACAGCATGCCGGTTCCCGTAAGGGTGTGCCATGCCGCCTGGCCTGCGGCTCTTGTGCTACTGTAACCGAATCCGCCTTCACGGTCTTGCAGGGACTCGATGTAGCGAACGGCATTGCGAAGGCAGGTGCTGCGGTTTTTGAAATCAATTCCCGTCGCACCGCAGGCATGCAAGGCCTGCACATGCCATCCCGTGATCGAGAGATCGCCTCCTCTGGCGGATTGCTCCTCGTATCCGTAATCCCAGCCTCCCGAACGATGCTGTTGGTCGATCAAAAATTGCCCGGCCTTGCGCACGCTGTCCTCCAAAAGGGGAATATTCATGTTGCGGCACATGCCCAGCGCTTCCGCAAGAGCATAAGTGGCGATGGCTTCCTCATAGGGCATCTGATGCGAATCGCGATTGCCCGCGAGCCTTCCCTGATGTTGTTGACCCATTTGGATCAGGAAGACGATCGCCTTCAAGCAGGATTCACCAAATTCATCGGATTGTGGCGTTTCACAATGGCCGAGATAGGCCAGTAGCGCTAGACCTGTCATGGCGGACCGATGTTGTATACCCCATCCGCCATCAGCGGCCTGTGTCGCTTTGAGAAAACGCAGCGCGCGGATTACCTGATCGTCCAGTCGTTCGTCGCCACCTGCTTCGCGAATCAAATTCACTCGCTCCTGACGCGAGCAGCGGTTTTGAAAGCCACCGGAGATCTTGGCAAACAAGCCGTCGCCCGGCCCTGCGTTTCCCTCCTGCCAGCCTTCATCGCCCCAACTGCCGACGCCCGCGTTCTCGTTTTCCCCTTCGTTGATCGGTGGGATGGGCAAGGCGAGGTCAGAGGGAATGTCCGCTAGCAGCAGTCGGGATTGCCCTGATGGGGGCGAGGATGGAATGCTGCGCATCGCGACTTTGGGGGACTCGATGGGGACATCGATGTGCTGCGGAGCGATGTGCGCGGTGAATGATGGATACGTGACCCATTTCTGCGGTAACAGCACAAAGGCGAGGATCAGGGCGAGCAAAGTCAGCGACAGAAATGCGATGACAATGCTGGTGATGGTGCTGCGTCTTCTTTGTTCGATTAGCCTCTGTATGACTTGGGCTGATGGGAGTGCGTGAATGCTCATGGTGTTCTGTTTTCCGTTGTGCCTGGCGATGATCGACAGGCGGTGAGGTGAACGACCGGCGGGATTGTCGGTCGTCTCATGGCAGGAAACAGAAGCGCGGCGAGTTTCCCGGTTCGTTGCGCGTTTCTATCGGGGGAAACGAATCATCCATTCGTTCCCTTAGAAAAAAATAGGCGGCCCGGGATTTTAGGCGTTTTTCTCGCGAAGAACAGGCAGGGTCTGTGCCACTTTTGCCTTGAGTTCCTTACCGGCCTTGAACTTCACCACAGCCGATGCGGGGATATGGATCGGCTTTTCCGGGTTGCGCGGATTGCGTCCGACTTTCGCTTTGACTTCTACGGCCTGAAACACCCCGAAGTTGCGGATGATCACCTTCTCGCCCGCGCATAGTTGTTCGGTGACGGATTCCATGAATTGATCGATGATCTCGGAGACAACGGATTGCGTGAGTTCCAAGTGCCCGAGTTTGTTGGTGATGTCGACAATCAGATTGCGTTTGGTAAGAGATGCCATGATGGAGAAAATTGCTTGGATAGCGGAAAGCTGCGGTGAGAGAATCAGAAAGAAAGCGAGATGTCGCGAGAAATCATGGTCATGAGGATTTTTCTGATGAAGTTGTGATGGCGCTGTCCGTTCATGATTCTACGACCTGTTGCGTTGTTTTGAAATGAAGTTTGGCTACCTTGCCGAGCGCCTCTAGACCATGCTTGTTGATGACGTCCTGAGCCGCGCGAATGACCGCCGCGGATGCTCCCAATGGCAGATTGACTCCACCGGCTGCGGAGGTCTTTTCCATCCACTCGACAAAACGATCGCGTGCCAGAATCGAAGCCGCGGCTACGGCAATATCGGATTCCGCTTTGGTGCGCTGATCCAGTTGTATGCGTAATCCTTTGCCGGACAATGCCTTCTGAAGCACATGAGGCCTGGCGAACTGGTCGCTCAGCGCACGGGGGCATGTGGGCGACTGCAACAAGAGTTTTTCGATGACAGTGGCATGCCCCCAGGCCAGGAGTTGGTTCAGGTTGCGAAATTTCGCATAGAGTTCGTTGTAGCGTAGCGGAGGCAGGGTCAGAATGTGATAGGCGATGCCGGGAGTATCGCGTATGACGGCAGTCAATTGTCGGATTTTCGCTGCGCTGGTGATGCGTTTCGAGTCCATAATGCCTGCGTCCATCAGTCGCCGCGTGATGTCGCGATCGGTGTATACTCCGGCGATCACCAAGGGGCCGAAATAGTCGCCCTTGCCGCTTTCATCGATGCCAAAGTGAGGTTCGAACATTTCCGGTAGATGCACTTCCTCATACCCCAAGATGGCTTTGCCGAGGACTTGGGGTTCGAGGTGGAATTCGATGAACTCGCGCGTTCCCTTGCCCTGGATCAGGACCTTGGGGCCCTTTTGATAGACGCTGACCGAAAGTTTTTCTTTTTTCGCCGCATAGAGGGTGTGCTGTTTTTCTACAAATTCGAAGCCAAGGCTCACGAGCAGATCGCGCAATTTCTTGGCCTGCAATGTGGTGATGGCTGCGGTGTGAGATGTCATGTGGATACGCATCGATGTTAGACGGATGATTGCATTCAGCAAAAGGAAAAAGAGAAAAGGATTTGCCAGCGCTGCGGGATGTTTCATGGTGGGTGCATGTTGAAACCTCGCTGCAGCCATGATTTGCCAGATCAAGTCGTGGAATTCCGCGCCATGATATTGGAGTGGTTCCGATCCGAAGGTCGTGATTATCCATGGCGGCGCACGCGCGATCCATACGCGATCCTCGTATCGGAAGTGATGTTGCAACAAACGCGGCTGGCCGTGGTTTTAGGTAAAGGTTACTATCAGCGGTTCATGGATGCCTTTCCCAGCGTGAATGATCTGGCTCAAGCCGGGGAACAGGAGTTGCTGCGGGTTTGGGAAGGTCTGGGATACTATCGGCGCGCACGCATGTTGCAGTCCACAGCCATCGCGGTGAGCGAACACAATAAGGGCAGGTTTCCGGAGGATGAAAACGAGTTGCTGCAGTTGCCGGGTGTCGGCCGCTACACCGCTGCGGCACTGCGGAGTTTCGCCTACGATTTGCCATCGCCTCTGGTGGATGGAAACGTGATGCGTGTGCTGTCGCGCTTGTATGATGATTCCACCCCGATCGATTCTTCGGCAGGAATCCGTCTCGCTTGGGAACGCGCCGCCGATCTGTTGGATCGTGATCATCCACGACTCTACAATTCCGCATTGATGGAGCTGGGACAGCGAGTGTGCAAGGTGGGTGTGCCTGATTGCATCCATTGCCCTGTATCGTCATTCTGCCGATCACGTCAGCCGGAATTGCTGCCTGTGAAGGCAAAGCGCACGGAAGTCTCCGAACTGACCGAACATGCGGTCTGGGTGTGTGACAATGACGGACGACTGTTGTTGCATCGCGAAGCCGGGAGTCGCCGCAAAGGCCTGTGGCGACTGCCTCAACGCGCTGATTCCATGGTTGCCTCGCGTGATGTTTTGTTGGAAATGACGTATGGTATCACCCGTTATCGCGTGCGATTGATGATTCACGAGGGAAGGGGCATCGAACCGGAGGAGGGCGATGAATGGGTTGCCATGCAGACACTCGAATCCTATCCCATGGCCGCGCCCTATCGCAAGGCGTTGCGCTCATTGTTGGATCGATGATGAGAGCTTCCTTTCGCAGATCGCATAATCCTCCGCCGACAGACAGCAAGGATCGGCGGCGACGAAATGACCGGGTGATACTTCCGTTAGAGGAAGATCGCGGTCGATGGTTTGCGGATACAGCGGATGCTGGATCCGGTGTCCGAAGGCGCTGCCGCGGGGTGGATTGATGGGTGAGGGAACATCGCCCTCCAGCAGGATTTTGTTTTTCTTAACGGCGGGGTCAGCAACGGGGATCGCCGACAACAGGGCTTTGGTATAGGCATGTCGCGGATTGTGATAGATCTCGTCGGCATCGGCGAGTTCCACAATTTTCCCAAGATACATGACGGCCACGCGGTCGCTGATGTGCTTCACAACCGCAAGATCGTGGGCGATAAACAGGTAGGCCATCCCCATATCCCGCTGCAGTTCCAGCATCAGGTTCAACACTTGTGATTGCACCGAGACATCGAGGGCGCTAACAGGTTCGTCACAGATTAGGAGTTTCGGTTTGAGAGCAATGGCCCGGGCGATTCCGATTCGTTGGCGCTGTCCGCCAGAAAATTCGAACGCATACTTGTCCGCGGAACTACTGGGAAGTCCCACGCGGTCGAGCAACTCGTTGACCCAGATCCGACGTTGCTCCTTTGTGCCGATGTTGTGGATCGCGAAGGGTTCTTCCACAATGGTTCGCACGCTGTGACGCGCGTTCAAGGATTCGGTGGGATCCTGAAAGATCATTTGCATGTCTCGTCGCAGCGGACGGATCTGCCTTTGGCTTGCTTGGCTGATGTCTCGGCCTTGGAAGATGATGCGGCCCGACTGGGCCTTGTTGAGTCTCACAATGCCTTTTCCCAGAGTGGACTTGCCGCAACCGGATTCCCCCACAAGACCCAGTGTTTTGCCGGCATTCAGGGTGAAAGAAACGTCATCCACGGCTTTCACGGAGCCGATTTGGCGTTTCAATACACCGCCCCAAACGGGGAAGTGGATTTTGAGGCCTTGGACGCTGAGTAGAGGTGATTCCATATCTGTTAGAGAGATTCGACACACACGGGGCATGCTTCCACCCAGTGGTGGGGAGAGATTTCCATCATGGACGGCCTATCGCGCAGCGTGGACCCCTTGCGACCCATCCGCTGACAAAAACGGCATCCAGTGACAAAGTCCTGGAGCGCCGCGACCATGCCGGGAATGACGGGCAAAGGGGTTTTTCTCGGACTGTCCAAATGTGGCATGGATGCCAGAAGCCCACGGGTGTAGGCGTGAAGTGGTTGGTGAAAAATCTCCTGAACAGGTGCTCGTTCCACGACCCGTCCTCCATACATGACCACCACTTCGTCGCATGTTTCCGCAATGACTCCCAGATCGTGAGTGATCAAAATCATCGAGGTGCCGAGTTGCTCCTGCTGTTCCTTGATCAAATCAAGAATCTGCGCCTGCACGGTGACATCCAGCGCGGTGGTGGGTTCATCGGCAATGATCAGATCGGGTTTGCAGGCCAATGCCAGCGCAATGACGATGCGTTGACGCATGCCACCGGAAAGTTGATGCGGGTAATCGCTGATCCGCAGCTCGGGCGCAGGGATGCGCACGAGTTTGAGCATCTCGATGGATGCGTCCCACGCGTCTTTTTTACCCATTCCCTTGTGCAGAATGAAGCATTCGCTGAGTTGCTTGCCGATGCGATGCACGGGATTCAGAGCGGTCATCGGCTCTTGGAAAATGACACCGATTTCATTGCCGCGGATCCGCCGCATTTCTTCGGCAGTCGATGTGACAAGGTTGCGATCCTTGAACCAAATCTCACCTTCCAGTATGCGACCGCTCGGCTGTGGCAGCAGTTTTACGATCGACATCGCCGTGACGCTTTTGCCACAGCCTGATTCACCGACAATGCCTACCGTTTGACGTTTATGGACGTGAAAGGAAACCTGGTCAACTGCACGCAGCAATCCCGCATCCGTATCGAACGCCGTGATCAATTTTTTCACTTCCAACAACGACTCACTCATGGGGTCCTCCTGATTTTACGCGATAATCGTCAAAAACGCGGTTTACTTCGGAAAATAACCTGCCCTCGCGGATGGCATCTTGGGTATCCTTTTTGATGTTTTCGTCGATCCAAAAAACGTAGCCCATTTCGGGTTCGTCACTGATGCGGATGTTGTGCTTTTCGGGCCAACGCACCCAGCGCCAGTAGGCGTATCGATAGAAATCTTTTTTCCATCCCGGTGACCACAGCGCCTCCTCGTGGATGATTTCCTCGATGCGATGGCTGGTTGCCATTACCTCTTCCTCACTGCGAGCGTTCCGGTTGGCTTCGAGAATCTTGTCGGTTCCCGGATTCGCATACGTGAAGATGTTGTTGGTCATGGCCCGTGGCGTTTTGGTCCCGGGTTCGTAGGCATCGCTGGAGTGGAAAAATTCGAAATAATCAGGAAAGGGCGGCGTGATACCCCACGCGGTAAAGGCGATCTGGTGCTTCTTCTGCGAGCATTTCTGGAAACTCTCGGTGCCATCTAGACCTTCCAGCTTGTATTCCACACCGGCCTTCA
This sequence comes from Verrucomicrobiota bacterium, assembly GCA_046052105.1. Classification (GTDB taxonomy): domain Bacteria; phylum Verrucomicrobiota; class Verrucomicrobiia; order Verrucomicrobiales; family Akkermansiaceae; genus UBA956. The sequence goes on along the minus strand of JBJOMZ010000066.1, from coordinate 4,640 downwards.
GCGCTTCTTCTTTGATCCGCTGCATGAGCTGATCGGTGAAGGCTGATTTCGCGTAGGTAATCGTGAAGGAAAGCTTTTGTCCTTTTTCATCTGTCCATATCCCGTTGTTATCCTTTTTGGTGTAGCCGGCCCGAGCAAAGGCCTCGGCCGCTTTGGGAGGGGAGAATTCTCGCGTGACGATCGATGGATGGGAAAATTTGCCAAAACCATCGTTGAGAATTTGTAAACGATTGGCATCACCGCGCATGTCGTAATCGATGACTCGCTGCCAGTGGGTTGCGTGTTGCAGCCCGATGCGTATGTCTCGGTTGGCTAGCGGCGCATACGCTTGGTTGAAATAGAGTCCGTAGGGGCTGCGCGGATAATCATTGAAGAATGTCGCTTTTTCAACATAGCCGTCAAATACCTGCGGAATTTCTGTTTTTTCATACCAGAACTTGGGTTGCCCCAGAGGAAATAATTCGATTTCACCACGCTTGAAGAGCACAAAGGCTTTGTCCATATCTCGGATCAGTTTGTATTCGATACGGTCCGGATTGTAGAGGTAACGGTAGTATTTCAAGTCTTTCGCCCACCAGTTTTTGACACGGCTGAGGGCGATGGATTCACCTTTCCGTATGTCGTTTTCCCAAATCTGATACGCGCCCGCCGTCGGCCGCGGCCGCCAGTTGTAACGGGTTTCGAAATCCGGACCGAATTCACGATAGAATTTCGCCTGAAACGGCACAAGGTTGGCGAAAAAGGCGGCTCTGGGTTTCGGATTTGCCAGTCGCACACAGAGATAGTCCTTGCCGTAAGAAGTAATGCCGTTGAACTGTTCGCCATAGAAAGTCCGATACCATTGCTCCGTGAGATACGGTGAGAGGTAGACGAAAAACGACATGAAGAAATCATCCGTCGTGATTTCCTTACCATCGGACCACTTCGCAAGTTCGTTGATGTGAAAATACACCGTCTGTTGGTCCTCTGCGACAGCCCAGCGGTCGGCGATGGCTGGAATCAGTTTTCCCGTGTTCGGGTGGGTGCCGATGAGTCCCATCTCGATGTAGTCCCAATGATACGCACGGAAGTTGTTGTTGCCGCCTTTGCCCAGGCAACGGATGGTGGGAGGGTAGGCCATACCGGGAAAAAACGTGTGATAAGTGCCGCCTTTTTTCGCTTGTGGCGAGCCGATTTCCGGATCCTCCAGATTGGTTTGCCAGGTGAGGTTTGCGGGCAGTTCGTTTTCGTTTTTGCGCTGGAAAAACAAACCATCGGAGATTTTTTTCTCGGTCAACGCCAGCGTCCTTTCAGCCTCTGCCCGCTTGTCAGGATCCTGCATCGTTGCCAGTTCGGCTTTGAGTTTTTCCACCTTCTCTTGCGCCACCTGAAGGGATTTTTGATTGTGCGTCTCCAAGAATTTTTCTCGTTCAGCGGAATTATCCACCGGTGGAAACTCCTGCTTTTGCTCGCAGTGACAGAGCAGCAGAAGAAAAACGGGTAGCATCAGCAATCGAAGTAACATCAGGAATAGGTCGTGAATTTTTTCGGATCAAACGCTTCGCGAATGGCTTCGCCCACGAAAGTGATGAGCAATAGCAATGTCACCAGAATGACAAAGACCGAGCCTACGATCCATGGAGCCTCAAGGTTGGCAAGTCCATCCGATAGCAGGGTGCCCCAGCTGGGATAGCGGTCCGGCAAGCCGAAGCCGATGAAATCCAGCGCGGTCAACGAGGTGGCCACTCCGGTCACGTAGAAGGGCACCAGCGTGATGGTGGTCGATAACACGTTGGGCAGAATGTGACGAAAAATGATGCGCGGAGTGCCAGCGCCCAGAACTCTTGCCGCAGCAACATAATCGCGTTGCCGCTCCCTCAAGGCAGCCGTGCGTTTGTAGGTGCTCACGCCGATCCACGAGAAGAAACTCATTACGGCAACGATGGCCACGATCGATACGTTGTCGCGGCCGATGCGTGAAGCAATGATCATGACAATGAAAAGGAAGGGAATGTTGCTCATGATCTCGATCACGCGTTGTGTCATCAGGTCGAACCATCCTCCGAAGTATCCACTGGTAAGTCCCACACCAATGCCGATGGTGAAGGTGAGCAATACATACAGGATCGATGCCTTGCACACCACTTGCAGACCTCCGTAGATTTGCGCAAACAAATCCCAACCGCGGGAATCTGTGCCGAGCAAATGGCCACGACTCCACGAAGGTTGGCTGGGCGGATACTGGAGTGCAAAATAGTCGTGAGACCTCATCCTTGCCGACTCCGCTGCCTCTCCTTCGCTGATTTCCTGTCGGGCAAGAGTGCCATCGAGCCATTGCTCTTTTCCAATGGGATCACCATTCCGGTTGTAGACGGTTGCCAAACCATGCAATGTTCCTTTGCGGAATGTGGCCTCGCGCTGCTTTAGATCAGCACGCTCGGGATCATAAGACGTGGCCAAGCCCTGATAGGGTTTCGCGCTGTTCGGTTCGTAATATATGCCCTCGTTCCTGATCAGTTCGATTTTTTGTAATTCATCGGTATCGAAGGTTGTGTCCCAAGGCACCAAAGGCATGATCACGAAGTTGCCGTCATTTTCGCGTGAAAATGATTTTTTCAATTCACGGTAGTTGACGGTTTGATCGGCATCTCCCCCGAAGGTGCTGGCGAAATAGTTTTTCTCAACAAATGCAGGAAAAAACCATTTTCCCTCGTATTTTACGACTAATGCTTTTTTGCCTACCAATACTTGATCGGGAAGAGTCAGGAGAACCAGAAAGCTCAGGAGCAAAAACGAGCGGTATCCTCGAGAAAGTGAGCGGAAGCGTTTGATCCGACGCTGCGTCATCGGATTCCATTCGAAGTCGGAGCCCACGCGCCAAAGGATGAGCCCAGCGACCATCAGGGCCGAGAGCCAAAAGCCGCCTATGACATCAGAGAAGTGGGGCTCCAGAGTGGGGAAGCTATTCTTCATGCCTTCGGTCATCTCGAAGCTGAAAAACCAGCGGAGTGTGGGCAATTCAAGATTGTACCAACGTCCCACCCCCGCGAGGACAGCGGCAAGTAGCATCACGACAGCGATTTTACGGGGAAATGTCATGCCGTTATCATTCAAAGGAAATTTTCGGATCCACCAGCGCGACCGCGATGTCGGATATCATGTTGCCGAGCAGCATAAGAAAAGCGGCGATGGTCAGGGTGCCCATGATCACATACTCGTCGCGTTCAATCAATGCGTTGAATTGCAACAAACCAAAACCATTGATATCGAAAATCTTTTCAATGAACATGCTTCCTGCCACGAGGATACTGACATTTCCTCCCACCGTGGTGACCAGCGGAATGAGGGAGTTGCGAAGGGCGTGACGAAATACAGCGCTGCGGAAACTGGCTCCCTTGGCGATGGCCGTCCGCACATAATCCGCAGCAAGGTGGTCCATCAGGCTGTTTTTCACCATCATCGTCATCATTGCGAATGCGCCGACGAGATAACACACCAAGGGCATGGCGGCATGATAGAGAAGATCCTTGATTTGCCCGAAAACACCGAGTTCCGCGAAGTTTTCACTGACAAATCCTCCCATTGGAAAATAGCCTTTGGCGCAAACATAGACAACCAGCAAGGCGCCGAGCGCGTATCCAGGCACGGCGTAACCGGCGAAGACCACGATGGAACTGAAGTTGTCGAGCCAAGTGCGGTGTTTGATGGCTTTGATGATACCCAGCGGAAGACATATGCCGTAGATCAGAATGATTTCGATCACACCGTAAAACAACGAAATCGGCATCCGTTGTCGTATCATCAGGGAAACCGGTTCTTGATACTTCATGGATGAGCCCAGCTTGCCTTGGAGTAGTCCGGCAAATTGCGACTGATAGATTTCCGCGCGATAAGGAGTGTCCTCTGGCATCGCAATAGCGTTGGGCACCCACTTGTTCCAGATTTTTAGTTGATCGGCGGGCGACTGGATGCGCACTTTCCAGCCATCCGCGCTGGCGCCGTTCAGACCTTCGATCGACGCCTTGCTATCCAAGGTTCGGATGACACGGACGCTTGCGGTCGTGCCGGGCAGAGTTACTTCCGTCTCCAAAGAATTTTTTTCGAATAGAGCCGCGCTTTTACTGATGTCGCGCGGCAACACCCCGAGCCACTCGAGATAGTGTCTGATGTTTGGTTTGTCTCGATCGTAGTCACCTGCAAGCCTGACGAGCATGTCAGGTTTGAGACTGAAGCCACTTTGTTCGCGGGTTCGGGTGGCTTTCCCTTCGCCCTGACCCATGAGTTTTTTCAGATCCTCTTCCATGGGGCCTCCCGGCACCAAACGCATGATGACAAATACCAGCAGGGTGATTCCCAGCAGGGTGGGGGGGATCAGCAGTATTCGTCGGATGAAATACTCTTTCACTTCTCACTTAGGTTGTTGGCAGGCGCCGCACTTGGCAAGCCAATGTTGGAAAAAATCGAGGAAAACACCCATGATCCACCTTGCTTTTTCAGCCGGGTGGCCAGGTCATGGCTCTGCCGCCGAGGATGTGAATGTGCAGGTGCGGCACGGCTTCGCCACCGTCAGACCCGTTGTTCATCACCACCCGGAAACCACTCTCGCTGATACCTGCCGAACGGACGATGTGAGAGACTTGCAACAGCATGTGCCCTAACAA
>JBJOMZ010000065.1:0-16169 GCA_046052105.1 Verrucomicrobiota bacterium | reverse complement strand
CGACGACCTTGTCCTTGCCGCCCGGAGCTTTTGGGTCGCTGATGGTCTCGATGCGGATGCCGCGTTGCGCGGATTTTTCGAACCATGCCACCGCGGAGTCCACTGCGGCGATGATCTCAGGGCCCGATTTTTCGATGCTCATCAACAAGCGGACGATGCCTACCGATTCCGATCCGCTCAACGATGGTAGTTCGTAGGATCGCGCGGTGACGGGAGCCAAGGTGATTTCGTCATGCTGCGCGCACCACACCGTGAGTTTGCCGTCGATGCGGATCTGGCAGCGCAAGATGCAATCGACTCCCTTGTCAAAAGCACTCGTCGCTTTTTTCCGGTCTGCATCAGACACGAATCCGTAGACCGGATCGCGACTGACCTCGCGGAGAAACTCCATCACGCGTACCATCGATCCGTCGTTGTAGGTGATATGGCGATGGTATTGTTTGCTCAGCGGGTAATACTGCGGCCATCCGCCGTTCGGATATTGGGCGATGAAAATGTAATCCAACCCACGTTGGAAGGATTTCTGATAGATCGTGTCGCGCGTGGCCTGATGCATACGGGCGAGAAAACGCAGTTCGTCCATGGTGGCACCGTTGTCAAAGGTTGGCTTGAGGTCCTTGCGGTTTCCTGTATAGGGACGTTTTGCTGTATCGGTGTTCTTCGGCCAGGCACCGACTTCGGTCTGATAGGTGAGAATGTTGCGAGCCACGGTTTTCGCTTCATCGCTGCGGTACCATTCTTCGGGCTTTTTGAGGCACTCCGCCACTCCGGCGGCAAGGCAAGGAATGGCGGTAGCCAGTTGAAGGAAAAGCAATCGGAGCAGCGGTTTTATTTTCATAGAACGGGCCCAGTATGTAGGCTGTGACTGTCGCCGCCAAGATCAGATCATGGCATGTTTCTTCCTTGTCCAACGATGACCGTTATCTCTATGCTCGGTCATGCGCTTGTGGAAATTCTTGCTGTGGATTTGCATCTCACTTCTTGGTGCGGCGGCTGTCGCGGTCGCGGCATTTTCACGCGGCGAACCGATCAACTCGCTATGGTTGGTAATTGCGGGGGTATGCACCTTCGCCGTGTCCTATCGGTTTTACGCTTCCTGGTTGATCGCCAAAGTCCTGACCGTGGATGACAATCGCGCGCCCGCCGCAGTGACAAGATCCGATGGCAAGGATTTCGTGCCGACACCGAAGTGGGTGGTGTTCGGTCATCACTTCGCTGCCATCGCAGGCCCGGGTCCGCTCGTTGGCCCGGTACTGGCGGCACAGTTCGGCTACCTGCCTGGCACGTTGTGGATCCTGATCGGCGCGGCACTGGGCGGTGGTGTGCACGATGCAATCGTTCTTTTCGCCTCAATGCGACGTGATGGAAAATCGTTAGGCCAGATGCTGAAGGAGGAAATCAATCCCGTGGTCGGTCTGATTGCGATGTTCAGCTTGTTGGCGATCATGACCATTCTTCTCGCGGTGCTGGGTCTGGTGGTGGCCAAAGCTCTGGCGCACTCGCCTTGGGGATTGTTCACCATTGCCTGCACCATACCGCTGGCGATGGTCATGGGTGTGGCAATCAAGTCGGGAAAAATTGGCGTCACACCGGTATCCATTGCCGGCGTGGTGGGGTTGCTGTTCGCGGTGGTAGGCGGAAAATTTTTGCCACCCTCGTGGGAAACGGCGCTGACCTTGAAGACGGAGCATCTGGCCTGGGCCATCATGATCTACGGCTTCGCGGCATCAGTGCTGCCCGTGTGGTTGCTGCTCGCTCCGCGTGATTATCTCAGCACTTTCATGAAGCTGGGCACAGTGGCTGTCTTGGCGGTATTCATTGTGTTTCTCGCGCCGCCCTTGCAAATGCCCGCTGTAACGCCGTTCATCGATGGCTCGGGATTTGTTGTACCCGGTCCGGTGTTTCCTTTTGTCTGCATCACCATCGCTTGCGGTGCGGTGAGCGGATTTCACGCACTGATTTCCTCTGGCACCACACCGAAATTGTTAGCCCGCGAGAAAGAGATCAAGCTGGTGGGTTACGGTTCGATGGTGGTGGAAATGCTGGTCGCACTCATGGCCATCATTGCGGCCTCGACCCTGCCTCCCGGGCAATACTTTGCCATCAATTCCCCCATTGATCCCGCGGACCCTGTAGCCGTGGAGCGGCAAATCGAAAAGATCAACAACTACGGTCCCACCTATGCGGTCACGCTGCAGGAAATGAAAGATCTCTCCGCCAAGCTGGAGGAGCCGACGATGATTGGCAAGTCCGGCGGGGCACCCACTTTCGCCGTTGGCATGGCCATGATGTTTCAGAAGGTCTTCAAGGGCAAAGATGCTTTGTCGTTGTGGTATCACTTCGCCATCATGTTTGAGGCACTCTTCATCCTCACCACTCTGGATGCCGGCACGCGTGTGGGTCGTTTTATTTTGCAGGATTTTCTCGGCACCTTCGTACCCAAATTCAAGGATACCGGCTCATGGACGGCGAATGTGATTTCTACGTTTTTGTTGGTATCGGCCTGGGGCTATTTCCTCTATCAAGGTGCGCTCGATCCCGGTGGCATCGCGAAGAGCCTGTGGCCAATTTTCGGCATCTCGAACCAGTTGTTGGCAGTCATCGCGTTTTGTTTGGGTACTACGATTTTGATCAAAATGGGCAAGGTGAAATATTGTCTTGTGACGGTGATTCCGATGATCTTTCTCACCAGCGTCACCTTCATCGCCGGATGGATGAAGATATTTTCCGCCAAGGCCGCAGGATTTTGGCCGGAAATCCTCAAACACCGCGGATTATTGGAATCAGCTCTATCGGATAAACAGCGCAAGATGAGCGAGCAGGCCATCGTCAATGCTTGGGTCGACATCGCCATCACTTCTCTGTTTCTCGTGCTGGTCACCGCTATCATCCTCGGCTGCGCGCGGGAATGGTGGTTGCTGCTCACAGGCAGGAAAGTGGCGAAGCTACAGGAGAGCGCCTATCAACCGCAGCCATCATGAAGAAAAAGGAACGCGCTGCCTATTTGCTGGTCAGGTTGGAACAGCTCTATCCGGAAACGCCGGTTCCGCTGGATCATAAGGATCCCTTCACTCTGCTGATCGCGGTATTGCTCTCTGCTCAGTGTACCGATGCGCGGGTCAACACCGTGACTCCCGCACTCTTCGCGTTGGCAGATAATCCTCATGACATGAGCCGTGTGACGGCGGAGAAAGTGCGCGACATCATCCGTCCTTGCGGGCTTTCGCCGCGAAAAAGTGTGGCGATCGTGGAGCTCTCTCGCATCCTGGTGGAGCGGCACGGGGGGCAGGTGCCGCAGGACTTTGCGGCGCTCGAAGCCTTGCCAGGAGTGGGTCACAAAACCGCTTCGGTGGTCATGGCGCAGGCTTTCGGGGTTCCCGCGTTTCCCGTGGACACCCACATCCACCGTCTGGCGAAACGTTGGAAGCTGTCCTCAGGAAAATCCGTGGAACAGACCGAGGCGGACCTCAAGAAATTGTTCCCGCGCGAGAAATGGAACAAACTCCACCTGCAGATCATCTTCGCCGGACGTGAGCACTGCACCGCGCGTGGTTGCGATGGCAAGTCCTGCCTCCTCTGCGGCGAACTATTCGCCCGCTAGACGAAATCAAAACAGTTTTGTTTCATAGGCGCAGAGGCCTTGCTCCACCATGGCAAGGGAACTTTCCTGTTCGTCATGGATCACCCGCGCTCCCATGAGTGTGAGTTCCAGTGCTTCCGAGGAAAACTTGGCGCGCGCGAGAATCAAGATTTCTGGGTTTTCCGATAACACTTGCGGTATGGCTTTGGAAGTGACACTGACTTGAGGAAAAGTAAACGCGATCAAACGCGCCTGTTTGATTTTTGTGAGAGCAATGGCCTCCGGGTGCGTGATGTCGCCGAAGAGCACGAGATGCCCTTTCTTTTTCAAATCACACACCGTCTCGGCATTGAGATCGACGATCAAACAATCGACCCCCGCATCCCGTAAGGCATGATGCAGCGATTGTCCCACAGGACCGTAGCCGCAGATGATCGCATGATCTTCCAGGCGTTTGATCGAAGAACTGAGATTCATCACCACCGGTGCGGCGCGTTTGCTGCGGAACCAACCGTTGCGTTCGAGCCACACGCTCAACGGTGTCATGGACAGCATCGAAGCCGGAATCAGCGCCATACCCAGAGCGGTGCACACCAGAATCATTTGTTCCAACCAAGGTTCGAAGGGGCGGAACTGACTTGATTTTTGAATCAGGACCAAGGAAAACTCGCCGATGCTTGAGAGGCTGGCGGCCGCAAGAAGCGACGGGCGCAAGGGTAGACGCAATACACGCGCCACAACAAAGACGGTGAGGAATTTGAAAACGAAAATGACCGCCGTTCCTAACAGAATCACCCACCAATGGTCGAGGACTTGTTTCATCTCGATCATGAGGCCTACCGATACAAAAAAGATGGTGAGAAACAGATCCTTGAATGGCAGGATATCGGTCATGATACGGTGGCTGTAAATCGACTCGCTGACCATCAGTCCGCCGGCGAACGCTCCCAGTGCCAGGCTCAGTTCGAGTGCACCCCCGGCGAACGCGACACCGGCGCTCATGCCGATGATAGTAAGTGTGAACAGTTCGCGGCTGCGGGTCTTGGCGACGGCATGAAGCAGGGGATTGATGCCGAAGCGCCCGAGCAGAGCGGCCCCGGCGAGAAATGCCAGACCTTTCAGCAAGGCGATGCCCACCTGCTTGGCCATCGGCTCCGCGGAATTTCCTAACAACGCAGGCAGGATTAGGAAAAGCCCGATCACGAGAATATCCTGAAACAACGCGATGCCCAGTGCGGTTCTGGCGCCGGGGCTTGCGCTAATTCCTTGGTCCTGAAATGATTTCAATGACACGGCCGTTGAGCTGAGGGCGAACACCACACCGATCAACAGGCATTCCTCCCAAGGGCGTCCGAAGCAGGAAGCAATACCACCTGCTACACCCGCTGTGATGATCATCTGCAGTCCTCCGCCAAACAAGGCCAGTCGCCACAAATGTTGGAGCTCGCGAATGGAAAATTCAACGCCCAGAGTGAACATCAGCAATACGATGCCGAGCTCGGCCAACTGGGGAATGATGGCCCCTTTGGTATCCATACCGAGCCATTCCGGAATGCCGCTGTTCGCCATCAGAATCCCGCAAAGAAAATACCCCACTAACAGGCTTTGCCGCAACCGAACCATCAACAGAGACACGAACACAGCCAGCAACAATACCAGCGTCAGGAGCCCGAACAGCGGAGAAACATCCGCCGCGCCGCTTGCCATCAATAGGGAAGGAATGCCGCTCCACACCGCGCGACTTTGCGGAGGGATTTCCCCGAGATAAAGAGCAAAAGTGAGAAATCCATCAGCTTGCTAGATCGCATGCGGTTGTCATGCGCTCTTGGGTCACTGGCAATTCGATCGAAAACTTTGTTTCGCGTCCGGGCATCGAACTCACGGAAATGCTTCCGCCATGCGCTTCGACGGCCCGCTTGACGATGGACAAGCCCAAGCCTGTTCCTTTGATCGCGGAGTTGGTGTGGTTTTGATCAACACGATAGAAGCGTTTGAATACGAAAGGCAGGTGGCTGCTAGGAATGCCGATGCCATCATCTGCCACAGTAATGTGAATGCCGTTGTCTTGTTGCGACCCCGTGACCACGACTTTGAGTCCGGGACGAGGGTTTTGTTTCAACGCGTTTTCGATCAGGTTGAACAACACCTGCGTCCAGTAGAATCGATCACCGGAAATCACCAACCGCCGCTCGACTTGGGAATAATCCACGGTCGCCTGTTGGCTCACAATCAGATGCTCCAAGCGCTCAAGCACATCCTGCACGCAACTGTGAAACTCGAAAGGCTCAATGCTCAGCGCGGCCGCCTCACCGGATTCCAAACGGGAAATCACCAGCATGTCCTCGACAATGCGGGAGACACGGTCGGTGTGTTTCGACATGATGCTGAGAAAACGGGCAGCTTGCTGATGATCGCGCAGCCCCCCTGTTTCCAGCAGGTTTTCCAAGTATCCTTGGATGATGGCGAGAGGAGTGCGCAACTCATGAGATGCATTGGCGACAAAATCTTTGCGCACCTGTTCGCTTTGAAACTCGGCGGTGAGGTCACGCAGCAGCACTCGCAGTTTGGCCTCAGGATAGGCTTCGGGAGGTAACGGCGCCACATCCAGCAACCACGCATTCACACCACGATTCTCCCTGGCACCCAGCGGCGAGAGTTGCTGCGGCAGCACCAGGCGCTGGACTACGGGTTGATGCGTCTTTTCACATTGATGAATGGCTTCGATGAAACGGGCGTCGGGAAATACCGCTTGCGGCGATTGCCCCACGACATTGCGTTCAGCAAACATCTGGCGCGCGGCGATGTTCGCATAGCACACCATGCCGGATTGATCGACGAGGAACAATGCATCGGACAAACCGTCGAGCAGTAACTCATGGCGTTTTCGATCGGCTTCCAGCGCCTCTTGATGCATGTGTTTCACCTGTTGAATTTCTTGATGGAATCGTTTTTGTTTACGGATCCGGTCCAGGCACAGCCACGCAATGATCAAAGCGGCTGCAGCGAGGATGGAAATTTCGAAAATCATGGAACAGGATTGACGAAACGGTAGCCGACTCCGCGTATCGTTTCAACCTTATCCGCATGAGCGCCCAGTTTTTGCCTCAATCGCTTCATGTGGGTATCGAGGGTGCGGCTGATGACATCGTCACTGTAGCCCCACACGTTGCGCAGCATTTCGTTGCGCTGTTGAGGGTGGTTGGCCCGCTCGCAGAGAAACAACAGCAGTTTGAACTCGGTAGACGTTAGTTCTACGGGTTCGTTTTCGATGTAAAATTTGAGGGAGTTTTTATCAAAACGGAAGGGCCCTACCGCAAAGTCGGTCGCTCCCGAGCTGATCTGCATGCGCTTCAGCACAGCCTGGACGCGCAACACCAGCTCCTTGGGTGAAAAAGGCTTGGTCACGTAATCATCGGCTCCCGCCGCCAATCCAGCGATGCGGTCCTCGGTCTGCGCGCGTGCCGTCAACAAAATGACCGGGATCTGTTGGGTGCGGGCATCGCGGCGCAATCCTTTCAGCACGCCCAATCCGTTCAATGTGGGCAGCATGAGATCCAAGACAATCAGATCTGGCCGCTCTTTCAGCGCAAGATCTAAGCCGACCTGCCCATCATGGGCTTTCAATACCCGGCATCCGGCGCGCTCCAAATTGAACGCCACCAAATCGGTGATATCCACCTCGTCCTCGATCACTAATACTGTCTGCACAATCTCGAACATAACTCCCGATCAAGTTTGCGAAAGTTCCGTCCTGTGACAAATTCGTTTCATTCATCAGAGTCCGCACGGGATTCTTTCGTGACCTTTTTCGACGCGTGCCGGATGTCGGTAGCATTGCCGAGAAAGACCGCATCTTCTCCGATGTTGACCGCAAGATCGCCGACCCGCTCTAACGAACGGATGACAAAGATCAGATGCAGTAGAGATTCCGCCTTGCCCTCCGCGTGTTCGAGGCGTTCGCTGAGAGAGGCAATCAGGCTCTTGTGCAAACGGTCCAGCTCCTTGTCGCGTGCCTTTAGTCCTTCCGCGAGCTCGATGTTTTGATCCGTAAACGCAATCATCGCATCGCGCAGCAGGTTGTCCGCCATGACATACAGTGGTTCGACCAGTGCTACATCAGGCAGATCGGGACCGCGGCAGATTTTTTTCGAACGCTTCGCAATGTTCACCGCATGGTCCGAGATCCGTTCCAGACAGGTGGAGATTTTCATCGAGGAGATCACCAAACGCAAATCGGATGCTACCGGATGATGGCGCACGAGAATTTCCATGCCGGTCTGATCGACACGGATTTCTAGGTCATCGACATCGCTATCGTCGCCGATCACCACGCGTGAGAGCTCGATGTCGCGATCCAACAGGGAACGCATCGCGCGCTCGAGATTTTGCCGGGTCAGACTGGCCATCAGCAACACCTCATCCTTGAGCGTGCGGATCGCATTGTCGAAATCACGAAAAATATGGGGTCCATTCATGTTGTTGCTTTCACGTATTAGCCGAAGCGGCCGCTGATGTATTCCTCGGTGCGTTTTTCACGCGGGTTGGTGAACATTTTCTGAGTTTGGCCGTATTCCACCACCTCACCCATGTAAAAAAACGCGGTGTAATCGGAAATGCGTGATGCTTGCTGCATGCTGTGCGTCACTACCACAAAGGTGTATTGGCTGCGCAATTCCCACAATAATTCCTCGACTTTCAGCGTCGCGATGGGATCCAGCGCGCTGCAGGGTTCGTCCATCAGCACGACGTTGGGTTTGACCGCGATGGCGCGCGCGATGCACAACCGCTGCTGTTGTCCGCCAGAGAGCCCGTAGCCGGATTCCTGAAGCCGGTCTTTTACTTCGTCCCACAGCGCGGCCTGGCGCAGGGCACCTTCCACTCTTTCATCAATCTCCGCTGCATTGCGGATGCCGCGAACGCGCAAGCCATAGGCGACATTTTCAAAAATGCTACGCGGAAAAACATTCGATTTCTGAAATACCATGCCCACTTCGTTCCGCAGTTTGACCACATCGACCTTGGGACCGTAAATGTCTGTCCCATGGAGGCAGATCCGCCCCCGGGTGACCTGCGCACCAGGGATTTCATCGTTCATTCGGTTGATGCACCGCAGCAATGTCGATTTGCCACAGCCCGAAGGACCGATGAAAGCTGTTACACGATGGGCCGCGATGGGGAGATCGATGTTCTTGAGCACCTTCGTCGCCCCATAACAAAAATCCAAACCCTCAACGGACACCGCGGTGCGCGTCGGGGAAGATGTTGCCGGATCAGGTGCGGAAAAAGTGGTGGTCATGAGTCGGGCGAACGTCGCTAGAACAACGATGCCACCGCATCGTGGATCTCACGACCGGCCGATTGTGACGATTTCGTCACAAAGCGCAATCTTCAATCCGCGCGTCGATGCCAGAGTGAAGCTGCAGACCAAAGTGCGGCGGGAACAGCGAAACTCAAGACCAGGGTCAACACCGGGCGGTCATGTCCCGTGGCGCCGATCCAGGAAAAAAGCACAGCCATGGGTAAGCTGCCGCAACAGAGTGACACGAAAAAGGCCGAGCAGGGCATGCGCAAGAGTCCGGCTGTGACCGACAGTGCTTCAGGGAGAATGGGCACCGCGCGCGACAAGGCGATCACCCAACCCCCGCCCCGCACGCACAGCTTTCGCCCGCGCTCGAAATCCTTTTCCCCGAGAAACCGGCGAGAGAAGGTTTCCGGGCAGAGTCTGCCGATGCCGTAACCGATCATCCCCGCGCAGATCGAGCCGAGGAATCCCAGCGCGGCTCCGACCATCGTCCCGTAGAGATACCCCAGAGCCGACATCACCACCGTGTTCGGGATGGGGAAGATCAGATCCAGAATCAACAGCATCACTCCCGCTAGTCCTGCGGACACACCGTAACTTTGCAGATGGGCGCTCACCGCCTGAACATCCGTCCACTGCGCCCAGTGCCCGCCCCAGATCACCCATATCAACAAAATCCCCAAGGAAATCGACGCGATCCATGCCAGTAGTCTCACAGCAATATCGTATTGCCTCACGGGTGGAAAATCAATCCACTCGTGAGAAATTCATGTTTCGGCTCCCGTATAGCGACGCACCACCCGTGCGGTGATCCCGGTGAGCACATGCCACGAAATGGTATCGGCTTTTTTTGCCACTTCCTCCACCGAAAGATGCGGTCCGAACAGTTCCACTTCATCACCTTCACTCACTTCGGCGGCATCGGTGACGTCGATCATCATCTGATCCATGGTCACCCTACCGAGGATGGGAAAATACTGCCCGCGCACATAGACCCGTGGGGCGTGACCGGATACATGGCGGGGATAGCCATCACCATACCCCATGCCGATCGTGGCAACACGCGTCGGACGGGTGGTGACAAAGCTCCGCCCATACGACACTCCGTGTCCTGTCGGCAATGTACGGATCAATGTCACGCGCGATTTCAAGGTCATCGCCGGGCGCAGCAGCGATTGGAACGCAGGCAAGGGGGAGATGCCATAGAGCATCAGACCGGGACGTGCCAGATTGCACAGTAGGGGATCATAGCCCAGTAATCCCGCACTATTGGCCAGATGTCGCCAGGAAAATACCGCTGCTCCACCCAATTGTGCAAGAATCCCGTTGAACCTTGTGAATTGGCCGCGGGTGAATTCCTCGTCTTCATCGGCGGATGGGAGATGCGAGCCCAGTCCCTCGATTTCCAGTGCGTCACATTGTTGCAATTCGTCCCAGATCTCGGGCAATTGCTCCGGAACAAACCCACCCCGCCCCATACCGGTATCCACTGCCAGATGAACTTTGAGTCGTTTGCCATAGGACCTGGCCAGAGCATCGAAGTGCCGTGCCTCCGCCATCGAGGAAACGCAAGGAGTCCAATCGCGTTCCACGATTTCCTGCCGCTCTTCGGACCACGTCGCTCCTAACAGATAGATTCGGCAGCCAACATTCGCCAACGCGATGCGCCGGGCTTCGCCCACATTCGCTACTCCCAGAAATGCGACTCCTGAATTCGCGAACACACGCGCCACTTCTTCCAGGCCATGTCCGTATGCGCCGGCCTTGACCACCGCCATCATCGCCATGTCCGGCCAAATCCCCTTGGCCACGCGCAGGTTGTGACGCAATGCGTCGCGATCGATTTCCGCCCATGCGCGCGGCGGTGACAGATGACCGGTGCTTTCCACGCCCACACCTTAGCGTGATGCCCGACACTGACAAGCGCGTATGCGTGATTTCGCAACAGGCACAATGTGTATGGGCACACGCGCCCGAATGACGGGCGCGTATGCTTTGTGAACACAACAATGCACTACTCAGAAAACGTTAGAACTGCGTGCGGATGCCGGCGACGATGCCGCGGCCAGCGAGCGGGGCGATGTCGCGCACGAATGATGTGCTGAGGCGCGCCTCTTCATCCGTGAGATTCACTCCGCGCAGGAAACAGGTGGACTCCACTCCGGCGATCGTGGTCTTGTAACTGATGCCGGCGTTGACAAGGAAAAAGCTGTCCGTGGGCAGTTCGTTTTGCGGAACACGGTTTTGATCGGCGGAGTATTGGCCTTCGAGATATGCGGTGAAAGGCCCCGTGCCGTATTCCAGAGTGGCACCGGCACGGAAGGGAGCGATACGTGGCAGGGCTTCATTCGTGTCACGATTTTCCGCATGGACAAAATCCGAGCGCAGAATCACATCGAGACGCCGCTCATGCGCTGCTGCCTTGCCCTCCGCTTGTTCCGTGGTGATCGGAGCGTGAAGGTGGAATACGGTTTCGAGCTCGAAGCCGCAGAAGTCGGCATTCACGGCTTGGTACTTGAAAATCGGCAAATCTTCGTGACCATGATCATCGTCGTCGCCGTGTTCTTCCTCATAAAACTCTCCCGTATTGCGCAGGTTGATGAAGTCGTGGAAGCGATAGTAGTAGGCGTTGGCAAAACCCGTCACCCAGCCCGTCTTTTTGCGGATGCTCAGATCGAGGGAAAGAGAATCTTCATTGCTGAGATCAGAATTCCCTTGCTCAAAGCTGCCCGTGGCATAGTGCGGTCCGTTCGCAAATAATTCCATGTTGGTCGGCGGACGCTGGGTGTAGGCCATGGAGGCGGATGCTGCATATTCTTCGGTGATGTTATAAATCAAACCGGTGGAGGCGCTGAAACCCGTGTTGTCGACATCGAGATTGGGACCAAGAGCTTCCGTGGCCAGGCGCTCATTGCTGTGATGGTCGAGGCGCATGCCGAACTGATAGCGCAGTTTCCCGAACTCTTTTTCTTCCAGGAAAAACACCGAGTGCTTCTGGGTTTCCACCGGGGGGATGAAGGCTTCTTCACCGATCGCGGAAAAGTCCGAAACTTGGATCTCATAACCGAATGTCCCCTCAAAGCCCGCGACTTCCTTGTGCATGAATTCGAGACGACCATTGAAGCCTTCGATGTCGAAGCGCGTTCCGATTTCTGCGCCCTCGAATTCCGTGTGATGGTAATCGGAATAGCCCAGGTTGAAACGGATCTCGCTCAAGAACGAAAGCGGCTCGTAAATGGCTCCACGCACATCGTAGCGCCGTTGTTCCATGCCGATGGTGACATCGTCCTTCGCCACCACGCCATAATCGGAATCCATGCCGGAAAAGGAGAAACCGAGGAAACCGTTTTCAAACACATGCGAGGCACCGAATCCGAAGCCTTCGGTATCAGCCGCGCTGTTTGGAAGAAAACCACGGGCTTGTTCTTGATCCGGCTCGTCGATAGCGCGCTGGGCTGCGGAGCGAGCAAAGCCGGGAATTTCGAGGTTGCCCATCTCGCGGTGGAAATAATCGAAATGCAAGACCCAAGGACCGGAGCCCCAGTTAAGGTCCACGCTTTGGGAAAAGGAATCGTCGGGTGTGCCCACCATCATTCCGAAACTACCCGAGGGATACATACCGGTGAAGCGCTCCTCGGCGATGCGGCGGTCGATGACATTGACCACACCACCCACGGTGTTCGGTCCGTAAAGAAGCGTGGAAGGCCCGCGCACCACCTCGATCGATTGCGCGGAGAGAGGATCGACGGAAACGGCGTGATCCGGGCTGAGATTGGCTACGTCGAGAATCGATGTGCCGTTTTGCAGCATGCGCACGCGGTCATCACCCAGACCACGCAACACGGGCCGGCTGGAGGCCGGGGAAAAACCAGTGGAACTGACCCCCGGCAAACGATTCAGCGTTTCGCCCAAGGTCGGCTCCACGCGTAGCATCAATCGCTCATCCGAAAGTTTGTAGGAAGGCTGGATCTGTTCGTAAATCGTCTGTCCGCTGCGGTTCGCGGTGACCACTACTTCATCGAGAACGTTCGATGATTCCTTTTCTTTTTCGCCCGACTCCGGTGGCGGCGTTTGAGCATAGCAGAGTGAAAGGGGCAGCAAGGGCAAGAAGGAAAAAATGCGTTTGGCTTTCATCGCGCAACGAATGTCATGCAAAAGAATTGCATGCGCAAGATAAAAACGCAATTTTTATGCAATAGCAAGTTTCATGGGTTTGCAAATCTGTCCGCGAAGACAAGGCTCTCCCATTTCTCTACAGAATCTCCATCTCGCAAAAACTTCTTCCTTTTCCTTCGAGTCCGCTCCCGCCGTTTCATTCATAAAATTCGTCGTGAAAAAATGCCTGCTTGTAGGATCCATGAAGGAATCGTTTCCACTCTCCCGATCTCCATGGATCTGCGATGAGACCGATGGATTCATCACGCATCACATCATTTCCCTGACTTGATTGCCGTGGATCTCACCGACGCATCAATGGCTCTTTTGCGAAAACGTACTGGGCGAGAGATCGCGGCGTTCGCGGGATCTCGGCGAAAACACGGTGGGAATGCCGGGTGCAGGATGGCTTTCGCGCATCTGGTGGGTGAGGTATTGACTGTAGCTTTGGCTCAGTAGCTTTTTGTCGTTCACGAACAAAATGTAGGTGGGCACGGGGATCAGCTCACTGGTTTTGTCGGTGGCCACCGTGCCGTAGTAGAGCTTCATGCGGCGCTTGAGCTTCGAGTCGATGGGCGGCGGGTTTTTCTCGATGGCTTTTTGCAGGATGCGATTGAGAATGCCCGTGGTGGGATACTTCTTCGCCTGGTTGCGGATCTTGATGGCCTCTTTCAGCACCAGTTCCACCGAATCGTTTTCTTTGGCCGAGACCACGACAAACGGCGCGTAATCGAGGAAAAACAGCTCGCGTTTGACGTGATCGGTGGCCTCATCCATGCGGGCTTTTTTCTTGGCGCCGGGGTGGTAGAGATCGAACTTGTTGAGCACGATCAGACACGGCTTGTTTTCCGATAGAATGAGCTGGGCGATCTTGCGGTCCTGGGCGGTGATGCCTGAGGCGAGGTCGATGACCAGCAGGCAGAGATCAGCGCGGCGTATGGCTTTCTCCGTTCGCATGGCGGAGAAAACCTCCACGGAGGTGTCGCGCTTGGAGCGCGGACGCAGTCCCGCGGTGTCGATGAGGGTGAAGTATTCGTTCTTGAACTTGCAGGGCAGATCAATGGCATCGCGCGTCGTGCCGGCGATGTCGGAGACGATGGTGCGCTGGTCTTGCAAAATGGCATTGGCCAGCGAGGACTTGCCGGCATTCGGCTTGCCGACGATGGCGATGCGGATGCCTTCCGGCTGGCGCATCTCGGGTGTTTCTCCCTCGGCCGGGGAAATGGGCTCCAGCGCGGCATCGATGGCATCCACCAGTTCGCCGAAATTGCGACCATGTTCGGCGGAGACGGGAATTCCTTGTCCCAACCCGAGTTTGGCGAAATCACTCCAGGCGGATTCGTGTTTGTCGTGATCCACTTTGTTCATCACCAACAGCACGGGAGCCTTGGCCTTGCGCAGCTTTTGCCCGAGTGCGGAATCGATCGCGGTGATGCCATCGTGCGCATCCACCACAAACAAAATCACGTCCGCCGTGGCGATGGCGATGTCCGCCTCCAGCGCGACTTGCTCGGCAAAGCCGTCGTCGAGCGTGGCACCGATGCCGCCGGTATCGACGATTTCGCAGGGAAACTTCGTCAGTTTCGCCGGAGCGGCTAGGCGGTCACGCGTAATGCCGGCCTGATCGTGGACGATGGCGATTTTGCGCCCGACAAGGCGATTGAACAGAGCGGACTTCCCCACATTCGGGCGACCAACGATAGCAACAGTGGGCATGGCGCCTATCATGCACCATCAGGCACACTTCACCAAGTCGAAAAAAATCCCGGTTTTATCTGAAATCTCCTGCGCAAGTCACAGATCAGGCTCAGCTTCCCAAATCACACCACATCCACCCGCAAATCCCGCATGCTCCACAGCACGCCTTTCGCCTCGCTCGCCGTGCCTCTCATCGCCCGCGCCCCATCCTTGCGCTTTTCGGAGAATCGTTCTCTTGCCGCAGCAAAAGCCTCGTTCACAAACGCCTTGCTGCCAATCACCGCCCCCGCCGTGAAATACCTCACGCGATAGCACAGCATCGCCGCCATGTTCAGCTCCTGATACACCGTATCGTTATCTTCGAATTTCACCGCATTCGGATCAGGTTTTTCACCAGGTTTCAGGGATTTCCGCGTCACCGCTTGCAGGCGTTTGGTTTTCGCTGCGGTCACTTCGTCACTTGCCGCGCCACTTTTGCGCTCAATCGCCAGACCTAACAACTTCCGATACATCTTCGCCACTTCCTTCCATTTCTCCGCTTCAAATCCCACGCCCTTGTGGCCCATGCATGCACGCACCAAGCCCTCGCGAGCCTTCTTCCCATTGCCTTTAGCGCCGCCGCCAATGGCCTCGCCGTAGCTGCTCCAACGGTATTCCGCCGGGTCCTTCACCATCCCCGCACGCACAGGATTCAGATCAATATAAGCCGCCATCATCCGCGATGCCGTGCCATCCTCCACGATCACGCTCTTGTAACGCTCTTCCCACAAGGTTCCTTTGCGTTGGTGGCAGAGATTATACCACCGCGTCATACGCTGCAGCACGGTCTTCATGAACTGGCTCAGATCATGCATCCGGTAGGTGTAGCGTGCATGAATTTGCTCCGCATAAGCTGTCAGGCCTTTTTCCCGCGCTTCTTGCAATTCCTTTTCCACCAAACCCACTACCGCATCGCTGTAGATCGCCCGCAAACGGGTGAGCAACTCTTCATCAGTCAGCCCACCCTGCGGCATAGGCGGCACTTCCAGCAGGATGTGAAAATGATTCGACATGATGCAGTAGGACAAAATCCGGCAACCGCTGAAATTCTCATACATCCGCAGATAAATCCGAAACTGCTCCCGCTCCGCATCCCCGAACACAAACCGCCGATCCACCACGCGAGAAACGCAGTGATAAATCGCCGGTTTCACCAACGAATCCTTCCACGGAGCCAGCCATCGGGAGCGCCTCATGCATCCACCCTACCCGAACCAAGCCGCGTGGCAAGGGAATTTTTGATAATTTGTCTGTCCCCATGCTATGCAGTTCATCGCCTTGCAAGAAGGCCTCTCTTAGTTTTTGATTATCCATGGTGGTTGTTTGGTTTGGTTTGGACGCCCTCATGCTTTCGCATGAGACCAATCAACCACCAACCTAATTTTAACGATTCAG
>JBJOMZ010000064.1:0-16191 GCA_046052105.1 Verrucomicrobiota bacterium | reverse complement strand
CCACCAAAGCAAAGTCGCCAAGCTCTAACAAAAACATGTAAGGCGAGGGATTCACATGGCGCAGCGCGCGGTAGAGATCGACGGGAGTGCCGGCGAAAGGCGTTTCAAAACGCTGACTCGGGACAAACTGAAAGACATCCCCTGCGGCGATGTATTCTTTTCCTTTGCGAACATTTTTCTCAAACTGCTCTTGCGTCGTGTTGCTTTGCGCCGAGAGCGG
Source organism: Verrucomicrobiota bacterium (assembly GCA_046052105.1). Lineage (GTDB taxonomy): Bacteria > Verrucomicrobiota > Verrucomicrobiia > Verrucomicrobiales > Akkermansiaceae > UBA956. The sequence goes on along the minus strand of JBJOMZ010000064.1, from coordinate 15,971 downwards.
GACTGGGCTGGTGAGGCCATTCAGTGCGGGCACGTGAAGCGGGCGCTTGAGCATTTCCACCATCGCTTCCACGCGTCCGCGCGCTTGATGATAGGCTTCCTCGGGAGAACTGGCTTCGTCAGTGAAAGCATTCGCGATCACGAGCAATCGACGCAGGCGATGGTCGAACACCAAGAGGGTATCGGCTAACAGAAAAAGAGCATCGGGGATTTGCAGGTCATCGTTCGGCGCCGAGCCAATGGTAGGTTCGAACTGCCGCACCGCATCGTAAGCGAGATAGCCGAGCATCCCACCGGAAAACGGCGGCACCGCGCCGTGGGTCACGGGACGATAGCAGGACATCTGGCGCTCTAGTTCAGCGAGCACGTCATCCTCCACCGTAATAGTCTGCACCTGGGTGCCACGGTTGATCGTGATGGTTTTTCCATGTGCGGTGAAAGTGCTGCGCGGCTTGCTACCGACAATGGACCAGCGTCCGCCTTTTTCCGTGCTCTCGGCACTTTCTAACAAAAAAGCATGCGCTCCGTCGCGGATCTTGAGATAGGCCGACAAGGGTGTTTCGAAATCCGCCGCCAACTGGGTATATACGGGAATCACATTTCCCGACTTCGACAAAGCGAGAAAAGCCTCAAGGGATGGTTCGACGGGAAGAGAATGCACGACGCCCGATTGATAGCCGCGCAGCCCATCGTGGTAAAGGAGAAATGCGGGGGAAGACAGGCAGGGCGATCAAGTTAGAGAGAGAATCTTCCCTGAGAGGATGGCAATCCATGTTTTGCCTTACCGACTGTCTGATTGGGCAGGAGAAGACCGACTTGGGGATTTGACATCGAGGTTTTTCCACTGCGGACTTATGGTTACTTCCTGTTTTGCAGAAGCTCCGGGCAAGCCGGTGGCAAGCTGGAAGCATTGTTTCATCTGATCCAAAGCGCCCTCGCACATCTGATGCCCCACATTCGGCCACGTTCTGGCCGAGTGGCAAAACTTTTCTTTTTCGATCTCCTGTTGAAACCGACCATACCATTCGAGCCGGTTGAAAAGCGCGTCGGGAAAAGACTTCGCCGTGTCCTTTTCACCGCAGGAAATCGCGAAGGGAATGTGTTTCGCCTCATTATTGATTTTGCCGAATCCATCGGTAGCCCAACTGCCGCCGGAATGGGCCGAGACTCCGCAAACGAGTTTCGGGTGCAACATGGTGAACCGATGCGCGAACTGGCATCCTCCAGAAAAACCGTGGAGAAACATCTTGTCGCGGAGCTTATGGGATTTTTTCAAATTCTCAAAAATCTCCATCAGTTTTTCCGCGTGGATGCCATCGCCATTTTGATAGGGCCTCTCGCCTTTCGTTTCGAACGACGGGCCGATCACGATCACATCACCGCGCTTGGCCCAGTCTTTCAGTCCCGCCGCCCCATTCCCCCTGCCGCCCGCGCCATGCACGCCGACCAAAAGCTGATAGGTGATGGCAGGATCGATGGCATCCGGCAGATAGACATGGCAATCCATGCCCTGCTTATCCTTGATTATCTCCTCCTTGGCGTGGAGCTCGACGGATAGCGCAAAGAACACTAGAATACAAAAAAGATGGCGCATACACTTGGCTATAGGATCACCATCAAGCAACGTGGTTCGGATGCCGTCAAGCCGGATCGTCGTGGATCTCGGATCGGCACGCTTATGGCTTCACAAGTGTCATTGACTTTTCCCATGCGGACGATGAAGTTCAGCGCCCGTCCATGTCACTGATCGCCGAATCCAAAATCACCCTGCGCCTCGCGCTGCCCCTGATGATTGGGCAGTTGAGCCAGATGTTGTTGGGTGTGGCGGACACTTTTATGGTGGGACAACTCGGTGTCACGGAACTGGCAACACTGACCTTCGTCAACTCGCTGTTTTATCTGCCCTTCGTCTTCAGCATCGGCCTTCTCACCTGCATCTCAGTACATACCTCGCATTCCCGTGGTGCCGGCGATCCCACGGCGGCTCGGCGTAGCTGCCGCAATGGCGTCTATCTGGCCATCGCCGTCTCGCTGATGTTTCTGCTGATTTCTCTGATCCTATTGCCCTATCTCAACTGCTTCGGGCAACCCCCGAGCGTGGTGGCAATTTCTCGCTCGTATTTCACGATCCTGATGGTCTCACTCGTGCCGGCGCTCATGTCGATGGCACTCAAAAACCATGCGGACGCCCTTGATCGCCCGTGGCCGCCGTTCTGGATTTTTCTCAGTGGCATGCTGCTCAACATCCTGCTGAACTGGCTGCTCATTTACGGCAAATGGGGCTGCCCGGAGCTCGGCATGAACGGCGCAGCTTGGGCGACGCTGATCTCCCGCGTCATGATATTGTTGGCTTTGTTCTGCTGGCTCGAATCCTCTGTGTCTCTGCGCGACTGGGTGCCGTTTTCTTGGTTTCGCAGGCCGCAGAAAAGCGATCTATTGGCCCATGCAAAAATCGGACTACCCGCGAGTTTTCAGATGCTTTGTGAAGTCGGGGCCTTTTCCGCCGCGGGCTTCATGATCGGCCACTTTGGCGAGATCCCGATGGCCGCACATCAAATCGCCATCACCTGCGCTTCATCGGCCTTCATGATTCCGTTAGGCCTCGCCATGGCACTTACCGTTCGCACTGGTGCGGTGGCGGGAGCCGGAGAAACCCTGCGGTTGCGGGCAGTCATCCACTCGGGATGGATTCTCGCCTCGGCATTCGGCCTGATCAATGCGGCACTGTTTTTCTTCGGCGGACGCTTTGCTGCGGAACAGTTTACCAGCGCGCCTGACGTCATCACTCTGACGATTCTGTTGCTGAGCATTGTGGGAGTGTTTCAGATTTTCGATAGTGTGCAAGTGGCCTCGGCATCGATGCTCCGAGGTCTCCATGACACCCGCGTCCCTGCGCTGATGGGCTTTGTGGCCTATTGGGTCGTGGGCCTCCCGGTGGCTTGGTGGCTGAGCGAGATTCGGAACTGGCAGGCATGCGGTGTGTGGTGGGGACTGGCGGCAGGCTTGTTCGTCGCCTGCGTCACCCTGGGACCGAGACTGCGCCATCTGCTAAGTCGCATGCATGACACCCCATGAGCTGCGAGGCTTGGATCCATGCATTCCTGAGATTTGCTCACAAACATTTCCTTGCATGGACATGACAGGGGCGTAGGTTTTGCTTATGAATGCACGGCATGCAACAGCATCACAGAGCATCGCACGGCGCGACTGGCTGAAGTCCCTATCTTTGGGCGGAATTGCAGCCATTGCATCGTCCCCGTCACGCGGTGAAACCAAGACACCGATGAAGGCTGAAAAAGTGCGCGGAATCATCTTCCTGGTTTCCGATGGCATGAGCCCTGGTGTGCTGACGATGGCGCAGCATTTCTCCCAAATCACCCGCAACAAGGGCACGCGATGGTGGGATCTAATCAATGCTCCAACTGCGGCCCGCGGGCTCATGGACACGGCATCAGCAAACTCCATGGTCACGGATTCCGCGGCCGCCTCTTCCTCTTGGGGCGGAGGACAGCGGGTCAACAATGGCATGATCAATTACAGTCCCGAGGGTAAAGCCATCACTCCGATCGGAAAAATCCTCAAGGATAAGGGACATCGTGTAGGACTGGTAACCACGGCCACTGTTACCCACGCCACGCCGGCTGGTTTCGCCGCAGCGGTGACCGACCGCAACAACGAAGATGCGATTGCGGAGCAATACCTCGATCGAGTGGATGTGATTCTCGGCGGTGGCTCGGCATTCTTCGATGCCAAATCACGGAAAGATAAAAAGGATTTGCACTTAGCCTACCAACGATCCGGCTACGAGGTTTTGCGTCATCGCGATTCCCTGCTCGGATCGAAATCAGAAAAATTGTTAGGAACTTTTGCCCCAAGCCATCTCCCCTATTCGATCGATCGCAGCCAAAGCAAAGATCTTCAATCATCCGTGCCAACCCTTGCGGAAATGGCTCAAGCGGCACTGTCCCGCTTCCTCGCAGGATCGCAACGGTTTCTGCTGCAAATCGAGGGCGCTCGCATCGACCACGCCGCTCACCTCAACGATATCGGCGCTCTGCTGCATGAGCAGCTTGCCTTCGATGACGCACTTGCACAGGTGCTAAGCATGACAGCGAAGCATCCCGACATTCTGGTAGTGGTCACCAGTGATCACGGCAATTCGAATCCCGGTCTCAATGGCATGGGAGCATCCTACAAAAAAAGCAGCCAATGCTTCCAGCGGATCGGCGCGATGAAGGAATCGCATGAATCGTTGTTCGCACGTTGGATGACACAACCGCAGCAGGATCTCGGAGCCATGATTCGTGAGAACCTCGGTTTCTCACTCGAGACCAATCAGCGAGAATCTCTGATGGCAGTTCTGGATAACAAGCAGGTAATCGAGTGGAACGACCAACTTGCCAAGCCCGAAGGACTATTAGGACAGTTCGCCGGCAATCACACCGGCGTCGGCTGGACCGGCACCACCCACACCTCCGATCCCACCATCGTTACTGCCAATGGTCCGCAATGCGAGCGCTTCTCGGGCATGGTGGTGAATACCGATGTCTTCCGACACTTCACCGAACTTCTGGTGTGAAAGAGTCCCGCCGCATCCCGCGTTTCTTCGGAATGAAAAAACTTTTTTCTCTGATCGCCTGTTTCGCATCATTCGGATGGACATATGCGGCAGACGCTTCACCTCCGAACATCGTGGTCATTCTCGTGGATGACATGGGCTTCTCCGATATCGCTCCCTATGGCGGGGAAATCGAAACCCCCAACCTTGCGGCGCTGGCGGCGAACGGCATATGTTTCACCCAGTTCTACAATGCCGCGCGCTGCTGTCCCACGCGTGCAGCTCTGCTCACCGGACTGCACCCCCACCAGACCGGCATCGGTCATATGATCAAAGAGAAGGCCTCTTCGATGGACACCTCTCCCGATGCCTACCGCGGAAACCTCAACGACTCCTGCTTGACCCTTGCTCAGGCAGCAAAATCAAAAAACTATGCCACCTACATGACGGGAAAATGGCATGTCGCCGGGGACGATCCTGCCGACTGGCCGCTGCAACGCGGCTTCAACCGCTACTATGGCAATCTTCACGGCGCGGTGCATCAGTTTGCACCCTATGGGGAGCGCATGATGTATGACGGCAACCAACCTGACCCTCATCCGAAAAGCACGACCGATCGTCCGTTTTATACGACGGATGCATTCGCAGACCACGCCATCCGCTTTTTGAACGATCATTTTGCGAAATCCAAGGAAAGCACATCGACGCAGCCGTTTTTTCTCTATGTCGCCTTCACCGCACCGCACTGGCCGCTGCACGCGCACGATCAGGAAATCGCCAAGTATCGCGACAAATACCTCATGGGCTGGGACAAGTTGCGGGAACAACGGTTCGCACGGCAACAGGCATCAGGCCTCATTCCCCGTTCTTGGAAACTTTCACCGCGCGATCCCGACGTGCCGGCCTGGGACTCTCTGAGCAAAGAAAAACAACAACAAAGCGCCAGCCTGATGTCTGCCTATGCAGCGGTGATTGATCGGCTCGATCAAAATATAGGCAATCTTTTTCAAACCATCAAAAAAAACAATGCATGGAATAATACGCTGGTTTTGTTTCTTTCCGATAATGGCGCCTGCGCAGAAGGATCAGTCATCGGTCTCGGGGATCCCGTCAAGGACCGCGCTCCTCTGACAGCGCTGAAACGACCGAGTTACGGCAAAGCTTGGGCCAACGTATCCACCACACCATATCGTCTTTTCAAGAGCTTCGCCCACGAAGGAGGGAGCAACACGCCATGCATCGCCCATTGGCCTAATCGCATCAAAAAACACGACTGGTGTCGTCAACCAGCTCACCTGATCGATATTATGCCCACGCTGCTGGAAATCACAGGCGCTTCCTATCCCACCGATCTCAAGGGCAAAGCGCTGGCTCCACTCGAAGGAGTCTCGTTGATCCCGACCTTCGATGGCAAGATGATGGCCCGCCGTCAACCGCTATGCATCGAACATCAGAACAACGCGTTTCTTCGCGATGGCGCTTGGAAACTGGTGGGGGTGAACGTAAGTCCCGCTACTGGGACGCAACACAAACAATGGGAACTCTATCGCATTGATGAGGATGGCACCGAGCTCAACAACCTCGCTGCTTCTCAACCAGATAAACTCCGGGAACTTGCTGATCAATGGGATTCCTGGGCCCGACGCGTGGGCGTGTATCCCAAAAAATAACGTTCATAGGCTAAGGCCACTGGCTTCATCGATGGCTTGCTCGACGATTCGGGCCGCGAGGCTTTCCGTAGCCTGATCCAGACGCTGCACGGCGCGTTTGAGCGAATTGGCATCCTGTCCGGCCATCGCTTGTTCCACCGCGGCACGCGCTTGATCGATTTCCAGCATCTCCTGCGCACTCAACCACTGTCGGCCCATACCCAGCGCTGCATCGACAGCGGGCAAGAGCTCCTCGGCCTTCAACTTCGCCTCGGTGCGAATCCTTTCGGCCATGTCATCGAACGCGTGTTCCACCGATTCGCTGACCATCTGCCCGACCTTTTCATCGCTCACATCCACCGCGGAATGCTCGATCAACAGAACTTGGTCCTTGCCCGTGGAAACATCGCGCGCGAGCACTTCGAGAATGCCGTTTTCATCCAAGCGAAACTGCACACCGATGCGGGCCTGACCTTTGGGTGCGGGTTCAAAAGGCACATCCACCTGCCCCAACTCCCAGTTGTCGCGAGCCATTTCCCGTTCGCCCTGCAACACACGGATGCGCACGGCTTTCTGTCCTGCCACGGCGTTGGTGAACATTTCTCCAGCCTTGCAGGGAATGGTTGTATTGCGAGGGATGAGCACATTCATCAACCCACCGAGGGTTTCAATCCCCAAACTGAGGGGCGTCACATCTAACAAAACCATTTGCTTCATCGCCCCGCTCAACATCCCAGCTTGGATTGTTGCGCCCAGAGCGATCGCTTCATCGGGATGCTGCGAAACATCGGCCACCTTGCCAAAACATTGTTCCACCGCTGCCCGCACCGCTGGGATGCGCGTGCTACCACCCACCAGCACCACGGCATTGATTTCCTGCGGCAACAACTGGGCATCGTTGAGGGCCTTATGACAACAGGCAATGGTTCTCGCAATCCATGGCCGCATCCACTCCTGCCATTGCTGCCGCGTGAGTGCGGCGGAAAAGCTACTTGTTCCCAGATAGAATGGCACGGCAAACGTTTCCTCATCGCGCGAGGAAAGCGAGCACTTCACCCGCTCGGCCTCGACCAGCCAACGCACCCGCTGCTCCATCGGCATATCCAGCCAGTCCATCCCGGCGCGACGCGCCATCGCGATCGCCATGGTCAGATCGAGATCGTCTCCGCCAAGTCGCGTATCGCCGTGGGTGGCCAATACCTGGAAGACCCCTTCCTGCATTTCTAGAATCGATAGATCGAAGGTGCCGCCACCGAGGTCGTAGACCGCGACGCGTGAGCGTTCGCCCAGTTGATCGAGACCATAACACAACGCCGCCGCAGTGGGTTCGTTGATAATACGCACCACCTCCAACCCCGCCAGCTCGCCAGCGCGTTTGGTCGCCTGGCGCTGACCATCGTGAAAATACGCGGGCACCGTGATCACCGCCTTGTGAATGGTCTGCCCCAGTCGCCACTCCGCGACTCGTTTCAGTTCCGCCAACACCAGGGCACTGATTTCTTCCGGTGATTTCCCGAACAATGATTGCCTCTCACTGGCATCCAGTTCACGCCCCATCAAGCGCTTCACACTGGTGATCACGCGTGCGCCATCGACAGCCCTGCGGCGCAGCGCCTTGCGGCCGACTTCCACCGAGCCATCCTCACCGATCCATACGGCGCTGGGCATAATGCGTTTGCCCTCCTCATCGGCGAGCAAGAGCGGAAAACCCGAGTCCACCACGCCGATCGCGGAGTTGGTCGTGCCAAGATCGATGCCGACAATCAATTCGCTCATACTTTGAGTTGCACCACCTTGTGGCGAAACAGTTCATACAGTTCGCTCACATCATTCGCATGCATCATCATCTCGCGGGTCTCCGGCTTGGTAAACATCCGAGCAATCGCGGCCAATGCGTGCAAATGTTTCTGATAGGACTTCAGCGGAGAAATGAAGAGCACCACAAAGTGCACCGTTTCACGATCCTGGGCATCAAAATCGATCCCCGCGCGCGAGCGACCGAAAACCGCGACCACATCATCGATATGCTCCGAAAAAGCATGCGGAATAGCCACTCCTCCTCCCACACCTGTGCTGATCAAGGACTCGCGCTGACGGAGACTGTTGGCAACTTCTGCCCGCCATGGAGAAGGAAAACCTCCCACGCCGATCAGATGATCGAGCATTTCCTCCATCACCTGCCATCGGTCACACGCCTGCAAATCAGGCAGAATGTGGTTCGGAGCAAGGATGTCGGACAATTTCATGGACTAGTGACATGGCTGTCTAGTCCCATATCTCCAATGTGGCAAGAGGTTTTTCCAATGCTGTCGGAGGACGCTGTGTGAATGAAAAAACTTTCGGACTACTTCAATTTCACCGTCACTTTCTCTTGCTCTTCGCCTTTGACGCCGTCGATAGCCTTGAGCTTCTTTTCCAACTCCCCGGGATTTTTGATATCCAGACCTTGGAGCTGTTTCATCACTTCGGGATTGGCCATGAGCTTGCCCATATCCATCTCCATCAACGTGATCACATCGCCCGCATGATGCGTGGCGGTGGTCTCGGCGATGCCTGGTTCGATCACCACCTTGGCCGACATCTTCATGTCCTTCATCATCTGCATAGCCATGGCCTGCATCTGAGCGGCCTCGGCGCCGGCTTGGACCTCATCTTCAGCTGCAGCGTTTTCGTTTTTTTCGATCGCATCCCGCACAGCATTCTTTGCCGCATCAGCCGCTTCCTTTTCTGGCTGAGGATTGAAAATCGTGAGCACTCCCTCTTTGTAAGTGAACGTGATTGGCTTGACCTCGGCGCCCTTTTCTTTCGCTGCCTGTGCCGCCTGGGGTGACATTCCGTTGAGCGAGGACGCGCCATCGCTCATGTCGAGCGTCACGGCATTGATATCGGCGAATTGATACGTCACGCGCGAACCGGTTTTCCCTTCCGCATTGATTTTTTCGATTTTAGCGACGGTCACACCCTTGCCGAATTTTTCCGCACGAGTTTTGGCCGCCTCTTCGCCAAAGAGATCCGGCATGCCCCCTTCACCGCCTTGCAGCGCGGCCATCTGCATCATAGCACTCAGCTGGGCTCCCAGGACAGTTTCCTCCATGATGGTGCCAGAACCGTCTTTCTTTAAAGTAACTTTTTCATGAATTTCCAAACAACTGGACAATCCCAGAACAAGAGCGGCGGCGGAAATCCCGCGAATAACAGATAATCGTTTCATGAACAACGATGACTACGTCAACGCGAAGTGCATTTTCCCTTTTTTTCGAAAAATTCCGATTTTTCCTTGCTTGCGACACTGTTCATGATAACATGTGTTCACATGAATATTCACCGCATTCGACTATGGTATCTCTGTCAGCGCTGGAAAAACCGCGTGAATCGATGGCATCTGAAATTTCGCCTTCACCTGCATCGTGGCAGTGGATGCTCAAGGACACTCCGTGATCGTCCACGACTGGAACAATTGCATTTGCCCTTTGACTAAAAAAAATGCGATTTTGCGGATTTTCCGCTTACAGTCGGGGGGCTGCTTTGCTAAGAATGTCTCAGCACATGGCACACAAATCCCTCGCAATGCACTTTCATCGACCACTCTGGAGGCACGCTCTGGTGGCGACCTCCGTGTCGATGGCCCTCTGTTTTGGCCAGAGCATGGCGGAAAAAGAGACGCAAGATCGAATGCAGCGGGCTGCGGAAGCCCAGCAACTGCTGATGCAAGGTGATGTGGCCTACAGTGCCGGCAAACATGCCGAAGCCGCGGAGCAGTTTCAAAAAGCTCGCAACTTGCTGCCGGATGCCCCAACCACGCGAGATCTGCGTGAGGCTGCGACAGAACGATATGCCACGGCCACCGTTCAGGCTGCCGCACAACTTTCGCGCAAAGGCGATGTCTCCGCAGCCCGCCAACTGATTGATCAGATACTCTCGGAAAACGTCGCTCCGCGTCATGCAGGCGCACTGGCCATGCGCGATCAACTCAACGATCCGATCCGCGCCAACCCTGCGCTGACCCTAGATCATACCAAAGATGTGGATGAAGTGCGTCGCACGCTATACGAAGCAGACGGTTTTTTTCAGTTGGGGAAATTCGATATGGCGAAGACCATGTATGAGGACGTGCTGCGTATTGACCCGATCAACAAGGCTGCCAGACGCGGTATGGAAAAAATTGCCGCCCATCAGTCCGACTACGCCAAAGCCGCTCACGATCAGACACGTGCACAAATGCTCGCGGATGTCGACGCCACCTGGGAGACAGCAATTCCGAATTTCTCAGATTCGGTCATGCTCAACCCGATCGATTCGGAGGGTCAACGCGGCACCAGATTCATCACCGAGCAATTGCGCGCCATCGTTTTTCCCTCAGTGGATTTGGAGGGTGTGGGAATCGTCGAAGCCATCGATTTCATTCGCCAGCAGTCAAGACAGCTCGACACCACCACCACCGATCCTCTGTCCAAAGGCTTGAACATTGTTCTGAACCTAGGCGGCCAGAATTCCGAAATCGGACAGAAAGTTCGCTCCTACCGCTTTGACCTGAAAATCAAAAATGTCTCGGCAGAACAAATGTTGAAGTATGTTTGCGAACAGACTCGCACGCAACTTCACATCGACGAGTTCGCCATCAATATTCGGCCCTTAGGCACGGATGGCGCGGAACTGATCGGTCGGAGCTATCGTGTGCCTCCTGATTTCCTCTCTTCCGATTCGGTTACCAAAACCAATGCTGCGCCCGCGAACCCGTTCGAGGACGCGCCCGAAGAAGGACTCAGTGCCAAGAAAGTCACAGCCTTGGAAAAACTTCGCGGCTTCGGCATCAGTTTCCCCGAAGGTGCAAAGGCCAGCTACAACGCAAGCAATAGCACAATTTTCGTCGTCAATACGGCCCTGAATCATGATTTGATCCAGCAGGTGGTTGACACGATGGCGCAGACCGAACCGGTGCAGGTTGTGATTCGCGTCACAATGATCAAGGTGCTGGAGAACCAACTCAAAGAGTTAGGATTTGACTGGATGTTTGGCAATGCAGGTCTCGGTGGTAACAATATGTTCCTCGGTGGCGGAACTACGAGCAGCGGTTCGGCCATTAACGACATGTCTCTGGGCCTAGCCAATTCTCTGCCTGTGACATCAGGCAACCGCAGCGGCAACACTGCCATCAAGGGCGACACGATCGATGCCTTCATCCAACGCAGCATGAATGGTTTTTCTCCCGCGCCCGCCCGCGCCCCCGGAGTCCTTTCTTTGATTGCCGACAATGTGAGTGACGGCCAAGTCATGATGATGATGCGTGGTCTGGATCAGAAAAAAGCGGCCGATGTGATGGTTCGTCCAGCAACCGTGACCCGCAGCGGTCAAACCTCGAAAATTGAGGTGATCCAAGAACTGATCTATCCCACAGAATATGAGCCTCCCGAATTGCCTCAACAAATTGGGGGAGGATTCGGCATCGATGCTCAGGGCAATATTGTTGGCAACCAACAAGCTCTGGTAGCGCCCATCACGCCGGCGATGCCGACCTCTTTTGACAAGCGTGAAGTCGGCGTGATTCTGGAAGTGAGCCCCATTGTTAGCGCGGATCGGCGCTACATCGAACTCGCACTCAAGCCAGAAATGATTACCTTCGATGGTTTCGTCAACTACGGAACACCGATCCTGAGCAGCACCAACAACGATCCAGGTTTGGGCGGACTCATCGGTGCTGTGGGAGGTGGCAATCAATTGGTGGAGGTTACTCCCAACCGCATTCTGCAGCCCATATTCAGCATCATCCGCAGCAACACTCAAGTCACTGTGGCCGATGGGGCGACGATCATCCTAGGGGGATTGGTGGAAGAGAGAGTTCAGGATGTAGAGGACCAAGTGCCCATTCTCGGTAGCTTCCCACTTGTTGGGAAAATGTTCCAAACCAAAGCCCGCCAACCAGTTCGTAAAAATATCATCATGATGGTCAATGTGGAGCTTCAGGATCCATCGGGGCGGAGCTATCGCAATCGCTGACAGTCAAAAAGCCATCATTGTCTACCCCCCTACTCCATTCTTCCATGACATCGGATCCTCAATCCCCCGAAGAACCAGAAAGCTACAGTCTGGACGAGATGATGGTGCGATTGAAGGAAAGGGGCCACGATGATGGTGAGCTTGTCACTCGTGCGGACGGCACGGTGGCGATTAAGGTAAAAAAACGCAAACGCCGCACCAAACAACCACACAAGGAGAAGGCCAAGCGCACGCAACGTCTCCGTGTGCTGCAACTAGGTTTGATCTTTTTTTTAATCACAACCTTACTGGCTCTTGCGACTGGCATGTTGTTTTACTACAACAGCAACTCATTCCGCGAATCAACACGCCAGAAAGTGTCCGAATGGTCGGGAGCGGACGTGGAAATGGCTGAGTTTACCGTCACGCCAAACAGTGCCAAATGCGCGAGTGTCAATTTCACCTGGCCTGCGGGCAACTACCTCCGCGAACTCCAAGTTTCATACCCAGGCGCGCGCCTTGATATTTCCAGCTTTCTAGGAAACAAATGGGGCGGGAGCACTGTGGTGGGCAAGTCCGGAAAATTGGTTTTCTCCAACGCCGTTGGTGATGCACCGCGAAAGGTCGGCGCACCCCCATCGGAATCGGCTTTCCCTTTTGCTTTCTCGAGCTATCGCTGCGAAAAACTCCAGATTGTTGGCCTGGATGCGGATCGAACACCATGGATGACAGTCGAAGAAACCGAAGCATCATTGGTCAAAACCACACGGGGCACGCAAGCTCGATTCGTCGGCGGACTCATCAAATTGGGAGGCTTCCAGCCCATGCGTCTCGATCGCGGCAGCGTCTACTTCGAGCAGAAGCAGATGCGCTGTGAAAATCTCAGGTTGAGACCCATCACAGGAAATGGTGCTCTGGAAATGGAAAAAAGTCTCGAGCTTTACAGCCCAGAAAAATCGCAAGTGCAGATCCTGCTTGAGGAATTCCCTCTGGAGGTTTTGCTCGGTAACGAACTTGATGTCATTTTCAGCGGCCATGTGGATACACCCACCACTCAAGCAAATCGGTTTTTCCATGTTCACGTCGGCGACCTCAAGACACTCCGGTTGCAAATCGGATTTCGCGGTAGCGAGCGTGACGGATTGACCATCCGCAACCTACCTTTTTTGGCGGAACTCAGCCGTGAATTGCAGAATCCTGAATATGCGCGGCAGTATGTGTTTAGCGATCGCGTGGAAGGAGAGCTCATCCGAGAACATGGAGAGAGCCGCATCCAATCCTTGCGCCTTGAAAAAAAAGGATGCTTCGTGATCCTCGGCGAAGTGGTAGCCAAGGACAATCAACTCGGTGGCACATTGCAAGTGGGACTGCCAGGCACAACGTTGTTCGATGATGAACAACACGCGGCATTGCGCGAGATCTTTACTCGCCGTGAAGACGGCTACCTCTGGTGTGCAGTCCAGTTGAGCGGCAAGCCCGGTCAACCTCAGGACAATTTCGCCGAGCAGCTGCAACAAGCTGTCACCAAGATCTCCAAGGATCAACCGAACAAGCCACCCACCAAGCCTGCTACCAGCATCGAGGATGAATTGAAGGAGTAGAAATTTCTCGTGACCCATTTCCCACTGGCGCTGATATGCTGTTATTCCATTTACTCCCAACGTTGCTGGCAAGATTGAGCGTTACCTTCGACAAATTTTACTGACCATGGAAGCATGTCATACATCGCCGCATGAATGAATACGCCGTCGATATCCAGAACCTCAGGAAGCGTTTTCCCAATGGCGTAGAAGCATTGGCGGGCGTGAGTCTGAGAGTTCCGTATGGCAGTATTTTCGGTTTGATCGGGCCCAATGGCGCCGGAAAAAGTACGTTGGTGAAATCTCTGCTCACCATTCTCCGACCAACGGAATGCCATGGCACGATGTTGGGAGAAAAAATCGGACACAAAGCGGTTCTATCGAAAGTCGGCTACCTGCCCGAACACGCAAGTTTTCCCGACTATCTCACGGGCAGACAAGTCATCGAATATGCCGCAGGCCTTGCTCATTTGTCGCGATCCGCATGCCGTGTCCGTTGTGATGAGTTGCTGGAAAAAGTCGGCATGAGCACAGCAGCGAACCGCTCGATCCGGACGTATTCAAAAGGAATGAAGCAGCGCATCGGTCTGGCTCAGGCGCTGATTCAGGATCCCATCGTGGTCTTCCTCGATGAACCCACGGACGGCGTCGATCCTGAGGGTCGCATCGATTTCAAAAACCTGATCGCCGCGATGCGCAACGAAGGCCGCACGGTGTTCGTCAATTCCCATCTTCTGGCGGAAGTGGAACAGGTCGCCGATCGCGTCGCGATTCTATCCAAAGGTCGTATCATCCAACAGGGGTTGGTGTCCGATCTCACACGCCGTGATGCCCGCTACGAAATCAAATTTCTCGGCCAACTGCCCGCACCCCTCATGGAATGGTGTCGGCAGGAGCAAATCAGCATCCATGGCGACCGCATTTCCTGTCGCGCCGAAAGTCCGCTCGGCGTGCAGTCCCTGATCGACAAACTTCGATCGGCCCTGGTGGTCATTTGCGAAATCAAAGAAGAAAGGTTTTCACTGGAAGAACTGTTTTTGCAAGCCGTGCACCAGGCTCGCTCGGACCAGACGAGCGTTCATCACCAGAAAGGAGGAAGTCCATGATCCAGGCATACACCATCCTTCTCGATTCCCTGCGCATGCTGCGGGCGAGCAAGCTGTTCTGGGTGTCGATGTGGATCTCGGTGTTGGTGGCCTTGGCCTATGCGTCCATCGGTTTCACCGCCGAGGGGATGTCGGTGGGCTTTGGTCTTGCAAACTTCGATTTCGCATTGTTGCGCAGAGGCACGAAGGAGTCGGAAACCTTTTATCTGCTGTTGTTCACAGATGTCATCGTGCGATTCTGGCTCGGTTGGTTCTCGCTGGTTCTCGCCCTGATCTCCACTTGTTCGATTTTTCCACAATTTCTGCAAACCGGCTCGATCGAATTGGCTCTCTCGAAGCCTGTGAGCCGGCTTCGTCTTTTCTTGCTGAAGTATCTCGGCGGTCTGTTATTCGTCGCAGTGCAAACCGCACTTTTTTGCGTGGTGGCATTCATGGCCATTGGAGTCAGGCTTGGGGAATGGAGCCTCAGCATCTTCTGGGCAGTGCCAGTCATCACGTTCGCCTTCAGCATGATCTATTGCGTCGGCGTAGCCATAGGAACGCTAACACGCTCCACGGTGTTTTCGCTGCTCGGTGCCCTGCTGTTTTGGGCGATCACACTGGTGGCCCAGTGGACGGAAGATGTGGTCTACAAAATGGCATATGTATTGCCGGAAGCGGGGCTGAGCATGAACATCACTCAGGGCCAGATGGAACAAGCCGACAACGAACGCACGAGTGGCTTGAAAAAAACGTATGCGACGATGCGATCAATCACAGCCATCTTGCCCAAAAGCCGCGAATGCACCCTGTCGCTCAAACGACTGATTCGCTTCCGTGAACGTTCCTCGCTTTTAACTGGGGTGGATTTCGGTTCTGTTTTTGCTGGTGATCAGATGGATCCCACGGTAGCAAAAGCAATGGAAAAATATGAATTGCGACACAGTTGGTTTTCGATCATCGGCACTTCCCTGATTTTCGAAATCCTTGTTCTCGCAGGGGCTGCCACAGTTTTTCATCGTCGAGACTACTAATTTGAATATTTTTCCGAATTCCCACCGTAACCAATCCAAACTCACTTCTCCTTATGAAATTTTTTCTGGCAACCATCGGCATCATTGGCGCGG
>JBJOMZ010000063.1:0-16289 GCA_046052105.1 Verrucomicrobiota bacterium | reverse complement strand
CACCATCCTGCAAGAACTCGAAAAAGAGATCGCCAACATTTCTTCCTCCATCGACAAAACCAACGTTGGCATCGTCCGTGAAATCGGCGACGGCGTCGCTCGCGTCGAAGGCCTTTCCGACGTGATGCTCAACGAGATGATCTCGTTTCCTGGCGGCGTGACCGGTCTGGCCATGAACCTGGAAGAAGGTTCCGTGGGTGTCGTGTTGCTCGGCAACTACACCGTCATCAAAGAAGGCGACCAATGCTCCACCACGGGCAAGCTGCTCTCGATCCCCGTTGGCGAAGCACTCCTCGGTCGCGTTGTGAACACTCTTGGCGAACCTCAGGACGGCAAAGGTGAAATTGCCGCTTCCGCTTCGTATCCACTGGAAAAGATCGCTCCCGGCATCATCAAACGGAAGTCGGTTTCGGTTCCTGTGCAAACGGGTATCATGGCCATCGACGCAATGATTCCGATCGGTCGTGGTCAGCGTGAGTTGATCATTGGCGACCGCGCTACCGGCAAGACCACCATCGCCGTGGACACCATCATTTCCCAAGCCAAACAAAACAAGGCTGCTGAGCAAGGCAAACTACAGAATCACAAGCCACTGTATTGCATCTACGTCGTGATCGGCCAAAAGCTCTCGAACGTGGCGCGTATCATCAAGACCCTCGAAGACTCGGGCGCGATGGAATACACCACCATTGTTACCGCATCGGCTTCCGACTCCGCCGCGATGCAGTATCTGGCCCCGTATGCCGGTTGCGCGATTGCCGAATATCTCATGGACAAAGGGCAGGACTGCTTGATCGTGTTCGATGACCTTTCCAAACACGCTGTCGCCTACCGTCAGGTGTCGCTGATTCTCAAGCGTCCTTCCGGTCGTGAGGCCTATCCTGGTGACGTGTTCTACCTTCACAGTCGCTTGCTCGAGCGCTCCGCTCGTCTGTCGGACAATGCCGGCGGCGGTTCCTTGACCGCACTGCCCATCATTGAAACCCAAGCCGGCGACGTTTCCGCTTACATTCCTACCAACGTGATTTCCATCACCGACGGTCAGATCTATCTGGAGACAGACCTATTCTACCAAGGCATTCGTCCCGCCATCTCCGTGGGTCTCTCGGTGTCACGTGTGGGTTCCGCCGCGCAAACCAAGACCATCAAATCGGTGGCTGGCACAACGAAACTCGACCTCGCTCAGTTCCGCGAACTGCAAGCCTTCGCCCAGTTCGGATCCGACCTCGATGCCTCCACCAAGAAGAAACTCGATCGCGGTGCTCGCATCGTAGAGCTCTTCAAGCAAAACCAATACAACCCACTCAGCATGGAAATGGAGTCGGTTCTCCTGTTCGCCATGCAGAACGGCTATTTCGATGATGTAGCTGTTAACAGAGTGCGTGAATTCCAAGCAGCTCTTGGTGAGTTCTTCGAAACCCGCAAGGCCGATGTGCTTGACAACATCCGCAACAACAAGCCCGACCTCAAGAAGGACGCGAGTGCCGTTGCCACTGTCAAACAAGCCATCGAGGACTTCAAGGCATCGTGGAAGTAACCCTATCTGGTTTCTGGATTCTGGTTTCTCAATTCTTATCTCTCTAACACATGGCCAACCTTCGCGACATTCGCCGACGCATCAAATCGGTCAAGAACACTGCCCAAATCACCCGTGCGATGCAGCTCGTGGCTGCCGCCAAGATGAAAAAGGCGCAGGACCAAGCGATTGCGGGGCGCGACTACGCCAATCAACTCAACCAAGTCCTGCTTAACCTCAAGGAGAACGTTGAGGAAGAAAGCCATCCCCTGCTGCAGAGCCGGGAAGGTCATCGTGAGCTGATGCTGGTGATTTCCACCGACAAAGGACTTTGCGGCGCGCTCAACACGAATCTGCTGAAAAAAGTGCGCAGCGAGAGCGGCACTGAGACTCATTATGTAACGGTGGGTCGGAAACTGCGTGGCATCTTGGCCAAAATGGGCAAGGAAATGCTGGCGCATTTTGAAGTCAAGGACCCTGTGCCCTTTTCCGAGGCCCGACCGATTTCCCGTTTGCTCACCAAGCAATTTCTCGACGGTCACTATGATAAAATTTCCATCGCCTTCAACAATTTCGTAACGGTGATGAATCAGGAGCCTACCATCATACAGCTGTTGCCTCTCAGCAGCGAAAAGGTGGGTGAAAAGCAAGGCTACGAGGATGCCAACATCAAGGCTGTGGAAACGGATAAGTCCTCAGCCCTCAGCAAGGATTACCTTTTTGAGCCATCACCCATGCAAGTGCTGGATACCTTGTTGCCGCTATACATCAACTTCCAAGTGTATCAAACCCTCGTCGAAGCCCGCGCTTCCGAACACAGCGCACGAATGGTTGCCATGAAAGCAGCCACGGACAATGCAAAGAAATTCATCAAGGAACTCACCTTGGAATACAACAAAGCCCGTCAGGCCGCAATTACCTCCGAACTCCTCGAAATCACCACCGCCATGAAAGCGATGGAATAACAAAGTGCCGAGTGGGCAATGATCCGTGATCAGTGCTCACTCCATAAAAACTCACAAGCATTCTGATAGTCTACCAACCAAACTGATCACTCCTCACTTCCCACTTACAATACTATGAGCAACCAAGGAACCATCGTTCAAGTCATCGGCGCTGTTGTCGATGCCGACTTCTCCCAAGCAAGCAGCCTTCCTGCGATCTTCAACGCGCTTGAAGTTCGTTACAACGCGAATGGCGTCGAGACTACTCTTGTTCTGGAAGTGCAACAACACCTCGGCGATGGCTGGGTGCGTGCCGTCGCCATGTCCTCGACCGATGGACTCAAGCGTGGTCTGGCCATCGTTGATACCGGTGCGCCGATCTCCGTGCCCGTCGGCAAGCAGATTCTCGGTCGTATTTTCAACGTGACCGGTGATCTGGTGGACGAAAACCGTCCGCTGGAAAATGCCGCACTGCGCTCCCCCATTCACCGCTCCGCGCCCACGCTCACCGAGCAAAGCGCCAATACCGAGATTCTGGTAACAGGCATCAAAGTGATCGACCTCATCTGCCCGCTGCTCAAAGGGGGCAAAGGCGGTATGTTCGGTGGTGCCGGTGTGGGTAAGACCGTGGTGATCATGGAATTGATCAACAACATCGCCAAAGCACACGGTGGTTTCTCCGTTTTTGCTGGTGTCGGTGAGCGGACTCGTGAAGGCAACGACCTCTACTGGGAAATGATCGAGTCAGGCGTTATTGCCACCGAGAAGGACGAGCACGGTCACGTCAAGGTTTCGCCAGAAGGCACTCCAATTCTCACCGAAGGCTCAAAAGTAGCCCTTTGCTACGGTCAGATGAACGAGCCTCCAGGTGCCCGTCTGCGCGTTGCTCTTTCCGCCCTGACCATGGCCGAGCATTTCCGCGATGAAGACAATCAGGACGTTCTGCTCTTCGTGGACAACGTGTTCCGTTTCTCCCAAGCAGGTTCGGAAGTGTCCGCTCTGCTCGGACGCACGCCCTCTGCTGTGGGTTACCAGCCGACCCTCTCCGAGGAGATGGCCACATTGCAAGAGCGGATTACCTCCACCAACAAAGGATCGATCACTTCCATCCAGGCCGTTTACGTTCCTGCCGACGACTTGACCGACCCTGCTCCCGCTAACACCTTCGCTCACCTTGACGCCACCGTGGTGCTTGAGCGTTCCTTGGCAGAACAAGCCTTGTTCCCTGCTGTGGATCCCCTCGCCTCGACCTCCAAAGCTCTTGCTCCCGAAGTCGTTGGTGCCGAGCATTACCGCGTGGCTCGCGGCGTGCAGCAGGTTCTTCAGCGCTACAAAGACCTTCAGGACATCATCGCGATTCTGGGTATGGACGAGTTGTCCGATGAGGACAAACTCACCGTGTTCCGCGCCCGTAAATTGCAGCGTTTCTTGACGCAGCCTTTCCACGTGGCAGAGATTTTCACCAACGTTCCAGGCGCGCTCGTCTCCCTCGAAGACACCGTTAAGGGCTTCGGTGAAATCCTCGACGGCAAGTGGGACGATGTGCCAGAAGGCAACTTCTACATGCGCGGCGGCATCGATACCGTATCCCGCAGCTAACCGAAGTTCCAGCGTTTCAGCTTCCCAACCACTCAGCTTTTCTCAAAAATGCCATTACATTTAGAAATCGTCACACCAGAAAAAAAGGTATTTTCGGATACCGTGACCAACGTCTACCTTCCTGGAGCCGATGGTGAATTGGGCATTCTGCCTGCGCACGGATCCTTGGTGACGGCGCTGGCACCGGGCGAATTGAGATACGAGAAAGAAGGTGTCATCACGGCACTCGCTATTGGCAGCGGGTTCGCGGAAGTGACGCAGGAAAAAGTCAATATCCTCACGGATATGGCGATGGGAGATGACCAGATCGATGAAGCTGCGGCGGAAGAAGCCATGCAGCGCGCGGAGAAACAGTTGCAGTCCATGGATCACAGCGTTGATGCCGAAGAGGTGGCTCACCTCCAAGCCATGATCGCCAAGTCGCTGGCACAGCTCAAACTCAAGCGCCGTCCACGCTGATTGACGAAGACCATCCTCCTCAAACGAGGAACTGCAATGCTTTGCGAATCGCCGCTCCATGAGCGGCGATTCTTTTTTCCACAGGTGCCGCGCAGCTGGGTGTCTCGAAGGTAAAAGAAAGCGGGCAGCCGCGTTTGGCCAAGAAGATCGCCTCGGGCCACGCATCAGGAAAATCCGCATGAGGCTCGTGATGGATCCAGCCGGGTTCACGCACCACGTGATCATCAATCACGGCATTTTCCTCGATCGGACAAACCTCTCGCACCGCCTCCAAGAGTCCGCGGGCGCGATGGGGCTGGTCATCACCGAGACTGATTTCATACAAATAAAATCCCTGCGTTTCCCAGTCCTCATGAAGGCTCAGAAACAAATCCGGCACGGATTGTTTTTCCAACCAGTCCGCATGACCATGGATTTCTTGAGAGCGCCGCAAAAGATAATCACGATTGAGATCGAATCCATGGCGATTATCGCGCGACAAAGCCGCAAAACCAGTGGGATTGAGCATGGGGCAAACCAACCAATTGACATCCGAGGGATTTTCCTTTTGCCAGAATCTCTCGATGGCCAGAGGGCCTGCCGGCTCGTCACCGTGGATTCCCGCCGACAGATAAACCGTGGGTCTCCCGGCTCCGGCATGGCGTGACCACGCCAAAATCGCTCCAGCTTCGGTAGCAGCGATCTCCTCCTTGTGAAAACCCAATGATCGAAACAGCGCCTCCGAAGATGCGTAAAACTCATCCAATGCAATCCGATCGGTGCAAATTCTCATACCTTCATCCTTCCCATTCATTCAGCTCGCGCACATGGAGACGGAGGATGCGCAGGATCTCCGAAGAAACCTCGGGGAGACGCGTGCAACCGTGCGAACCATGCACCACGCATTCCGATTTCGCTTGTGCTACGTGCGAGCTCCAGTAAGCCACCACACCGTCACTGGTGTCCCGCAACTCCCGCTTTTTCTGCAAGCGCGCAATGATCGAATGACACGGCACCTGAATCGGCCGCTTTTGCAGGGACTTGAGAATCGGGTGTTGCGGAGATAAGGTCTGAACGCTGCGACATCCCATATTGCTGAATTTATGAAGTTCAGGCTGTAAATCATGATGGGCATTCAGGCGGATGTCCAGAGTGACCGCGTCCAGACTGTGGGTAGGATTGACCAGCATTCCTATGGCTCGAACAATCGGAACCTGAGCGATAGAGCTCCCTTGGTGAGGTGATGCGACAAATACGACACGTTGGACAAAGTCGACACGTTTGAAAACCATGGAATCGCGGATCAAATCCTTCGTTCCCTGCTTCAAAGGGAGTTGCTCCAGCGGACGGGTGAAAAACGCGCGATAGATGTCCTCTCCGCTATCGATCGTCTGCATCCGACTCAACAACCCGCCCATGCTGTGGCCGACGAGAACCATGCGTTCCATCTGCGGGTTCCGATGGCTCGGATCGTAGTGGTCGCGGGCCATGGCAAGCATGCGTCGCAGCTTTGCAGCCGAGGCATACACAGGCAATCCTGTGGGGTAGAGGAAATACCAGCACTGATATTTTTTTCTCAAGTATGGATCTCGCAAGACTTCGTTCATCGCGTTTTGCCAAACGCGCGGATCGCTCTTCAAACCGTGGACAAAAACCAAAGGGATTTTTTCCGGATCATAGACATCAGGCACATAGATTCCCGTATCTTCGAGGTAGCGGTCGGAATCGATCAATCCATGAAACGCGATATCCTGAAACAATTTGCCGCGCAAACTGCGATGCAAAGGCGTGGTGAGATCGAATGCCATAGGATACTTCTTCCCGCCTAACCAAGCGTGATCGACATTGCGCGTGTGGTAAAACCGCAACGCCATGTGCCCCGACGTATCAACATCAAGAACAGCGGTGGCGGGCAAGTGCCGACCATTGAGAGGAAAAAGTTTTTTGCCTGTTGCCTTCTCCGCGCGAAATCTTTGGCGCATTACCACAGGAACACCCCAGCCTTGTTGTTCCACAAGCGCATGAACCTGTTCCCCTCCTTCCGGTTGGCGAATGATGCTGATTTCATCAAAATCCTTGGGATCTAATTGCAACAATTCGTTTGTGCCGCCATCGATCCTGATCTCATGCGCACCGACCGAAATGACCCCACGCCATGCCGCAAGCTCGTGCTCGTGCAGGATCGTTTCCAGGCATTCACGCACCCGCTGATTGTAGGTTTCCCTTGCATTGGCGGATCGATTTTTTAGCAAATCTGCCATCGAAGACCGAAGATGAAAATCACTCCGCATTCGAACTCGGGACAGTTCGCGAAGATTCGACGGAACACAGGAACAGAGCCATTGACAAGCGATCGTGATCAAAGCACACACCATCGCTCGGGTCACCCATCGTGCATTCATCCAAACTCGCATAACATCTGTTCGTTTCCCATCAATCGCGATGTCCTCGCGTGACAAGGCCGCATGCTAATCGGATCGCAAACGTTTATCCAGAGCGAACTGACCAGTCGCCCGTCATCAAATTTTCTCGAAAAAAATCTTTATCCATGCCATCCTCACTGTGTGACGAGACAATTCGCGGTTTTTTCTCCAAGCCACCTGACGGCAGTGGCAGTGGGGTTTTTTGTGATGAGCGTGCTGATCGTTTCGGCGCGTCGCTCGCCCGAGGTGGCAAAACCGATCGCGCGCGCGGTTCTCGCCTTTTTTTGTCTGACCGCCTACGGATACTCCCAGTTTGCATGGAGCACTTGTCCGCATCCCGTCGATCTGGATAACTCGCTGCCCTTTCATCTTTGTGACATCACGGCTTTTCTTGCGGGCTACGCTCTGCTGAGTCGTAAGTCCTGGGCTCAGGAACTCACTTATTACTGGGGACTGGCCGCCACCCTGCAGGCACTCATTACACCTGCCCTGCTGTATGATTTCCCCCACTTCACGTTTTTCACCTTTTTCCTCCATCACTTTGCGATCGTCGGCTCATCGCTGTTTATTCCACTGTGCGACGGATGGAAACCTTCTCTGCCCTGGTGGCGCTCGCCCCGCAGAGCATTTTTTTGCGTGAATCTTTACCTTCTGTTTGCCGGGCTCTTGAACATGATGCTCGGAACCAACTTCGGCTTCGTGGCGCATCCTCCGGAAAATCCCAGCCTCATCGACCATCTGGGACCATGGCCGATCTACCTCATCTGGTTCGAAGTTATCGCATGGATTCTTTTCATTCTACTGACGCTGCCCTGGTTGAGGAAAAATCCCACGATTGGCGGAATCGCGAGTTGAATTTTTTGCCAAAGCGCGCGATGCTCCGCGCGCATGTCCTCACCTACCTCACGACCCGCTGGTAAAAAAGTTTTGCTCATGGGCACCTGCCTGTGTGATGCATTTTTTGATGACGTAGCAAAAGCCACTGTCGAAGTGCTAGAGCACCTTGGCGTGGAAGTGATTTTCCCGGAAAACCAGACATGCTGCGGACAGCCCGCATTCAACTCCGGTGACTGGAATGCTTCTCGTAAGGTGGCACTTCATACCGCTTCGGTCTTTGCGGGAGATTTGCCGGTGATCGTTCCCTCAGGCTCCTGCGCGGCCATGAATTTCCACGGCAATACATTGCAATTTGAAGAGTGCCCTGATGCCAGTATCGACTCACTCGCACAACGCACATGGGAAATCATGGACTACCTCGTTCACGGTCTTGGCGTCACAGAATGGCAAGGCAAATGCGATCAACCGACAAAGATTGCCTTTCATCGCTCCTGCCACTCGCGAGGAACTTGCTCCGGTGAATCCACCCGCACACTGCTTTCCTCGATTGAAAACGTTACCTTATTGCCCTTTGGACAGAGCGAGCAGTGCTGTGGTTTCGGCGGCACCTTCTCGGTGACTTTTCCTCACATTTCAGGTAAAATGGGCACGCTGAAGCTCGATAACATTCTCGAACAGGAACCTGATCTTCTCATCAGTGGCGATATGTCCTGCCTGATGCACCTCTCCGGTCTGGCCACTACCCAAGGTCGACAAATTCCTATCAAACACGCGATCCAAGTCCTGCGCGACTCGATCCAACGCTGATTACCCCTAGATACTTCCGAACATGTTTCAATCTCTTGCTGACTCCCTCGACAAAACCTTTCGCAACCTTCGCGGCGTAGGAAAAATTTCCGAATCCAACATCAGTGACGCGCTGAGGGAAATCCGCCTCGCATTGCTCGAAGCCGATGTGGAGTTTTCCGTAGCACGCGATTTCATCAATCGCATCAAGGAAAAAGCCCAGGGTGTGGAGGTCTTGAAGTCGGTAAAACCTGGCGAGCAAATCGTCAAAATTTTCCACGATGAATTGGCCGCCCTCCTCGGCGGTGACAACGCCCCTCTCGATCTCAATCCTCCCGCTCGCATTTTGCTCTGCGGACTCAACGGTGCCGGCAAGACCACCACGGCCGCCAAACTCGCGTATCGTCTCAAGAAAGAAGGTCGTCGTCCCGTGCTGGTCGCCATCGACCTCTACCGACTCGCCGCCATCGAACAACTCGCGACGCTGGCACGACAGGCGGAAGTCCCCTGTTACACGCCCACCTCAGGAGAAACCGATCTGGTCAAGGTTGCCAAAGACGCCTTGAAATGGGCCGAGACTCAGGACCACAGCGTGATGATTTTTGACACCGCCGGACGTCAGGAATTGGACGAGGCTTTGATTGTGGAGTTGAAAAAACTTCATCAATTCCTCGCTCCGCGGGAGACTCTGCTGGTGGCCGATTCCGCTGCTGGACAGCAGGCGGTCTCGGTAGCGACTCATTTCAACGATGCGGTTGGATTGACCGGAATCATTCTTACCAAGCTCGATGGCGATGCCCGTGGTGGGGCCGCACTCTCCATGCGTGCGGTCACTGGCAAACCGATCAAGTACATCGGCGAAGGCGAAAAAATCGATCAACTGGGAGAATTCCATCCCGTCCGCATGGCGGATCGCATTCTTGGGATGGGTGACATCGTCGGCATGGTGGAAAAAGTCGCCGACAAAATCAACGAGGCGGATGCCATGCGCAGCGCCCAACGCATGGCCGAGGGCAAGTTCGACTTCACCGATTTCCTCGATCAGATGAAAATGATCCAGAACATGGGTCCACTCGAAGGCTTGCTGGGCTTGTTACCAGGCTTCAGCAAAATCAAAAAACAACTTCCGTCGAATGCCTTTGACGGCAAGAAAATGAAGCGCACCGAGGCGATCGTGCTGAGCATGACTCACGATGAACGGCGTCGCCCTGAAATCATTCGCGGCACACGCCGCAAACGCATCGCCAATGGTTCGGGCACCAGCTTGCAAGAGGTGAATGCCTTGCTCAAGCAGTTCGGACAAATGCGCGAGATGATGCGCTCCCCCAACAAAATGAAAAACATGATGAAAGCCATGTCCGGCGGAGCGGAGAACATGGGCGATCTCGGGAATATCATGCGCGGTTTCGGGAAGAAATAGCACATGCCTCACAAAACACGGCTCATGAATTCCCGTTTGACCGCGTTGCTGAATCAAACGATTTCGCTTTGAATAAGAAGTGAGAAAATGATAGCGTGAACCACTGACTTTTGCCCTTACCATGCCCGATGAATCCTCCGTAACCGCCGATCTGGGTAAATCCGGTATTGCCGACATGGTTGCCGCATTTTACCGCTTGGTCCGCTACGACGACATTCTCGGACCGATGTATCCAGCGGATGACTGGGTGGGCAGTGAGGAGAGGTTGAGGGAATTCCTTTGGTTTCGGCTTGCTCAGGATCCCACTTACATCTTGAAGCGTGGACATCCGCGCTTGCGCATGCGGCACATGCCCTTTCGCATCGACAAAGCAGCACGGGACCGTTGGCTGGAATTGATGATCCGTGCCATGGATGAATCCCAGGTGAAGGGAGAATCGCGAGAGTGGCTGATCCAGTTTTTTTCCCAGATTGCCGATTTCATGCGCAATCAAGACGAACCCGCAACGGAAAATTGAACGGATTCAGATGTTGGAATCGCTCATTCTTGGGGATTCTGAGATTGCCAGATTGCGGTTCTTCTCCTATCGTATCAAACGTATGACATGCACGCCAACAGGCACTTTCTCATTATGATTCGTTTCGTGCTACCTTTCGCCCTTCTGAGCGCTTCCTTTGCCCAGGATTTGCCTCGTCGGCAAGACGACCATATTCCCGCACAAGTGGAACAGATGTATGAGCGTGGTCTACGTTATCTCGCCAGCAAACAGACCAAGGAAGGTTGCTGGGAGGATTCCCAAGGCAATGAACCCGGGGTGGTTGGATTGGCAACCATCGCTTTTCTGGCACACGGCGAGGATCCCAACCATGGTCCGTATGCAAAAAATATCGAGCGCGGCATCAACTACATTCTTTCCCAACAAAATGCGACCAATGGCTACATCGGAACCAGCATGTATAGCCATGGATTCGCCACGCTGGCCTTGTGTGAGGCATACGGCATGCTGGATCACCCAAAACTCGCTCCGGCGCTAAAAAAATCCGTCGATCTGATTCTCTCCGCTCAGAAACGCAACCGCTTCAAGGCTTGGCGTTACACTCCCGACGCGTCGGACGCAGATAGCACCGTATCCGGATGCCAAATCGTGGCTCTGCTCGCCGCACGCAACGCCGGTATTAGCGTGCCTGATGAAGCTATCAAGAACGCTCTGTCCTACATGGAACGTTGTCGTAGCGGGGACGGTAGTTACGGATACACCTCAGCCGGAGGCGGGAAGCCTACCCTCACCGCGATCGGGTCGCTGTGTCTTTCATTGGCCAAAAAAAAGGAAGGCAAAGGCTACGCTGCCAGTCTGGCTTACTTGAAAAACCACATCAACTATCGCGAGCCTTATTACCCGTTTTACTTCGAATATTACATGTCACAGGCTTTGTTTCATGCCGATCAAAAGGTTTGGGAGGAATGGAATGCGAAAAACATCAAACTGATGTCCACCCTGCAATCTCCCGATGGCTCGTGGCCGGGGCGCATGGGCTATGCTTTCAACACTTCAGGAGCTTTGCTCTCGCTGGCCTTAAACTATCGCTTTCTCCCGATTTACGAAAAATAATCATTTGCTGCCGCCATGAATCGTTCGCTCTTCTCTCTCTTCGCGCTCTCGGCCATCGCACATGCCGCACCGGATGACATCCTCCGTTTCACCAATGGCGACCAGCTTCATGGCAAGTATCAGGGCATGGGTGACGGGAATGCCATCCTCTGGACCCGCCCGGATCTGGCAACGCAGATTTCCCTGAAATCCGAAAACGTTCGCCACATCGTCCTGCGCGGTGCCACACCCACAACAGATGCATGTTCCTTCGCCTTTGTGACTTTGCAAAATGGTGACCAAATCCCCGGCGAGGTATTGAGCTTCGACGAAAAAAACACACGCATCCGCAGCCATGTGGTGGGCGAGATCGACCTGCCCTCCGAGAGCATCTCTGCCATCAATCCCAATCCGTTCGGCGGAAAATTACAATACGCCGGCCCCTTCTCCGCCGATGGTTGGGAAGTCTATAAACCGGAAGATCGCGATCCCAAAGCGAGTGCCAAAAAGAAGTCTGAGAGCGAAACTAGCGCAGATGACAAAAAAGAAAGCAAAGCTGCGGACAAAAAGGATGAGGTTTCCTGGCAACATTCAGGATCTTCCTGGTATCACGTGAAAGGCATGCATGTGCTGGCTCGCAAGAACTGCCTTGATGAGAGCACGCTATTGCGTTTTCGGTTGGCTTGGCGCGAGCGCCTCAATGTGAACATCGCGTTGAATGCCGACTTCGCCCTGCCGCCCGAGTTGAAAAAAGACGAGGAAAACGAAGGCAAAAAAGCAGGCGTCGCTGCACGTCAGCCGATGATGTTTTTCAACGGCATGCCGTCGAACCACAGTTTGTCCTTCGGTAACGCTCTGGTTCTGAGCGTCTATCAAAGTTACTTTTCCCTGACGCGCTGCGGTTACGATACGAACGGCCAAGTGATCAATCAGCGCATGTTGCAAACGCAATCCGGAGTGCAACTGCCCGAGTCAGGCGAGGCCACGATCGAAGTGCGCTGCAACCGAGCAAAAGGTCTGCTGATGTTGTTTGTGAATGGGCAGTATGCCGCCCAATGGGAGGACATCGACAGCCTGAAGCCAGAAGCCGAAAGAAAAGAGGATGAGGGTGTTCCGCCGCTGGGACGTGGCTTTGCCATCCAGTGCAACAATCCGCTGCGTGTCTCCGAGGTAGTAATCAGCGAATGGAGCGGCATCAAGGACAGCGCCTACAGTCTCAGTCACGAAAAACGCGATATCATCTTACTCAGCAACGGCACCGATCGTTATTCCGGTGAAATCATCGAGATCAAGGACAACAAGGTCATTTTCAAAAGCGCCTATAGCGAACTGGCAATCCCCCTGACCGAAATCTCTGAGATCGTCTTTGCTAAAAAACAGCAAACCGAGAGCAAGGAAGCTGCCGAAGGCACGATCACTGCACGATTCTATCCCACGGGTAAAATCAGCGGACAAGCCCAGGCTTCAAGCGCACTCGCCCTGAAGCTCAATCACCCGCTCGCCAAGCAATTGGAACTGCAGCTCCATCACGCCGTGAGCCTTGAATTCAGCGACGAAAATCCCTTTTTGGAGATCATGGATCACAACCAAGACATTCAACTGACACCCGACAAATGAAGTTGCCTCATTGCATTCTCCAGACACGACCCATCGTGGCCACTCTTCTGGTTTCCGCTTCGTGGTCGTTTGCCGATGTGATCACGCTAGGCGGTGATGGAAAAATATCAGGCAAAGTGGAAAGCATTTCGGAGGAAGGCGTCATCACCCTGAGTTCCCCGCTCTCACCCGACAAACTGCAATTTTCCCGCAAGGAAACCGAACGGATCCAGTTTGAAGAAAAAGAGGCACCCAAGGCCACGCACAACAACATTCTCTATCTGAAAAACGGCGATGTGATGCCGATCGATATTGAAACACTAGATCAAAAACAGCTGACGTTCGCATTGCCCTGGTCCGCAAAAATCATGGCTGATCGATCCGCCATTGATTCGCTGCATTTCGGTACGAGTGAGAACGCTGTGCTCTATCGCGGTCCGCTCGCCAACGAATGGGAAGTTGGGCGAGCTTGGAAATTCAACAACAACGGACTCGAATCACAGGCATGGGGTTCTATACACCGCAAGTTCGCTTCCTTTCCGGATCGCTACATCCTGAACTTTTGCGTGGAGTGGACGGGCAATGCAGGGATCAAATGTCTTTTCGCATCGCCATCGGCAGACAGCAATGCCATCGTGGATTCTTATTTCCTGCAATTCAACAATGCAGGACTAGAACTGAAACGACAATCCAGTGGCGCCAGAAAATACACATCTCTCGCCACCTTCAACGAACTCACGCCTGACGATATGGAAGACAATCGCATGCGGGTGGAAATCCGCGTCGACCGCGTCAACCGCCTGCTCCAGTTGTCCGTAAATGGCAAACAACTGCGCAACAATATCATCGACCCTGTCGAAACCGGGCCAGTGCCCAAGGGCGATATCATCAGCTTCATCTCCACCTCCGGCAGTGAAGACAAACATACTGTCACTGACATACGGGTGACATCCTGGGGCTCCGCCAGCGCGGAGGCACGCATGGAGAAACGGAGCGACACAAAAACTGATGTGCTTTATGACATCGAATCGAACCGTTCTTCAGGCCTACTCAAATCAATCAAAATGGGTAAAGAACTGCAAATTTTGTTCGAAAACCCCCATGATCCGTCCCCCAGACCGTTGCCGGCCTCGAAAGTCGCTGTCATCTACTTTGCGGGAGAGAAACCCAAGAGTGCAGCTCCTCCATACCGGATTCAGTTCCACGGGCTGGGAACGCTGCTGGTGGATTCGTTCGTCATGCATGATGGCTCGGTTCACGCCAAGCATCCTGTGCTGGGAGATCTGGAAATTGCCACTTCGCTGATCTCAGAAATTTCTCGCAAGCCCTAAGCCCTACCTTTTCCCTTCTATGAAATTTTTCATCACTTGCGCCATCTTATCGACTAGTTCGCTGCATGCCGCGGAGGAGTGGCCGGTGTTGCATTTTGCCAATGGTGATCGGCTGAAGGGACAGCTGGTGCGCATGGAGAACGGATTGCTGTATTGGAAATCCCCAACTTTGCAGAAGGAAACGCCTTTCTTCCTGCATCAGATCCAGGACATCACTTTCCCACAGGTCCCCACTCAGACCCCGCACCACGATCACGCCGCCCACATCCGTTTCAATCCCGATCTCAGGCAACAGAACGAAAACATTTCCGGGGACATCCTGAATGGAGAACTGGTGGCGGTGCATCAGGATCACATCCTGC
The DNA here is from genome assembly GCA_046052105.1 of Verrucomicrobiota bacterium. Classification (GTDB taxonomy): domain Bacteria; phylum Verrucomicrobiota; class Verrucomicrobiia; order Verrucomicrobiales; family Akkermansiaceae; genus UBA956. Next base: position 1,449 of record JBJOMZ010000063.1, on the reverse strand, counting down.
TCAACACTTGGTATGCGGGACAGTTGAATCTGAACCGGAACATGGTCAAGGACCTTGAAATCACCGATGTTTCTCCTCCCGTGTATTCCGGCCCGCTCAAAGCCGACGAGTGGAAAATCTCTCCCGATGATTCGTGGACCTTCGAAAAAAACACCTACACCGGCAACGGCAACGGTGCGATTGCCAAGGATTTCAAAAAAATCCCGGAACGCTACTGCTTCCGTTTCACCGCCACCTGGAAAAACCGTTTCAGCCTGCAGATCTACTTCAGTGCCGATAGCATCGATCAGGAAACACCGGACAACCATTACATGCTGATGTTGGACAACGGCACTTCCTACCTGCAAAAACGCTCTAGCAATGCGGATGTGTTAGCCGGCATGATGCGAAACGGCGGCATGATCGGCGAATACAAACGGGACCAGACTTTTCGCAATAAGGAAAAAACTGAAATGCGACTTTTTGTGGATAGCACCTCCGGACTGATGGCACTGTATTCGGATGAAACGCTAGTACAAGAATGGAATGATGTGGAAAAACCCCTGCTCAACGGATCATGCATTCACTTGCGCCAGAATTCCGGTAATGGCAACAAGATTCAGATTTCACGCATGTCTCTTACCGCATGGGATGGCATACTTCCCAGCGCCCAAGATGGCCAGAAAAGCAACCCGATCGACAACCCAGATCCCAAAGACGATGAACAACGCGTCATTCTGCGCAACGGCGACATCGTGTTGGGCAAAGTGGAAAAAATCGAAAACAGCGAAATTGCCCTCAAAACCCGCTACAACGACATCCGCTTGCCGGTTTCGCGCATCCGCAAGCTGGCGTTGGCACCATCGGAATACGATGAAAGATTGCTCCAAAATGGCGACGTTCGCGCATGGTTCGCCGATGGCAACTACGTCACCTTCCGCCTAGACGGAATTGCGGACGGAGGCAAGATCACCGGCACGAGCCAACACTTCGGCACCGCACAATTTGATCCATCCGCTTTCACCCGCATTGAGTTCAATATTTATCCTTCGCCTATGAAAGATTGACTGCGCCCTATTTCCCCACAATCAACAATCCATAATCAACTATCATCAATCGTCAATTCTTCCCCTAGTAGCATCGCCCCACTGATCCAGTTGCCACTGTTGCCTAGGCCGATCTTCGCGCAAAACTTCGGTGCGCCAGAAAATCTTCGCCGCATCCCGATTCGCTTCCAAATCGTGGCGAAGCCGAAAAAAACACTGAAGGTTTGTAGGTGTTTTGGACAGGAGCGAACGCGACGTGCCACGCAGGGGTGAGGGGGCTGGCGGAGCCCCCGAATCAATTCTCAAACCATTCAAGAACCAGCAGAAAACCCGCGCGCTCCCGGTCCGAAAGCCCGCGAAATTCGGACAAGTCTTTTCTCCAACAAAGGCGATTTTTGGCAGAGGCACTCATAACGAGTTTGAG
>JBJOMZ010000062.1:0-16297 GCA_046052105.1 Verrucomicrobiota bacterium | reverse complement strand
TGCGAAATTCTCCTTCCGTCTCGTACCTGATCAGGATCCGAAGGATATTTTGCAAAAGGTGAAGCGGCATTTCGAAGCGCATTGCCCAGCGGGCGTGAGCATTGAGGTGGAGATCGGTCACGATGGCAAACCCTACCACGCTGATCCGCATTCTCCGTTCGGCAAAGCGGCCCAGAGAGCCTTACAGGCCGCCTTCGGCCGTGAACCGGTGCTGATCCGTGAAGGCGGTAGCATACCCATCATCCAGGCATTCCGCGAAATCCTCGGCGCAGACACGCTGCTGTTAGGCCTCGCACTGCCCGATTGCCAGATTCACGCGCCTAACGAAAATTTTCCCGTCGCCAATTTCGAAGCAGGCATCGCATTGAACCAACACCTGCTCCGTGAACTCGCAAAATGACCGGCAGGGGCGACGCTGAGCCGCCCCTGCGATGAAGATCAATGCAGGTGTAGCTCGAAGCGTTCCACGACGGTCTTGGCATCGGTGGAGACTTTGATGCTGAGGATTACGGGCACGTGATCTCCCGCCGGCAAGGGCTTGTCCGCAATGAGAACGTTGGCATCGGCTTCCGTTCCCTTGGCAAAGGCAATTTTCGTCGGCGCCGAGCGTTCACCGGCAATTCCCGTGATGCTCTGATCCGCCAATGCGGTTGCTTTGTTTTCCTTGTTGAGAAACACGATGCGTGCCTTGCGGTCCTTGCCCACGGTGACTTCGATGGAGAAGCCCGCCTTGGATTCAATGACGTGGCCGCCGTTGGGGCCTTTCGTGACGTTTTCCTCGTGGACATGCTCTGCTTCTTGCGCATGATCATGGTCGTGCTCTTCGGCGGCATACGCCAGCGGACTGGCGAACAGGGCAAACAGGGCGGTGGTCAGTAGTGTGGTTGTTTTCATATGGTTGTTGTAGGGAGATGGTTCTGATTTGTGGGATCTTGTTCAATGAGTGGCTGGAGCATGGAGAGCGAGCGCCTTCTCGGCGGCCTTTTTGCCAAAGAGGCGAAACACCGCGGGTGTGACGGCGAAGTCGAGCAGGGTCGAGCTCACCAGCCCGCCGACGATGCAGATGGCGACAGGACTGAGAATTTCTTTGCCGGGTTCTCCCATCGCGATGACGAAAGGAATCAGCGCAATGCCCGCCGATAGCGCGGTCATGGTCACGGGGACGAAGCGTTCCAAGGTACCGCGTTCGATCATCGAGTCGGTGAAGCCTTCGCCCTCGTGTTTCATCAGATGGAGATAGTGGGAGATCATCATGATGCCGTTGCGAGCGGCGACGCCTCCCACGGCGATGAATCCCACCAGCGTGGCGATGCTAATGTTGCCTACAAGATGCCAAGTTAGGGCCAGGCTTCCCATCAAGGCGAGAGGCAGGTTGATCAGCACCTGAAAAGCCAGTATAAGGCTGCGGAAGTAGGACCACAGCAACATCACGATCACCACGAGAATCGCGGCAAAAAGTAGAGCGATTCGTTTCGCAGCTGCTTGTTCCGCGCGGAAATCGCCTTCATAACTGATGAAATAGCCTTCGGGAAATTTCACCTGATTGCGGACTTTTTGCTCCAACTGGGCCACAAGCGCTCCGGCATCGCGCTCGCTCGGTTTGATGGATACGACGTAGCGGCGCTGGGTGTTTTCCCGATAGACGGCGCTGGGTCCCGAGGCTTCGCGCACATCGGCGACGAGGTGAAGAGGGATGTGGTCACCCGTGACCGTATGGATGGGAAGGTTGCGGATGGTTTCGACATCGCCGCGCAGGTTTTCGGGCAGACGGATGGCGAGATCGATGACGCGTTGGTTCTCCCGCAGTTGGGCAACCTGTGTTCCTCCTAACAAGGTCGAGAGTTCGGCGTTCAGTTCCCCGGGGGAAACGCCGTGGGCCAGTGCACGATCACGATCCAGCTCGATGCGAAGCTGGGGAATCTGTGCTTGCATATCGAGCTTGGCATCTTCGAGTCCTGGGATTGATTGGGCAACGTCGCGGACTTTTTCACCGAGAGAAGTGATCGTCTGTAAGTCGGGGCCGAAGATTTTCACCGCTACGGGCGAACTGACACCACTAAGTAGGTGGCTGATCTTGTGAGACAAGGGGCCGGAGACGACACTGAAGGTGCCGGGCACGGAGCGAATGCGGGTGCGGATTTCTTCAAGCACGACTTTGAGCGGGCGGCCTTTTTCATTCTTTTTGAAGTCAATATCGAACTCGACGTTGTTGACGGGCACGACGTGGTCGCTGCGTTCGGCACGGCCAATGCGGCGACCGATGTGGCCAACCTCAGGGATCTGCCGGATTTGTTCCTCCACCGCTCTGGCGAGGGTTTCCATTTCCTTCAAGGAAGTGCCGGGAGCCGCGCCGGTGGTGACGACGGCGGTCTCCTCGTGGAAAGCCGGGAGGAAATCCTTGCCCATTTTCGGGTAAAGCATAAGCGCAGCTGCCAGCAATACGGAGCCCAGAGCGATCACGATGATCGGTTGGCGCAGGCTGATGCGGAGGATGGTGGATTTGAGTAGCCATTTGAGAGAACGAACGATGCGTCCGTCATTGTGGCCGTGTCCGTCATCGGCAGGTTTGACTTTCAATAACAGAGAGCACAGCACTGGGATGCATGTTAGAGAGACCACGAACGATGCAATCATGCTGATGATGGTGGCGATGGCGATGGGGGCGAAGAGTTTGCCCTCTACCCCTGAAAGACCAAGCAAGGGCAGGAATACCAACACGATGAGGACGGTGGCGTAGAGGATGGAATTACGGACCTCACCAGATGCTTGGGCGATGAGTTCCAGCTTTGGCAAAGGTTCCTTGAGTCGGGCATTTTCGCGTAGGCGTCGGAAGACGTTTTCCACATCGACGATGGCATCGTCCACCACCATGCCGATGGCCACCGCCAGTCCGCCCAGCGTCATGCTGTTCACGCTGAGTCCGATCAAATTGAAGGTGAGCAAGGTGACCGCGAAACTCAGCGGCATCGCCATCAAGGTAATGAAGGTTGTACGGAAACTCATCAGGAAAAGCAGCAGCACCAGAGTGACCATGACGGCTCCCTCGATGATGGCTTTCTTCAAATTGCCGATGGCGGAATCAATGAAGTCGCGTTGGCGGAAAAGCACGGTTGCCTCCACACCTTTGGGGAGCGCAGGCTTAAGATCTTCGATGGCGGCTTCGATTCTCTCGGTTAGATCGATGGTGTCAAACCCTGGGGATTTCACGACACTCATGATGACACCCGGACTACTATTGACAGCGGCTTCACCGCGCTTGGGTTGTGTCCCCCATGCGACGGTAGCGACATCTGAAATGGTGACGGATCGTCCACCGGATTTCTTGATGATGGTGCGGGCGATGTCGTCGAGTTCGACACTCATGGCGAGGTTTCGCACCATGATTTCCTGTGGGCCGCTATCAATGAAACCTCCAGTGGTGTTGGTTGCGGCCTCGCTTACAGCTTGTTCGAGTTCCTCGATAGTCACACCGTTCGCCTGCATGCGCCAAGGGTCGGGCTGGACTTGCATTTGTTTCACGCCGCCGCCCATATTGAGCACTTCGGCGACGCCAGAAATGGCTTGCAGGCGCGTGCGGATCGTCCAGTCGGCAGTGGTGCGCACGTCCATCGGCGCAATTTTCCCATCATTACTCTTAACGCCGATGAGCAGCACCTCGCCCATCAATGAGGCGACGGGCGTCATGTAAGGCTGGGTATCTGGAGGCAGGGATTCGCGGGCGACTTGCAGGCGCTCCTGCACGAACTGGCGCGCCTTGTAAATGTCAATACCCCACTCGAATTCGACAAATACGAGGGAGAGCGCGATGTCCGAAGTGGAACGCATCCGGGTGAGTCCGTTGACTCCCATAAGCGCATACTCAATGGGTTGGGTGACTAACGCCTCGACTTCCTCGGGCGCGAGGCCAGGTACTTCTGTTAGAATCGTTACGGTCGGCTTGGTTAAATCGGGCAAGACCTCCACAGGAAGCTCGCTGCCAACTTTGAGGCCAAGAGCTAGGATAATGAAGGCAAGGCAGAGAATGATGGTGCGATTTCGCAGCGACCAGCGGATCAGATAGTTTAGCATGGCATCAGGAAAGTTCGGAGGTTTCGCTTGCGGACGGGCGGCGAAGTAAGACGACGACCAACACGATGGCGAGAATGCCGGTGCTGATCATAAGGAGCATTTCACGCATGGAGATTCCCTCTTCGTTTTGGGCGTGGGTATCGCCTTTACCTCCTTTCGCGGCGGCGGCTTTCTGCTCTGGCGTCAATTCCGAACCGTCTTCGTTGTGATCATGGCCGTGTGCAGCGTCCATGGCTTCCTTGAGGGAGACACCGCTCCCGCCACCGGCGAAGCCGAGCGAGTATGATCCGCGGGTTACTACCTCATCGCCGGGGATTAGCCCATCGAGGATCTCGACGCGGTTGCCGTTCGTCATACCAGTTGTTACATACACGCGATCGAAGGCATTGGCAATCGTTCCATGTTTCACATAGACATGGCGGCTCGATGGGCTGCCCTGAATCGCCTCGCGAGGCACGCTCAGGACGGCATCGCGCTTTTCCATGATGATCGTGCATTCGGCGTTCATGCCACGGCGAAGCTGGTTGTCTGGGTTCTCGATGGTGAATACCACACCTGCTGTATTAAGATCGACTTTATCGTCATCGGAGCGAGTAGACAAATTCTGTCCAAGAGCGCAGGCAGGATCGGGGCAGGGACAGGAGGCAAATTTCAACAACGAGGCGGTGTATTCCTTGTCCGGGCGGATGGGGAAACGGACTTTCGCTTGTGAGCCTTGTTTGATTTTTCCAGCCGTAGCTTGCGGTAATGTGGCAATCAAATAAATGGTGCTTAGATCGGCAATTTCCGCGAGCGAGTCCGATGCCTCGACAGGGGCGCCGAGCGAAGTATTGACCGAAATGATCGTGCCGCTGGCTGGCGCGGTGAGCCAGATGCTCGGCGGTGGATCACCGGGCTGACGGCTCTCTAACAGAACCAGCTTTTCGCCTTTTTCGACATACGCGCCGATCTTGAGATTGGTTTCGGTGACCCGCCCCGGGATGCGGCTACTTAGGATAGAGCGTTTTTCGGGAATGGCTTCCGTGCGACCGAGTGCGAAGGTGGTGAGCTCAAAGTCTGCCTCCTCGACGGTGACGGTTTCCAGGCCGAGGTTTTTGACGCCTTGTTCGTTGAGGATGACGGGCTCGATGGCTGGTGTAGCCGAAAAAACGACGATGGGCAACAATGCTGCAATGATGGTAGTAAGTAAAGTTTTCATGAAAAATTTATGGTTTGGCGGCGACAGCGGATTCGTAACGAACGCGGGCGAGGTGATACTCACGACGCGCATCTAGCTGAGAAAGTGACAGCTGGCGCACTTGAGCGCGGGCTCGGAAGATCGATTGGATCTCGCCTTGTCCTTGTTGATAGTTTTGGGTGGAGAGCTTGACTTGATCTAGTGCGAGTGGCAGCAATTCATGGGCGATTTGTTCATCCAGTAATTTCCATTGTTTCATCTCCTCCGTAGCTCCTTGTGCCTGATGTTTGACGTTTGCGATTAAAGACAATGCTTCCTGCTTGCGGCGCTCCGTTTTTGCCTCCGCTGCTTGCACCGCACCAACGGTGTCATTCCAAAACGGCAATGGGATGGTGAAAGTAATGCCAAGCATGGTATCACGGCTATAGCCATCTGGCGCATCTCGTTGCCTCTCACCATAGACAAAAACTCCCGCATCAATGTCATCGTAGCGCAATGATTTGGCGTGAATCACCTCGGCTTGCGCCACCGATACAGCGCTCAGAGCTTGCTGGTAATCACCACGTAGAGCGATGTTTCCTTGCTGCGCAGGTTGCAGCTCAGGTAACTCTCCGCCCACGGCAATGACAGCATCCGGTGACATGCCTAGCAATTTTTTCAGCTTGGAAAAGGTGATTTTCTCCGCAGCATCGAGCTGGCGTTGCTCGATCAGGAGTGATGCGGCATCCAGCTTCGCCTGCGATGCGTCTAGAGCCGAAGCCTCAGCACGCAGCTGATTTTTCTGTAGAGACTCAGCAAATGCATTCGCCTCCGCCTGCTGTTTGGTCAATAAAATCCGCCGGCTTTTTTGTGCCAACGCTTGCACAAATACCTCACGTGCCTGAAGGATCAGTTCTTGCTCATAAGCCCTCACTTCCCGCTCTGCAGCTTCAAGCTCGGATTTTCCGATGGATTTTTCTGCGCTCAATCGATTCGTCACAGGAAAAGATTTAGTAACACCGAGCGTCCACTGATGTTGTGGTGCCTGCGGATCTTTCTGACCTTGGAAGTATAGCTCTGGCCGAGGTGGCGTACCCGCGCCCCGCAGCCTGCCAACCGCCTCTTGAATGCGCCAACGCGCCGCCTTGAGATCAGGGTTTTGCGCATGAATGCGCGTATCGAGAGTGTTCTCACTAAGCACCAGAGCTTGCTCTGCATGGAGTATTCTAATCAAACATAAAAAAACAACGAAGGATCGTAACATAAAAAGAAAAATGAGTCATATTAAGGACAAAGACAACGCATGCGCATTAGCGCACCAGTGTACCGTATTTTATTTGTACGTAAGAATACGTATGATTACTCATCCGATGATGGGCGGCACATCCAGTGCATAAACCGGATCGTCCGGCAGCCTCCATTGGATCTGCTCCGCTCTTGCGGAACTTACCAGCAAAATCGCCGTGCTTGCGATCACCGGGAATTCCGGCAAGCAAAAAAGCGGCGATAGCCCCGGGCAATGGCAGTGATGATGGTCATGATCATGACAAGGCGTATCATCACTGTGTTCGTGATCGTGTGAATGACCGCAAACCTCTTCGTATGCGTCATGAATTCTCACCGGCAGATCAGCGGCACGCACACCCAGACCCACCCAAGTGAGAAGCAGAATCAGAATGCGCAATGCACGTAACACGCACCCACATTAGCCGTGCCAGCGCCCATGTCAAGATCAAAGATCTCAAGTGACTCAACGTCTTGCGTATCTCGGAGGGATGGTTCAGCGCCCTCTCTTGAAAAATTCCGCGACGCGCAGCCGAATTCGCTTTCATGCCAGCTCACAAACGCACTCCGTGACGATACTCAGCGAGAGATCCGTCATGTTTTCATGCAGTGTTTCGAATCAGTCAAATGCCGCTTGCCGACTTCAGGATCTTTGCCTAGCTTCACACTCCGTGCGTGGTGCATCAAACCCGCGCCGTCCAATTTTATGTCGAAATACGCAGGTGAGGAAGTGTTGGTTGTACGTCGGGCCTTGCTCGAGGAATTGGGGATGTTTCACGGCATCCTGACGCAGCAGACCGATCGCTTCATGGAGCGCTTGCTCGATCCCGAAGAGCATTTTTTCATGGATCGCGCTGCTGCCGAAGAAGATCCCTCGCACAAGCAGTTGATACCGTATTGTGTGTTTCGCTGTGGCGACCGGATCCTTCACTACACCCGTGGCAAGGCCGGTGGCGAGAGCCGGTTGCATGCCAAAATTTCCGTAGGCGTCGGAGGTCACATCAATCCCATCGACACGGGCGACGGTCGCGTCGGTCCCGAAGCATACTTCGCCGCCGTGTCGCGCGAACTCGATGAAGAACTGGTGATCGGCAGCAAGCGAACCAGTCGCATCATTGCTTTGCTCAACGATGACTCCAATCCCGTCGGACAAGTCCACCTGGGTGTCGTGCACTTGGTCGATCTCGACAATGAAGAAGTCGCATCCCGAGAGGACGCGCTGACCGATTTGCAATTCAGTTCGTTAGAAGAACTGCGCCAACAGCACTTTGAACGACTTGAAACTTGGTCGCAACATTGCATCGAGCATCTCTGCGCCCATTCTTACTGAAGCCCTGGGCAGAGTCGCAGTTCCCATAGCAAAAACATGGGGAATTCCTCGGCTGCAAAATGCTCCGCCTTGCTGCGCGGGCCTGTTTGCGATCGACGATGCGTGAACAGTTCGTCGCAACCGGTGATCGCCAAACCTGCGGCGGCGAGCGCATTGATGTAGCATGGCAAGGGACGATGATAAAATTTCGTCTGCTGGCTGTTCTTGCGTCCCGGATGTGTGGTGATGAGAATCGTGTGCTCGCTGCCATAGCGATCGATGCGTCGATACTGAATCTGCTTTTCCACATCCCAACCCCAGTGTGTGTGCTGGGGGAAACGAAAACACGGGTGCATGAATACCAACAAGGCCCTGCCGTGCTGCGTTAGACTGCGGGCCATGTTCCGAAACAAACCGCGCAAATCCGGCACATCATGCACTGCCATCAAACAAATCGCGACGTCATAGGATCCATCGGCCCAATCATCCGCTTGGCAGGCATCGGCCACCCGATAGCCTTGCTTCGCGTCGTCCGCGTGGCGCTGACGTGCTGCTGCGATCAATTGCGGACTGGCATCGATTCCGTCGACGCGAGCGGCGCCCGCATGTCTTAGCATTTTCCCTAGGAATCCCTGGCCGCAGCAAATGTCGATCACACGTTTTTCTGTTAGATCACCGAGACGCCTCATCAAGGCAGGCACGATGACGTGCTTGTGGTAATCCGAACCTTCGTCACCGACCAACCCTTCATACCACTGGGCGACCTGATCCCAACCTTTGTCTGCTGCTTTTCCCGTCATGGGTGCCGCAGCAAAGACCGTTTTTTTCGGTTCTGGAGACACTTCGCGTTTGGCTGATCGCTCGGGCTTTTTGGGTTTCATTTTTTCCCAAAACGGTGTTCCTCCTTTGCGGTTGCTGGCGGGGTCACCGCTTTTTCGATTCGATTTCATAGGCAGCTCAGCTTTCGTTCCATTCGCGACGACCTTGCATCGCACGCAACAAGGTCAGTTCATCTGCATGCTCCAAGCCTCCGCCGGCCGGCAAGCCCTGCGCAATGCGTGTGATGCGACATCCGCGCCCCCGCAATTCCCCGGCAAGATAATGAGCCGTAGTTTCGCCCTCGACATCGGATCCCAGCGCCAAAATGATTTCCACACCTTCCCTCGCACGACGCATCAACGACTCGATGCGCAAATCCTCCGGGGTCACATGATCGAGCGGCGACAGTCGACCGCCCAAGCAGTGATAGACGCCGCGAAAGGATCCGGAACGCTCCATCGGCAGCACGTCGGTCGGTTGCTCCACCACGCAAATCACCGAACCGTCGCGACGGGACTCATCGCATGCCACACACGCGTCGGCGGTCGCAAAAAATCCACATGTTTCACAAAGGCAGAGTTCCCGTTCCGCGCGTTCCAGTGCCTGGGCCAGAGCCAGTGGTTGCGCGCGTTTGCTTTGCAAAAGCCAAACCGCCATGCGTTCTGCGCTGCGCGGACCAACGCCGGGCAGACGTTTGAGCTCGGCAACCAGTTCCAGCACTGCGGTGGGATATTCGACTCGGGCCATGGGATTTAGATGTCGGCGGCAGGATGTTGATCACTCTCACGGCGGCATGAGACAGGCCCTTCGCAGGGCAATTGGTGCCGTTGTGCATAGATGAAAGCACAGACACCACTCCATACGATAGCGATGATCGGCATGGCGGGAGTCAGTTTCCAACTCGCCAAAGCCAATACAGGAATCCATCCGGTTGTTAGGATTGTGATACTCACCCACAATACCAAACGACGCCACCAATGCGGCGTACACAGCATCAGCCACGGCAATGCGTAGGCTAGCAAGACTGTCATCATCAGAACGATCCAAGCTGGCACATCGCGCATGCCTTCGCCCATGCGTGAGGTCCACGCGATGGCATACTCATCCAGCGATTTCCAATATCCCAAGGTGTCCATGCCCACGACCCATACCAGCGAGATCGTGCCGATCCATAGGCTCGGCGCGAACACGTGACCCGGAGAATGTGCGGTGCGTGCTGCCATGCGTGTTGACTCGCACAGGATCCTCGTCTGTTCAAGGAAAATGCGAGGGTGGCCGCCTACCATGGCAAAATCGCTTTTGACAAGGCGAGGGAATCTGTTTCATTGTCAGCGCGATGCCTGATTTGCTGCCGACAGTTCCTGATGCCACCGGTCATTTCGGCCCGTTTGGTGGTATGTTTGTTCCGGAAACCCTGATGACACCATTGCAGGACCTGGCTCAGGCATACGAAAAAGCCCGTCAGGATCCGGCTTTCCAAGCGGAACTCGACCAGTTGCTTCACAATTATGTGGGTCGTCCCACGCCTTTGTATTTTGCCGAACGCTGGACGGAGGCTCTAGGAGGGGCGAAAATTTATCTCAAACGCGAAGACCTGCTGCATACCGGCGCTCATAAGATCAACAACGCCCTGGGGCAGATTCTGCTCGCCAAACGCCTCGGTAAAACCCGTATCATCGCGGAAACGGGTGCTGGTCAGCATGGTGTAGCCACCGCCACGGTTTGTGCGCGATTCGGCATGGAGTGCGTGGTCTACATGGGCGCTGTCGACATGGAACGTCAGGCTCTCAACGTCGCCCGCATGCGCTTGATGGGTGCCAAAGTCGTGCCCGTCACCGCCGGTCAGGCCACTCTGAAAGAAGCAGTCAACGAAGCCATGCGCGATTGGGTCGCCACGGTGGAAGATACGCACTACATCATCGGTTCCGCTCTCGGTTCCCATCCGTTTCCCATGATGGTACGCGATTTCCATCGCGTGATCGGCGTTGAGGCTCGCCAGCAGATTCTGGAAAAAGAGGGGCGTCTGCCGAGCATGCTCGTCGCTTGCGTAGGCGGTGGATCGAATGCCATGGGATTATTTCATCCTTTTTTGAATGATCCTGAGGTTCGCATGGTCGGAGTCGAAGCTGGGGGAGATGGCATCTTGCCCGAACGCCACGCCGCCCGTTTCCAGGGTGGCAAACTCGGCGTGCTGCAAGGCACGAAAACCTGGTTGTTGGCGAACGACGACGGTCAAATCGAGCTCACCCATTCCGTTAGTGCCGGCCTCGATTACGCTGCCATCGGTCCCGAACATGCCTACTTGCAGAGCATCGGCCGGGTGGAATACACCTACGCAACGGATGCCGAAGCCCTTGCTGCCTTCAAAACGCTGGCCACCACCGAGGGGATTCTGCCCGCTTTGGAAAGCTCCCATGCCATGGCATACGTCCACAAGATCGCCCCGCTGCTGCCCCGAACCGACATCATCATCGCCAATCTTTCCGGTCGTGGTGATAAGGACGTCGAACAGGCCAGTAAGTATCTGCTCTGAGCCGCCAACGTGGCAGACAAAATTCCGCAACTTTTTTTATTTTGCTGTTGCCAAGCCCGGCCTCCTTACCCTAGGCTCTCCCCAGCATGAAAAAACTTCCGCTTCTTGCCTCCACAATGATGGCCCTCACGGGTCTGCTTTCCGCTGATATCCAAGCCCCTCCGGGTTCGGATTACACGCCAACGCGCAAGTTGGGTCGTGCCTTATCGAACATCATCTACGGTGTTGTCGAAATCCCCGAGAGTGTTGTTCGCAAAACAGATACTTACGGACGTAAAGCAGGATGGACCTACGGTGCTGTCGATGGCACCAACCGTGCGCTGCGTCGCCTCGGCTACGGTTTCTATGAATTGGTTACTTTTACCTGCCCTACCTATCGCGGCACCTACAAGCAACCATACGAAAACTGCGGTCAGGATGGACGTATTGAAATGTCTCCTTCCCAAGGTTTGTCCGAGTTCCCACCCGAGCTCGGCTTTGACAGCTATTATTCTCATTCGCGCACGCAAACTTGGTAAGCATCAGTTTCGCACGAACAAAAAACCCGGTTCGCAGCAGCGCACCGGGTTTTTTCTTTTACGGTTCGCTAGATTACGGTGTGTAAGCGAAACGATAGAATGTCGTGGTGCTGGCAATGGGCACAGTTTTTTCGAGCTGACCTGTGGCTCCTGCCGCGACCATCTCCATCAGGGTCCAGTCTTTCAGATTGGTCGAACTTTCCATACGATAGCTGAGGCCCGGCGCGGCTTGGCATCGCAAGGTTAGGGTTTGGTTTGGATTTCGGGTCATCGTGGTCGCACTCTCAGGAAGAATGATCAGCGTGAGTTGATTGCTGGTGGTGAAGGGACTCGACCATTTCGCATCTGTGTAAACATTGCTTCCTGTAAGGGTGCGTAGGAAGGCGGCAAGTTGGTCTTTTTGCGTTTGTGTCAGATTGAGACTCTGCACCGCACCGCCCGGCCGCCGTAGCCGAGGATCAAGACTGGTATTGTCCCCAGGAATCAGATTGTAGTGATTGATGACATCCGCGATGGTCGCTTGTCCTCCATGATGCATGAAAGGTCCGTTTGACTTTCCGTTAGGTCCGACCATGTCGCGCAGGCTCGGCGAGCGCGTGTTGGTGAGATCCGTTCCTCCGCCGATCGATCCAGTCACGCCGTTATTGCGGCTGTTAGGATCAATGGCGAATTCCGGCGGCACATGACATCCCGCACATCCTGCTCCGCCCCCCGGGCCGGGAGGATTAACGAAGAGCGCTTTGCCCGCATTTTCCTGCGCTGTGAAGTTCGGAAAGGGTTGATTGTCGGTGAACTGCGCGCGTCCGACATCGTATTTCGAGTCAAAGGACTGGATGCTACGCACGAATTGCGCCAGAGCGTTTTGAATGCGGGTCTCGGTGATCGTGGCGGAACCATAGGTCATGGCAAACAACACGCGGTATTCCGGAATGGCTGTGAGTCGCGTCACCAGATCGGCGAAGGACGGGTCGCCACTGTTGCCGCTGAAACCCATCTCCGCGTGATCGCGCACCGGTTGTGTGGTTTGTGCTTCCAAAGTTGCCGCTCTCTCGTCCCAGAAGAATTTGCTTTCCGTCGCGAAACCGGCATTGACCAGACGCATGGAGTGTCGACCCGTCGTTCCACTGACTCCCGTACTTGCCAGTGCTGTGTCACCAAAGGCATTGGCTTGTTGATGACAAGATGAACAACTGACCGCACTGTTGCGCGAGAGTCTTTTGTCGTAAAACATTACCCGCCCCAGAGTGGCGCCAGCGTTTGTGATTTGATTCCCAACTGGTGTGTTGGTGCGAGTGATGTAAACCGGTTTCGATTGGCTGGCGTAATTCGCGAGCTTCGTCAAATCAACCACTCCTGGAGTGCTGACTTGCGCGTGGGCGAGCAAATGGATTCCCGTCAAAAGCCCGATGGTAATAGTGGTTTTTGTTTTCATGATGGTGGTCATGGTTTTGTTACACAATATCATCATGCAAATGATTTCGCGCGCGCCGAGAGTTTTTACACTGTCTTTACAATTTTTTACCGTCTATCGATTCACAAATGCTACCGATGACAGAATGGATTCGACACCCATGACAGATGACGTGAATCAAAACGGTAAATCAGTCCCATGATTTTGCGTTTGTTCCTTTTCATCATATGGGTGGGCCATTTATCCGCCGCGATGTATGTTGTCGCACCTCATGGCAATGACGCCCATGAAGGTTCGCTCGCTAGCCCTTTCGCTACCTTGATGCGCGCGCAAAAATCAGTCAAGCCGGGAGACCTTGTCTGTCTCCGAGGTGGCACTTACCAAGTTAGCGAGGAGCAGATCGCCAAAAAAGAGAGCTCGCGCGCTTTGGTATGTCTTTTCGATCGGAGTGGGGAGAAGGGGAGGCCAATCCGCTATGAGGCCTATCAAAACGAGGAAGTCATTATGGACTTTTCTCAAGTAAGACCTGCTGGGCTGCGCGTCCATGCCTTCAGTGTGAGGGGATCCTGGTTGCATTTTCGTGGAATTTCACTCGTCGGCGTTCAGGTGACGATCAAAGGCCACACACAATCAATCAATGTGGAAAACCTCGGTAATAACAATGTCTTCGAGCGACTCGTCATGCGCGATGGACAGGGAATCGGTTTTTGGCTGGGTCGTGGCTCGAACAATCTGGTTTTGAACTGCGATGCCTATCAGAATCACGACAGCACGTCCGAGGGCGGTCGCGGCGGCAATGTCGATGGCTTTGGCTTCCACGTGCCGCAGGGCAGTGTGAACAATGTGTTTCGTGGTTGCCGTGCTTGGTTTAATAGCGATGACGGCTTTGATTCCATCAATGCCAGTGAGTCCGTTTTGTTAGAAAATTGCTGGGCATTTTACAATGGTTATGGGAAGAAATTCGAGGTGCTGGGCGATGGCAATGGCTTCAAGGTTGGTGGTTATGCCTACACCCCCGCTGACCGTTTGCCCAAGGTGATTCCTCGGCATCGCGTGATCGGTTGCATCGCGGCACGCAACAAGTCCGGCGGGTTCTATGCGAACCATCAGGTCGGCGGTATCGACTTCCTCCAAAACAGCGCCTATCGGAATCGCTGCAATTTCAATATGTTAGGGCGCTTGCGCGATCCGGCCAAGGATACACCGGGCTACGGTCATGTGCTGAAAAACAACTTGGGTCTGGGAGGCGGCAAGGAGATCGATCAGCTCGATCGGCCCCAGTGTGAGGTCAGTCATAATTCCTTCGATTTCAAGGCATCCGTGACGGAACGGGAGGTGGAAAGTGTGGATGAAAAGCAATTGATGCGGCCGCGGCAATCAAATGGCGACTTGCCAGCCATCGATTTCTTGAAGCCGAAAGCCGGTTCGTCGTTGATCGATGCCGGCGTGGAGCTGGGGCGTCCATTTCGAGGGAAGAAACCGGACATCGGTGCGATCGAGCGTTGATCTCTTCCGCCGTAGGCTTTGGACTGCGGTGAGTTATCACCGCTTTGCGATGGGCCGATCGACCCACTGCGATGAAGCATCATCCTTATACCCCAAGTCCACCCGTAAAGAAAAGCTGCGATTTCTCGCAGCAGTCCAAAGCGGCTGCGCCGCGCGATGGCTATGAAATCGTTTTCAGAAAACCCTGTGCTGCGCAAAGATGCTTTTCGCGCTTGTCCACAGGCATTTTTTCCCAGGTCCTCACCATCATCGACAGGCGCGGGTTTTTCAGGAAAAAGGCCGAGTGCTCGTCAATGAAGGACCAGAACAAGCCGTCCCAGATATCACACCAGGGACCGCTTTCTTCGTTGGACATCTTTTTGAGATAGTTTGAGCCGGAAAGATATGGCTTTGTCGTAAAAGTCCCGCCATCGGCGAACTGCGACATGCCATAGACATTTGGTACCATCACCCAATCGTAGGAGTCGACAAACATTTCCATGAACCAGCGGTAGACGTCATCGGGATGGAAGCGGCAAAGCAGGAAAAAATTTCCTAATACCATGAGCCGTTCGATGTGATGGCAGTAGCCCTCGCGCAACAGCAGACGGATCACGCGATCGATGGGAGCAATGCCAGTGGTGCCATCGTAAAAGGATTGCGGCATGCGGCGGGTGAAGTTCCAGAAATTTCTGCGTCGTATCGTATTACCGTGGAATTGATAGATGCCGCGCATGAACTCGCGCCATCCGATGACTTGACGCACGAAGCCTTCTAACGAATTGAGCGGCACGCGGTCGGCATGAGCCATCACGGCATCGATGACTTGTTGCGGATGCAGCAGGCCGATGTTCAGCGCGGGGGTGATGGCGGAGTGATAGAGAAAGGTGTGATCGACGGCGATGGCATCCTCGTAAATACCAAAGTCGTGCAAGCGTTCGGCCACAAATTGCTCCAACCATGTTTCCGCTTGCGCGTGTGTCACAGGCCAGCGGAACTCGGACAAACTCCCGGGATTGTCAGGAAATGCGGTTTCGATCTCGCGCGCGGCCTCCTGCCATTCCTGCGGATGCGCATGCGGTTCGCGCGGAACGATGTGGCGTTTCGGCAGCTTGGCGCGGTTCTCGGCATCGTAGGACCACTGCCCGCCTAAAGGTCCATCGTTTTTATCTAGTAAAATTTTCATACGTTTCCGCTGCGCTTCGTAAAAGCGCGCCATGAAGGGCTTCTTTTTCCCTGCCAGTGTGGCTTGGAGAAATTCCTGCGGGCTGAGAAAATTTGGTGATTCGTAGAGCCTAAGCGTGATGTTCCGCTCTGCCGCAAAGCGTCTCAAGCGACGGCTGAGCATTTCATCCACCGGATCCACCACATGAATCACCGAGACGTCTTTCGGTAGATGCTTTTCTAACAACTTGCCACTGGTGGTAGGCGTGGCATCGGTCATCTTGATGTGCGTTGGCTCAATGCCATCACTCGCGAGCTTGCCTGTATAAGCTGCCATCGACAGCCGATGTAGCAGCAGCTTTTGTTGATGCATCGCGCTGGGCCAGTGCTCGTCGTTGCCGAAAAAAAGTGGATCTTCGAGCAGCAGCACAGGGCGCCCCAATGCCACCGCAGGATGCGCGGCGAAGAGCTGGTGAGGGTAGATCAGCGTGACTTCCATGTCAGAGACGGCGTGGCGCGCGATCGGCCTTGGCATAGGCGAGTCGGGCTT
>JBJOMZ010000061.1:0-16431 GCA_046052105.1 Verrucomicrobiota bacterium | reverse complement strand
ATTTTGACTTTCTCCAGCCAGCCGAATACCTGAACAGGGTCAGAACTGACCGGACGGGCCACTTTTACGGTATCCGAGGCTTCTTGTTTTTCCGCAAGAATTTCCTCATCCTGTTGCCAGAGAGCTCCACCTTGCGGCACATCCGGGAGCTCTTGCTGCGCGGGAGCCGGCTTGGTTGGAGAGACAACTGGCTTGGCGCTCTTAGCCGGCTCCGCCGCTACGCAAACAGCCGATAACAAGACTGACCATAGCACCTTGGATGGGAGGCAAGCACGCTTTTGCATCATATCCGAGCGAATGGGAATAAATTGAAAGCGCATGTCGCATCCAACCAGGGGACACAACACTTATCGGAATGCCACAGGAGCCTTCGGCTGATTCGCCTTGAGCGCTGCATCCGATAGACCTTTCTCCCAGGTCTTGTATTCCGATGCCTCGATCACCTCCAAGGAACCGACCATATTGCCGTGGCCTTCGCCACAGAGCTGGCCGCAGACGACGGACGTTTCCAGCGTTTTGATCGGAGTAAACCACATCGGGATCTCCTTACCGAGGATAGCATCCTGCTGAATGCGCATGGGCACGATGGAATAATTGTGAATCACATCCTTACTACCGATGTTAAGAATAGCGGGAATGCCCTTGGGCAATTTCAGAATCGGACTGGTGAAATCGTCGGCTGCATTCGGATCCGTATAGTCGATGCCCAGCTCATTGGTGCTGGAAATGGCAAAGGGATCGATACGGCCGAACTTTCCATCTTGACCCGGGTAGTGGTAGGTCCAACCGAACTGCCAACCGACGACGCGAACGCGAACGTGATCATTTTGCACCACCAGCTTGAACGTATCTGTTCTTTCACGCCACAAAGGAATCGCAAAACCGAGCAAAAGAACAGCCTCGACGATGATGACGGCGATCTCGATGTGGGAAGATGCGTGGTTGGTTACCCCATGATAGTCGGCCTTGGGTCGTGCCGAGCGGCGGAAGCGCAGCAAGGTGATAGCCATGTAGAGCGACCATCCGATGAACAGAACGATCATGAACCAGTGCACCACATCAATGAGGTGGTCCACCTGAGGGCCGTGATCGGAAAAACTATCGGGAATACCTAGGAATTTGGATGGAGACATAAGAGCGGAAGTTTAGGGAGCAACAGGAGTTTCAGAGATCAAGGCGGCTTCCTCTTCCATCGCGCATTTTTTCGCCCGCAGGGCGAGACGCACCATGAAAAAAACAACGGATGCCGCAACGAGCAGGATGACAATCAGCAAGAAAAAGATCGACCAACCGACGGCATCGTTGCCACCGAGAGCGCTATTGGCTTGACATGTCACACAGGAAAGCATGGTCGCATGAAGTTAGAGAATCAGGCTGGCGGATTTCTTCCAGAAATAGACCGCATAGACGGGAACCAGTAACAAACCTGCGATGCCGCACCATCCGATGATTCGGGTCATCGCCGAGGCATCGGCAGACCAAACAAAGGACCACAGCACAAAAAACAGGCTCATCAGAAAGGTGAACGTGACGAATACGATGTGGAAGGATTTCAGAGACATGGCAGTTGATGGGCTATGTGTCGATTAAAATGGCAGACCAAAATTGAATCCGTTGAAATGGATGGGGTCGCTTTTCGCAGCCATGATCAAGGCGATCATGAAGGCAAAAAACACCATCGCGCCGAAAAATATCCAGTAAATGGCCTTCTTCTCGTGATTCAAGTGCATGAAAATGTAACCGACCAAAGTGGCCTTGAACGATGCGATGAGCAGACCGAGGATCATGTCCCAGTGGTCGAAGCCGTGGACACCGATGTCCAGCGCTGGGATTGTGGCAACTGCGACTGTAACGCCGGTGAAGATGAAAAGAACCAAGCCAATGACCGTGTAGGTCTTGAGCGCTTTTTTGATTTGTTCGGGTGAATCAGCCATAAATCGTAGGGTAGGAAATGGGAATTACATCAAGTAGAGAATCGGGAACAAGAAGATCCAGACAAGGTCCACAAAGTGCCAAAACAGGCCACCGACCTCGACCCGGTTGGCGAGCCACTCTGGATTGCTGAGATACATCTTTTTGCCGCGGAACAGATAGTAGCCGAGCACTACTGCGCCACCCACCACGTGCAAACCGTGCAGGAATGTCATGGTGAAATAAATCGCGTAGTAGGTATTCCATGCAGGGGTGAACTTACCACTCAAGAAAACGAGTTCACGGGGAACGTGCAGATGAGGGAAGGTGTGTTTGGGCTCGCGCAAATGGTAGTCGGGGCCCATGAACTCCTCGCTGGTGTGGATGGTTTCTTTGCCTTTGTCCACGCCGTCGGCTTTTGCCACAAAATCCTTCCAGCCAATGCGATAGCGCTCGGTCAAGGTAGGCACGCGCTTGGGCTGATTGTTGCGATCAACCCCGTATTTTTCCAACAGTTCTTTTTCCAATTTTGCGGTCTGAGCCTTGTTCCATTCCCATGCCTCCTTGGCCTCCTTGCTGTGCTTGATGAGCCAGGTGTTTTCGATTGCGATCTCTGGGTCTATGCCTTTCTCCTGGGCCTTCATGACCACATGGCGGAAATCAATGGCATCGAGATTGTGGAAAGCGACGGGGCTTTCCTCGAGCTTGCCAATGACGGCGGTATCGTCACGAAGACGGGACTGCCCCTCGCCCTCTTTGATATCGCGGTGGGCAAACCAGAGATTGGTAGGAGGAGTCACAGTGAAGGACACGCTGGAGGTTTCCGTCATCAGTGCATCCTCGATCTTGGCCACATCGATGTTGATCTTAGGTGCTAGCTCCCAGCCTTTTTTGCCAGCATTTTCGGCTTTACCCTTGGCTTCAGCCCACTCGCCACGCAGGGCATCGGTGCGCACGGAAGAGTTGTTAGCGCGAGAACGCAAATGATTTTGCTGGATTCGTTGCAGCAAATCCACCGACAGCTTAGTGCCCGCGCTCACCTTGTCGTTCTCTAGTTCCAAGTCCTCGGCAAGAGCGATGGTGGCATTGTTGGATGCCGCTTGGCGCAACATTTCTTCCACCCATGGTTTGTGAAATCGAACAGTGTTGAACGTCAGCTTTTCGGCGAGAACGTGGATCTGATCGGCTTCGGCGAGAATCGCTTTGCCCTCCTTGTCTTTTTTGCCCGTATCAGCCTTGGGATCCTTGTCGAGGTGACCTTCGAGGATCGTATAGTCCTTCAGACGCACTGCCTGGTGATGCCACTTCACGTTATACTCGATGGCTTTCAGCACCATGAACACGCCGGCACAAGCGATGGTGATGCCCATGCAGAGTTGGAACATCGCCCACTTGCGCAACTTGAGAGCAGCCCATGCAAAAACCACGGTCACTGAAGAAAAAATCAGGACGAACGTGTTGATCAGACCCGGCAATACCGGAAGCGCGCGCTCTGGCCATGGATAATCAGCACCCAAACGCAAATACACATACGACGAAAAGAAACCACCGAAAAGCATGACCTCGGAAGCAAGGAAAAGCCAGATGGCAATTTTGGAATTGACCATTCCCGTGTCTTTGCGTGGCGTGAAAATATAAGGAATTTCCATAAAAAAACGTGTAAGAGGAAAAAACGATAAGGCTGAATCGGCTTAGTGGTGCGCTTGAACCGGTGCGGGGGATTCGGCAGGCGCTCCGGTCTGGGGTTTATCCCACTGTGGTGTGAAGTCCTCGCTGGCCCCTGGTTGACTATATTCATAAGGTCCACGGTATGCGGCAACGTCAAACGTGAAGTTGCCATGTCCTGGAGGCGTAGGCGTCGCCCACTCCAACGTGGTAGCATTCCAAGGATTGTCGCTTTCGACTTTTTTACCGCGGAAGATCGAGACAAAAACGTTGATGATGAAGGGCAACTGGAAAGCAGCCATGATCCATGCCGACCACGACATCACGATGTTTAGGTCGATGTATTCGGCGACGGTTTTGCCAAACACGTTGGCGGAATCGGCAGCTTTGGCAAGATAAGCGTCGCCACCATTGTACCAACGACGGTGGAAGCCAGCCATCCCCTGAATCAGCATGGGGAAGAACAGGAAGTTCATGCACACCAGAGTCGGCCAAAAATGGAGGTGGTTGAGGGTCTTGCTGAGATATCGACCGGTGATCTTGGGATACCAGTGGTGCACACCGCCGAAGAGGCCGAACAAAATGCCGGGAGCAACGACGTAGTGGAAATGTCCGATCACGTAGTAGGTATCGTGAAGATGGAGGTCCACAAGGTTGAATGCGAGGGGCAGACCGGTGAGGCCACCAATGCCGAACATCGGAATGAACGCGCAGGCCCAGATCATGGCGGGTGTGAAGCGAATCGAACCTCCCCACAGAGAGATCATGAGAGCGGTGAGCAAAATGACGGACGGCACTGAGATTAGCACTGTGGTGATTTGGAACCATGTGGAAATCTTGGGACCCATACCGGTGAGATACATGTGGTGAGCCCAGACGATGAAGGAGAGGAAGCCGAGCACGATCACGCCGTATACCATCGATTTGTAGCCCCACATCGGGCGACGGGTGTTGGCTGGGATGATTTCCGCCACACATGCAATGGCGGGAAGCAAAAGAACATAAACCTCTGGGTGTCCCAGGAACCAGAACAAATGCTGGAACAGAAGCGGGCTACCGCCACCGGAAAGCTCCGCAAGACCTTCGGACTTCGTAAAGAGGCCTGAGGGCAGGAAGAACGAGGAGTGGAATACGCGATCGACCAACTGCATCACGCCAGCAGCTTCGAGCGGAGGGAATGCCAACAGCAAAAGAAATCCGGTCACAAGCATGGCCCAGACGAAGAAAGGCATACGCATCCAAGTCATACCACGAGCCCTGAGATTGATAATCGTAGTGACGAAATTCACAGAACCCAGCAGCGATGAGGTGATCAGGAGGACCAAGCCGAGCAGCCATTGCGTCTGACCCGCCAGCCACTGATTGACAATCTGTCCGTCGGCAAAGCCCGCCAGCGGTGAGTAGTTGGTCCATCCCGACTTCGCGGCACCTGACTCCATGAAGAAAGAAGCGCACATCACCAGACCTCCCAGCAGGTAGATCCAGTAGGACATCATATTCAGTTTGGGAAATGCCATGTCCACAGCACCGATCTGCAAGGGTGTGACGTAGTTGCCGAAAGCGCCGAATCCTAGAGGCACCACACCCAAGAACACCATGATCGTGCCGTGCATGGCTCCGAACATGTTGTAGGTGTCCCCCGTGACCTTACCATCCTGCAGCCAGCGAGCCTTCCAATTGTCGGTGAACACCCAACTCATCCAGCCGGGCAGAGGCTCGTGGGGATAGGCGATGGACCACCGCATGACCATCATGAGGTAAAATCCGAACAACAGGAAAAGCATGGCAGTGATGCCATACTGGATACCAATCACCTTGTGATCGGTCGAAAAAACATACTTCTGCAAGAAGCCCGGTTCATGGTGATGCCCATGGTCGTCGTGATGACTGTGATCTGCGGTCGCTGCGTGTGCGCTCATGTATGTAAAGATAGGTTAAATGACCCTGCAAGGCTTGATTGATCAAGGTTTTCTTCTGCCACGGACGGCAAAATCGAACGATTCACAACCCAGAATTGCTGCGACAAAGTGCACGCCAACTTCTACCTTGTAAAGGAAAAGATGCGTTTTTGGGCAACTTTGTGAAATTTTTCACAAGCGCTCGCAGGGCGACTATCCGGCGAGTCCGTAACGTTCGCGATTGGGCGATAAAAATGTGGCCCACACTTCCTCTTGTTGTTGCTCGCGAATTCCGAAGTCCGGCTTCCATCGGGGAGCTACGGGACGGTTGCGCGGATGCATATTGGCCTCATGGGGCAGTTTGCTCCCCTTGCGCGTATTGCATTTCACACACGAGGTCACGATGTTGTCCCAAGTCGTTTTGCCGCCTTTTTGGCGAGGGATGACATGGTCGAGATTCAGTTCCGACTCCGCAAAAGACTGCGCGCAGTATTGACAGGTGTATTGATCCCTCCAGAACACGTTGCGACGGGAAAACGTGACCTCCTTGGATGGAATTTTTTCATACAAGGAAAGCACAATGACCTTGGGCAGGCGCATGGCGATGCGAACCGAATGAATCATAGGAGCCTGAGGAGCGCGCAGCGAATAAGCTAGCCAAGAGGAAAAATCATGAGTTTCGAATTTCTCATCGCCTTCGTCCTGAACCACGCGAGCATGACCAATGCTGAGCAGGTGGACAGCGCGCCGGGCCGTGCAGGTTTGCACCGGCTGCCAATTGCGATTCAACACGAGCACCGCCTTATGCAGGATATGATCCATGATTGACCATGGGCATTAGCGCAAAACATATGCCCCTGCAAGCAGGAAAGGGAAAAAGATTCGTGCGAGCATGGCCCGCATGCTCCGCATCGATTCCGCAGCAGGAAGATTCACCGCGGAGCACCACCTCGGACCATGTTGCGATCACTTTTCGGATGATTTTGTCATGCATGCATTGTCATACGTTTTTTACGATTCATCAAAAAAAATGTGGAATAGAAAACGATTGTTATTTTCCATTCGTGCGGATTTTTCCCCTTGCCGAAAGCGTCGCACTGCAGGAATGTGTCGTCGTCATGACCGAATCCTGGCAACCGATCCCTACCACATCACGACGCTACGGCGTGGATGCTTGGTTGGTGGAGTTCGCCTCGGAAATTTCCGACGAGGCATGGGAAATCGCGGAAGCAATCCGCCGAGAACTGTTGCGACTGCCACCGCCTGCATTGAAGGAGTTCACGTTTTCCTACACAAGGGTGCTGCTGGAATTCGAAACGGGACGCTGCCCAGCCTCTGCGCCCAGCTTCAAAAAATCCAGCCAAGCTACTGCCAAACGCGAAACAAAAATCATCGACGTCTGTTATGATGGCGAGGATCTCGAGCGTGTGGCGCGGCACTGTCGGATGTCGAAAGCAGAAGTCATACGTTGTCACAGCGAGGCCCTGTATCGCGTGCATTTTCTGGGTTTCGCACCGGGTTTCCCTTACCTCAGCGGCCTGCCGTCCTGTCTTCACACTCCGCGTCTCGACACACCGCGGGTCCGCATTCCGGCGGGAGCGGTTGGAATTGGCGGCGCACAAACCGGCATCTATCCCCTCCCCACAGCGGGCGGATGGAATCTGATCGGTCGGGTCCGCGAAGCGCTTTTCAATCCACTCACCTCTGCCGAAACTTGCACCATGCTGCAACCGGGTGATCTTATCCAATTCCGTTCCCTAGCCTCGTTTGAGTGATGTCTGATGCCCAGCAACATGCCTTGTTTCGGGTTGTGCATCCCGGGCCTCGCACCAGTCTCCAAGATGCGGGACGTCCCGGGCTGAAGGGAATCGGCATTCCCGTCGGCGGTGCGATGGACTTGGGTCAACTTGGGCGACTGAATCAGCTGTTTGATCAAGAACCCACAACCGCTGCTTACGAAATGTTGTGGGCAGGCCTCCAGTTGCATTGTCTGCGCGACTGCTGGATTGCTTACGGAGGAGCGGCCGCAGGTTTTTTGGATGACAAGCCCGTCGCGTCCGAGAGGACCCTTTGGGTAAGGGAAGGTCAGACACTTCGGCTCCAGGCCACCGCAGGCGGACTCTGGAGTTACCTCTGCACCGCCGGAGGGTGGCAAGGCGAGAGCTGGTTTGGCAGCAAGTCAGTCTGGCCCGATAGCGGGATGGGAAGATTGCTGCAGAAGGATGATCTGTTGCGAGCGACGAGGTCAGAACCATGGCATCCGCCCGCGGGAGTCGCGGCACGGTTTCGGAAACCCGAAGATGGTCCCGCCACCCCTAGCATTCGCGTGGTCAAGGGACCGCAGTGGCAGGATTTTCCGCCTACGGCTATCAATCGTTTTTTTCACACCACCTGGCAGGTATCGAACCAAAGCAATCGTGCGGGCTACCGATTGCAAGGAGAAATACTGGAGACGCCCGCGCACCAACTCATCAGCGAGCCCACCGTGCTGGGCTCCATCCAAGTGCCGCGCGATGGTCAACCGATCGTATTGCTCAATGACGGACCTACGATCGGTGGCTACCATAAGATCGCCGTGATTCATCCCGATGATCTGGATCGTTTCCGCCAGACGCCTCCCGGACAACACTTGAGTTTCTCTCTCATTTCATGAACCGACCCGACCTCAACTGCGACCTTGGCGAAAGCGAATCCGCCGAGACCAGAACCTCGCTGATGGAATTGATCGATTCCGCCAATATCGCCTGCGGCGGTCATGCGGGGGACCTTGAATCGATGAAGCACAGCATCGGCCTGGCCATGGAATATGATGTTCGCATCGGCGCACATCCGGGACTATGCCAAGAGGGCGGGCGCGGGCATGTGTTTCCCAAATTGCAGGAACTTCTCGATTTGTTAGATCGGCAAGTGCATCCCTTCCGCGAACTGGTCGAACGAAGCGGTGGGGACCTTCATCATATCAAATTGCACGGCACGCTCTACCACGCGACGGATCAGGTGCCGGAACTTGCGGAAGCGTTTCTCGACTGGTGCGCACGAAACCTGCGCAACACTCGCATATACGCTCGCAGCGGAGGCCTCACGGCGACACGAGCAGAAACAATGCAACTCCCTTGCTGGCACGAATGTTTTCTCGACCGCAGCTACGAAGCCGATGGCACCTTGCGCGCCAGAACGCATGCCAACGCCATGATCTCGCATCGCGAGGAATTGCAATCACGGCTTGCACAATGGCGTAAGAGTGGCGTTCTGATGTCACACGATGAAGCGCCTCTGCAGCTCAGGTGCGATACGTTTTGCCTGCACAGCGACGGACCTCACGCGCTGGAGTTCGCCCGCATCGCCAGACGTTTTTTCTCCCGTATCGCCATGACAGAATGACCTGTGCGCGGCAGAAAACGCATGCTGCTTTGCGAACCCTCAGATCGCTTTTTCGCGGCAATTTCTCCTTGCTGGTCGCAGGCAACATCCGTAGGCTCGATGCATACTATGACTGATACACCTCTAGCCATCGGCATCGACTTTGGGGGCACAACCATCAAAATCGGAGTTCTATTCCAGAGCAACTTGATCGACTCAGCCCCTCCGATCTCGACGCAGGACTTCGATGGACCTGAATCACTCATCGACGCCATGGTGCGAGTGGTGAAAGAGATGTGTGAGCGCCATCCAGGTATTGCCGCGATCGGGGTGGGCATGCCCGGCTTTGTGGATTTTGAAAAAGGCATCGTGCACAATCTCACCAATGTGCGCGGATGGGTGGAAATCCCTCTCAAACAATGGCTTTTCGAGAAAACCTCGTTGCCAACCGTGGTCGAGAATGACGCCAACTGCATGGCATACGCCGAGTGGAAACGCGGAGCAGGACAGGGCTTGAAACACCTCGTCGCCATTACCATGGGCACGGGAGTGGGTGGCGGCATCATCGTCAACGGGCAAATGGTGCGCGGTGCTCGCTACGGTGCTGGGGAAATCGGTCAGACCAGCATCGATTACCAAGGTAGGATTGGCGCCTATGGCAACCGCGGAGCTCTGGAAGACTATGTGGGCAACAATGAAATCGCAGCAGATGCCCGCAACGCCTACGAAGCCAAGGGCATATACAAAAACATCACCGACTGCACGCCGGCCGCGTTGGCCCATGCCGCAAGCCAAGGAGATGCTATCGCGCTCCAGCTTTGGGATGATGTGGCCAAGAAATTAGCCACAACGGTGATGAACTGCTGCTGGTTGCTCAATCCCGAGGCCGTCGTTATCGGCGGCGGCGTGGCCAAAGCTGGCGATTTGTTGCTCGGACCCTTGCAAAAGCATCTTTTTGAGCAGCTCTCGGGGCCTTTCAAAAACCATCTTACCATACTCCCCGCTCGTTTCGGGTCAGAGGCCGGCATGGTCGGAGCTGCCACCCTAGCTCTCGAAGAAGCAGGACATGTCATTTGATCCTCGGATCATGTGACCCGTTTCCGCCATCATACGATGTTCCGCGTGATCCAATTTCGCTCATTTTTGCTATTGCGGTTGTTGGCAAAGTATTTACATTTTTTCAAAACCTTCTCCGCATATGACACTCTCGAAAAACCGGAATTCTCGTAGTAAGGGATTCACGCTGATTCTTACCATCAGCCTGTTGGTTTTGCTGACACTGGTAGGCATCGGTCTTCTGTCTCTATCCGCCGTAACCTTGCGTGGCAGCGCCCAAGCAAACGCGCAACGCATGGCCCGTGACAACGCTCGCATGGCGATGATCATCGCGCTGGGGCAATTGCAAAAGCACGCGGGAAGTGATACGCGTGTCACAGCTTCGGCCGATATCGCCGCCAGCAGCGGAGGGAATACTCTGATCGCTGGGGCGTCCCCCGTGAACAACTTGTCTATCAACGGTCAGAACAAAGGGCTCACGACGGTGCAAAACGGCTCGCGTCACTGGACAGGAGTCTGGCAAAACCGCGATTTGCCGAACACGATTCCGACCCGCACGCCATCGCCTCAGCTGATCCAATGGTTGGTCAGCGGCAATGAGAGTATTTTTGCGACTACCACTTCTCCGAACCACTCGGGGATTTTACCCAGCAACGCCAATGTCTCGGTGGGAGCAAATGGCAACGTCGGCAACACCTCACGCGCGGTGGTGCTGGCAGGCAGGAACACGGTGGGAGATCCCAGCGGCGCCACATTGGCGAACTACGTCGCCGCACCTTTGGTCGACATCAAAGGCACCACAGCCAATGTCAGAACAGGCCGCTATGCCTGGTGGGTGGGAGACGAGGGAGTGAAAGCCAAGATCAACATCGCGCAGCAAGTTACCGATAACACCCAATACGCCTCGTTGACAGCCCAACGACGTGGCTTGGATTCTGTCGCAGGATTTGCGCAATATCCCCTACCCACTGCCCCCAACAACACCGCACTGCCAAGGCTAGCGACCGTTCCTTCAATAGCCTTGCTCATGCCGGGAGTGGCTACCAAAACAGCGGGGGTATCACCGTTGCAATCTGTGTTTCACAGCGCAACAACCGACAGTTTCGGACTGATTGTGGACAATCTCAATGGCGGGACCAAAGTCGATTTGCACAGAATCCTCAGCGGAACGCTACCAAGCTCCCGCGATGCCCGACTGCCCACCACCAGCTTGCTGAACTATCCCATACGCGGACGAAACATCATTTCCAGCGCATCCTCGATGGTCGCCCCCCGTTGGGACGCGCTCAAGGATTTTTATGAGCGCGGCCGTAATCTTTCCTCAGGAGCGCTGCTCGTCCGTACCGCCAATGATAACTTCACAACATCGATCGCGCCAATCATCGCGGATTTCCGCCTGCTCATGGGATTGCGTTTCGTCCAACTGAGCGGTGGATTCAAAGCCAATCCCTGCGGCAAAATTGCCGTCACACTCGCAAACCCGTATTCTGTGCCACTGCGATGGAATACGGAGCTGGATGTTGAAGTGATGAACGCAACTCCTGCTGGCAACCGGCCATCGCGCATCTGGAATTACCCGCGCGCCGTATTCATCAATCGAGATAGCACGGAAGAATCCGTCTTTAACAACACTCTTTTCCGCATTCCTCGCGACACCCTGCAACCTGGCGAAGCACGCGCCTACACGGTTTCCGCGCGCGTATTGCGGCCTGCGGGAACTGGAACATCACCCATAGTGGTGGGCATGGGACCGTTGGCTTCTTCCGCGGCATTTGATTTGAATCGTTCCGTGGAATTGGATTTGAACATCGCTCCCGTGGCGAGCTTCTCATCCTTGGATGTTCGTGAAAGCTGGCAAACCACCCAGATCACCTTGGATTTGCGACAAGCCGGCACTTCCTCAGGTGGTCAATCGCTCCGTCGCATCGAACGTTTTGAGTTAGACAACGGTTACTTCAGTGCGAACTCCCGAACCTTTCCCGCCGCGGATCTTCCCAACTACAGCGGGCCCGTGCCGATGATGCTTTACAGCTTTCAGATCAGCCGACCCGGGATCAATTACACCGACTTCATGCCTGCGGGTTATGAAATGGGGCAACGCGCATCGACCATGCGGACCTTCTATGATTTCAACCTACAGGGCACCCGATTCTTCAAATCAATCGCCAGCTACAATCCAGCGCCCTTTTTCATGGAGAGCAACAACAGTATCAGCCAGCTACCGACGACAATCCCCGGTGGCGATACGGGGCTGGGATTTGTTCGGAATCTTTTGGGCAACCCACTCCCCTGGGGTCGTGATCTCGTCTCAGGCAGCCAACGCACCGTGCTATTCACGTGCCCCAGACAATTTACCTCACTCGCACAGTTCCAGCATGCGGACCTCACAGGTGATGATGTTGCCGCATCGCTCGGTCACCAGCCAGCATACGCTGTAGGCAATTCATATGCGAATCCGTATGTGCGTCGCTCTCTCACCACTCAATCCCGCACGGATTATGTTGTCATTGGTAGCCCGAACACTACGGGAGCCCAAATGACCGCTCGGAACTACTACGACATCGCCTACCTCCTGAATGCTTCGCTATGGGACAGCTACTACCTATCCGCTGTGCCAACCAGTGGAGGCTCCACCAGCAATGGCATGATCTCAGAAAATCCTGCGTTGATCGGCTATTCCACGGATACCACGAGCGCATCGCTAAACGACCCGATTACCTCTGCTTCAAAATTGATGATCGATGGCGCGTTCAACGTAAATTCTACCGACAAAAATGCATGGAAAGCATTTCTCGGCAGCTCGAAGCACTTTCGTCACCGTGCAGATACAAGCACCAATCCGGGAGCCGCTTTCCCCCGCACTCTTGAGCAGCTCGACACATCGAGCAATCCACCCACCGGCAGTGGCAACGATTCGTTCTCAGGATACCGTCGACTCACTGATGTGGAACTGGATGCCCTCGCTACGGAAATGGTGCGCCAGGTGCGCCTACGCGGGCCTTTCCTGAGTCACTCGCATTTCATCAATCGTTTCATCGGCGATATCAGCAGCAACACCGCTCTCACCCGCAGCGGCGCGCTGCAAAGCGCGATCGATGAAAGTGGAATTAACATCAATATCCAGGGCAATCGACTCGCATTCCGCAATGTCAATGCAACCAGCGATCGGGTCACCTTGGCTTGGAAAGAAGGCGCTCCTCGCGCCGACCTCGATGGCATGGACAGGGCCTCCCCGCTTCCCAACGCCGATACGTCGAATCCCGATTGGGCTGTCACTTCCACCGATAACAACTTCGGAGCCGTGGCCAGCATCATTGCCGACCGTGAAATGCTGAAGCCTGAGAACGGGCTCCGGAACGAACAAGGATTCCGCTCCACCGCCATTCCGGGATGGTTGACCCAGGCAGACGTGCTGCAAGTCATCGGCTCATCCATCGCCCCGCGATCGGACACATTCCGGATCCGCTCCTATGGTGAAGCGCTGGATGCCAATGGAGCCCCCATCGCCAAAGCCTACTGTGAAGCCATCGTACAACGCACCCCTCTCTATGTGGATCCAGCCAACGATCCATCCTTGCGTGGCACTCAACTCTCCACTATCAATCGCATTTATGGACGCCAATTCAAAATCGTTTCCTTCCGCTGGCTCACCGCTCAAGAAATCTAGGCGTTACCTCTTTGCCCTCCTCACCTGCTGTTTGGCAACGGCTTCCCTGCCCGGGCAAGAAGGAAATGTATCGATGAAAATTGATCTGGTCGCATGGGGTGATGCCATCGGCGGACTGTCTCTGGAAAAATCGGAAGCAAACGGCAGCCTGGTGGCGATGTCTTTCCAATACTCGAAAGCTGTCAACTACAGCGGTCCCCCGCTGATGGAAATCCACAAGTCGGGCAATGGCGGTATTCCCGCCAGAGCGGAAGCCAGCGAAGAAGACAAAAAACACGAACTGATGCCACTGATCGTCGAGGAAAAAAAAGGCGATCCTGATGCTCAAGGGAAAAAAACTCCGCTACAAATTGAACTGGAGAACCGCCGCAAAGAATCGCCCACCCTGGTCGCCTTGGTGCCCTTGCCGGTCAATTGCCGTCGTGCGACAGTATTGCTGGCGCCATCCGAAGGCGGAACGTTTCTAGCGTATGTGATTGATGATGACCCATCCAAACTTCCCGTGGGACAACTGCGCATTCACAATCTCAGTGCTTACCCTATCGGCTTGCGCTGCAATGGCAAGGAAACCAAGGAACTGAAAATCCGCGATACCATGCTCGTAGCCGCCCCCGAACAGCAGTGCATCTACGAAATCGCCTGCAAAGACACCGAGGAGTGGCGCATCATCGAAAACAACATCATTCCTGTTCGCGCCAATGAACAGACGCAGATGATCATTCTCAAAAGCAGAAACCAATACTTTCTCTCGGCCGACGGTTCCTCCGGTGGATTTTTGCAGACCGTGATTTTGCGTCGACGTCCCGAAGCACCCGCAGTCCCGACACCCTGACAGGCAAGTGGCTGCGGGATTTCCCTGATTTCCTCATTGATTCCTCCAGTTTCTTCCTTCACGCTCTCGCGCGTGACCCGCACAGATGACCTTCGAATCGCCGGAATCAACCCTCTGATTTCCCCATCGATCCTCGCCTACTACCTGCCGATTTCGGAAAAGGCAGCGGAGCTGGTAAGTGCCACCCGCATGGCGGCGGAAAAAATCATGCGCGGCGAAGACGATCGCATGCTGGTGGTGGTGGGGCCCTGTTCCATTCACGATCCCAAAGCCGCCCTCGAATATGCTGACCTGTTGAAAGCGGAAGCTGATCGACACAGCAAGGATCTACTGGTGATCATGCGTGTCTATTTTGAAAAACCTCGCACCACCGTCGGGTGGAAAGGTCTGATCAACGACCCGCATCTCGATGACTCCTTCGACATCAATCACGGACTGCGTGTAGCCCGCGGGCTATTGTTAGAACTGGCGAATCGCGGAGTGCCGGCGGCCACGGAGTTTCTCGATGCCATTTCTCCGCAATACATCGCGGACCTAATCACGTATGGAGCCATCGGCGCGCGCACGACCGAGTCCCAAGTGCATCGCGAGCTCGCCTCGGGATTGTCCATGCCCGTGGGCTTCAAAAACGGCACGGGCGGATCGATTCAACTAGCACTTGACGCCATTCTATCCTCATCGCGTCCCCATCATTTTCTCTCGGTCACCAAACAAGGCGTATCGGCCATCGTTTCGACCAAGGGCAACGACTCCTGTCACGTCATCCTGCGAGGCGGCTCCAAGGGACCAAACTACGATGAGGATAGTGTGCGCGATGTCGAAAAATCACTCAGAGAACAGAATCTGCCGCCCTACGTCATGATCGATTGTTCGCATGGTAATTCGATGAAGGACTTCCGCAATCAGCCGCTGGTCGTGAATGCGATTGCCAAGCAGATTGAAGAGGGTTCACGCTGCATTGCCGCGTGCATGGTCGAGTCGAACTTGGTCGAAGGCGCGCAGAAACTGGTGCCGGATTTGAAAAAACTGACCTACGGCCAATCTGTGACCGATCAATGCATCAACTGGCAGGATACGGTAGAAGTATTGGATCGTCTCGCCAGTGCGGTCAGAACCCGGCGCGCACGCTGAAGCGGATGAACGCCTATTCCTCGCTCGAGGCCTCATTGCACGATGTGTTTTGGGCAACCGATGGTCCACCCATCGAGCTTCCTTTATTGCGTGATTTTTTGCAAAACCATCCGGGACGTAGCTTGGAAGTCGGCTGCGGTTCGGGGCGCCTGTTGATGCCTTTGTTCGAGGAAGGCTTCGCCGTCGAGGGCTTAGAGTTGTCACAAGACATGCTGGATCTCTGCAGAAAAAATCATCCTTCTTCCGCCGTGGTTCTGCATCACGGAAGCATGGATGTATGGCAAGGATCACAAGACTACGCCAGCATCATCATTCCGGCATTTACCTTGCAACTCTCGGAGAATCCTCTCGTCACTCTGCAGCATCTCAAGGGCCTGCTGGCCGATGGCGGTGCTCTCTATTTCAGTGCTTTTACTCCGCTCGCGGAAATCGTGGGTGAGTTGCCGGAAAACGAATGGTATCCCGATCATTTCAGCCCACTGGATGCGGATCGCGTCGCCACGGTACACACCCGTCACGGCATCGACCGCGAGGCGCAAGTGCTGCTACGGGAACACCATTACCAAATCATCGACAAGAGCGGGCGCACTCTGGAAGAACATCATTCCCAACAGAAGATCCGTTGGTATACTCGCCGCGAATGGAAGAGCCATCTTGAACAGGCGGGATTTGTCATCGAAACGCAAATCCCCGATTTCAAACCGCTGCGGAAGTCATTAGCACAAGCGCAAATTCTTTCGACCATCGCACGCAAGAAATGAGACCGTTTCGCTCCTTTCCCCTCTTCGCTTCCGGGTGAACGCGAGCTTCAAACGAAGAAAATTTCCACTTGCCCAGCTTCTGCGCTCAACTCATTCTCACTCGACAAAAGTTTCACCATCTCAGCAGCATCCATCGTGCCTTTTCTGTTA
>JBJOMZ010000060.1:0-16590 GCA_046052105.1 Verrucomicrobiota bacterium | reverse complement strand
AGTCTATCTCGTGGGCTTGATCATGATCACGGGCGTGCCGCCGCTGCAATTTTTGCGTGCCTGTCTCGTCGTCACCAAACAAAAATGGCTCAAGCAAAAAGAACTGCGTCAAGCAGCCCAGGTCGCTGCAGAACGCGAACAGCAAATGATGCGCGATCGCGAAGCGGAAAAAGAACGACGTCGCCGCGAGCGCAGCAACAGCAATAGCAGCAGCCCGATCACTGCCGATGATGAAAACGGTCATTTCAAACCTTTGTTTAACCCGGAGTCGGAAGAAAACCAACAATTCTTGCCCTTGGTCACTACACCGGCTCCGAAAATCATCGATGCCTCGGCCCGCCGCCCGGCCGCTCCGCAACCGGGCGACAAACCGTTCGAACGCAAGCCAAAGACCGACCTTTCACTATCGACCACGGGTTTTGAAAATTACGAATTGCCCGGCTTCGACCTGCTCGATAAGGACGAAAACGTTGATGCACCCGAAGCAGACAAAGACGAATTGCTCGCCACTCAGCGCAACATCATCGAGACTCTGAAATCGTTCAACATCGACGTGACCCCCGGCGACATCACCCGTGGTCCGACGATCACGCGCTACGAAATCTATCCGCCACCGGGTATGCGCGTATCGAAAATTTCCCAATTGGAAAACGACCTCGCGCGTTCGACCTGTGCCGAGCGAATCAATATCCTCGCGCCCATTCCCGGCAAGGATACCGTGGGCATTGAGATAGCCAATTCCACGAAAGTAGCCGTGCCCTTGCGTGAGCTGCTACAAGATCCGGAATTCCGCTCGGCGAAGAAAAAAATCCCTCTCGCCCTCGGCAAGGATGTGTATGGCAAGACTGTCATTGGCGACCTCGCCGCCATGCCGCACTTGCTCGTCGCCGGCGCTACGGGTTCAGGGAAATCGGTGTGCATCAATTCCATCATCGCGTCGATTCTATTCAAATTCGGACCCGATGAACTGCGCTTCATCATGGTCGACCCGAAAGTGGTGGAAATGCAAATTTACAACAAACTCCCCCACCTTGTGGTGCCGGTGGTGACCGATCCGAAAAAAACCGTGGCCGCTCTCAAATGGGTGGTGAACGAGATGGAGAAACGCTATCGCATCTTTGCCAAGGTGGGCGTCAGAAACTTTGATGGCTACAACAGCCGCCCGCGTCCCGAAAAAACCGTGATGGGAGATCTTCCCTTCGAGGAAAATGAACCCGAGCCCGAACCAGAGCCCGACTTGGAGCAAATCGAGTCCATCGCCGCTGCGCTCGAGTCCGGCGAATTGGGACCCGAGGAAGACGAAGACGAAATCATCCCCGATGACGATAAAATCCCCGATCGTTTCCCCTACATTGTGGTGCTCATCGACGAGCTGGCCGACCTCATGCAAACCGCTCCCGCCGATGTCGAGGGCTGCATTGCCCGGATCGCCCAGAAAGCCCGGGCCGCCGGTATTCACCTGATCATCGCCACACAAACCCCACGCGCGGATGTGGTGACTGGCATCATCAAAGCCAACATTCCCTGCCGCATCGCGTTTCAGGTTTCCTCGCAGCTTGATTCCCGCGTCATCCTCGATACCAAGGGCGCGGACAAACTCGTGGGCAAGGGCGATATGCTCTACCTGCCACCCGGTTCCGCCAAACTCGAGCGCTCGCAAGGTGCCTATGTGTCCGATACCGAGGTCGAGCGCCTCGTGGATCACTGCGCCGCCTTTGGCAAACCCAACTTCGAAAGCGATATCCACAAGGCCATTGAAACCGGCAATGTGGGTGATGATGCGAACGATGATGAATCCGACGTGGACGAAGAGATGGTTATCAAGTGCATCGAGGTCGTGAGGCAGGAGCAAAAAGCCAGCACCTCCCTGCTCCAGCGCCGTCTGCGCCTTGGTTACACCCGCGCCGCTCGCATGATCGATATCCTCGAGAGTCGCGGCCTCATCGGCCCCGGAGAAGGAGCCAAAGCCCGCGAAGTATTCATCAAAGACTAATGGTGACGGAACGCCGACGTCTCCGTCGGCACGTGGGCATCAACATTGCTATGGAATATTATGCCGACGAGGACGTCGGCGTTCCCTGCGAACAGGCACTGGACCACGCCCAATCTTGAGGCTCGCGGCACAAGCCAGCCTTGACGGGGTTCTGATGCACATAGCGAATCGCCGCATGCAGATGATCTTCATCGCGAATGAAGCGATCATGATATTCGCGCATCCAGACCCGATGGGAATCTCCGAGCCCCAAAACCCATTCATGGTTTTGCGCTAGCATCCATCGTGACGTGTAAGACTTCCACGCCTGCACCATTTGCGCCATCGGGATCAAAGGATCCACCACCACGTGCACATGATTCGGCATGATCACCCAAGCCAGCAAGCGGTAGCGCTCACGATCGAAATGCAACAGACTGTTCTGAACAAACTCCGCCACTTGCGGGTTGGCAAGGACGCAACATCCTTTTCCCGCATCCAGCCATTGTTCGACTTTTTTCCTCTTTTCCCGATTTCGTTGATCTGGCGAAAACGTGGTAAGCTCCCGCTCCATTTGCAAGATCACAGCAGCGGGCAGACTGTCGGCGAGGCGAAATGTGATGCATTGAAACAAGTGAACACGGTCCCGATGAGGCGGTATCCGCGGGAATACCATTCCTTGCGACCTGAGGGGCAAAATGTGGAAACGGGAGGGATGGGTTTCATGATATGGGTTGGGATGGTTTTGCCGACGGGGACGTCGGCGCTCCGGTAGACTCAGGAACGAAATACTCAAAAGAACAGTAGCGTCAATCTTTTGACCGAAAAAGTTATTTTCTTGCTTGCCATCAAAGCCGCGAGACCTTACGATACGCGTCCACCCATGCACGGGTAGCTCAGCGGTAGAGCAACCGGTTTACACCCGGTCGGTCGGCGGTTCGATCCCGTCCCCGTGTACCATCTTTTTTGATTCAACCTCACTTCATCGGTGAGGTTTTTTTATAACAAAAAGCCGCCGTCCTCACGATGGAAGACGACGGCAGAAAGGGTCAGAGCCGATCAGTAATCGAGCTTGGTCCAAGCCGCGTTATTTTTCGATGACTTCACCGCAGCCTCGATAAAGGCCATGCCCGTCACGCCATCGTCGACCGTCGGAAAATCATAGCCTTCAGCAGGTGCGGGATTGCCTAAAATGGCATCGGTGATCGCCTCGGCCGCCGCGCAATAGATGTTCGCAAAAGCCTCGATGAAGGCCTCTGGGTGGCCAAAGGGTGTGCGGGTGTTTTTCTGCGCCGCCGGACCATTGTAACTGTTGCCCCGGCGCCAGATCTGACGCGGTTGCTCGGCAAATTTCACGATCAATTCATTCGGATGCTCCTGATGCCACTCAATGGATGCCTCGGTTCCATAAATGCGAACATTGAGATTGTTTTCATCACCCGTCGAAATTTGCGATGCATACAACACACCACGAGCACCGCCTTTGTAGCGCAGAAGCATACTGCCATCATCATCAAGCGGACGACCAGGAATGAAGGTATTGAGTTCAGCCGCCACCTCCTCAAGCTCAAGACCGCTGATGTAATTCGCAAGATTTTCCGCATGGGTGCCAATATCACCGATGCAGTTGGAAACACCGGAAACACTGGGGTCCATCCGCCAGTTCGAAATGGCACCATCGGTCGCGTCCTTGAGAGCGGTGATGGCATAGCCTTGGGGGTATTCTGCCACCACTTTCAGGATTCGACCCAGCTTGCCCTCGCGCACCATGGCCCGGGCCTCCTTCACCATGGGATACCCCGTGTAGTTGTGGGTCAGAGCAAAGACCAATCCGCTTTTTTTCACGATGTCGCGCAGCTCCTTGCCCTCCGCTAGGGAAAAGGCCAACGGCTTCTCACATATGACGTGAATGCCCGCTTCCAGAAACGCCTTGGCCACCTTGTAATGCAGGTCATTTCGAGCGACGATACTCACGAAGTCGATGCGTTCGCCGAGAGGCAGTGCGGCTTCCTTGGTCGCCATTTCCTCGTAGTTGCTGTAGACGCGCGTCGGATCGAGGAACAAGTCTTGACCAGAGAGTTTGGATTTTTCTGGGTTCGAGGAAAAACATCCGGCGACCAGTTCGATCTTACCATCAAGGTTCGCCGCCATGCGATGAACTGCACCGATGAATGCTCCGCGACCGCCGCCGACCATGCCCATTTTGAGTTTGCGATTAAGTGCCATAGAATTGTGTGAAATGTGAAAAAAGAAAAATCATGAGAGCGGCAATCATGTCGAGCAAAATCCACGACCTAGCCTCCCCCATTCTAACAGATCATTCTGCCACACCGGAACATCGGCAGGAGCCCAATCGAGAGTGGGAAATTCCTCCACTCTGCACCAGCGAATCTCGGCATGCTCCAAAGCCTTTGGCTCGCCGGAAATAAGCTGGCAAACATAGGGCATCAGACGCAGCAATGTTTCGCCGTAGGCCCAGTCCACCTCAGGACGCGGCTCCAGCACTTCGATCTCGACACCCAGCTCTTCACGCATTTCTCTGACAAGTGCCTGCTGCGGGCTTTCCTCCCCTTCCACCTTGCCTCCGGGGAATTCCCACAAGCCTGCGAGACTTTTTCCCTCACCGCGACGACACACCAGCACCTTGCCGTCCTGCCGAACCGTGATCGCACACACCACTTGCATGAAAGCATCATTTCCCTTCCCTGCGATTAAGTCAATCAGAGCCATAGGCCGTCGCGAAAATTCACCTTGATTCCTTAGGGGAAGTTGACTATTCACTTCCCTGCAGTAACTCATGCCACGAAGTCGCAACAAACTGGAATTGCCACGAAAGCGGACACGCAATGTTTCGCGACCCAATTCGACGTTTGTGGACCAACTTCGAGCGGCCGGACTTCGAGCGCGACTGGTGGCGAATCAACCCACCGCCATCCGCTCATACCGTCACATACGCGCTACCTTGGCGGAGGAACAGGAATTCGCCGATATGGAATTGGGATTGGGCAGCCGCTTCCTGCGCTGGGTGATGGCCCTGCTGTTGCTGCCCGTGTGTCTGATCACGACCCACACGCTCGTCTCCGTCTTTTCCCACGAAGCCGTGCACCAAGCTTTCTGGCGCACCGAGGAGTTTTTGTTTTTCGCCATCGGCGCCAGTCTGATGATCGCGCTTCTGTGCCTCGGCGTGATGCGTCGTGTTTTTTTATACCTGTATGTGTTGGGTCACGAATTCACCCACGCATGTTTTGTGTTTCTCTACAAGGGAAGCGTGATGGACATGAAAGTCTCCTCGCAGGGTGGATACATCGCAACGAACAAGTCAAACATCCTGATTTCCCTATCTCCCTATATCATACCGATCTGGTGCGCGCCTGGCATCGCCTGCTTTGGATTCCTGAGTTGGACCGTGACTCTGCCATCGTATGCGGACGCATTGCTTTATTGTTGGATCGGTCTCAGTTGGTCTTTTCATCTCTGGTGGACTGTTTGGATGATCCCGCGCGACCAACCAGACCTGAAGGAAAACGATACTTTTTTCTCACTGGTCTTCATCTACCTCTCTAACATCTTGGTTCTGCTGGTGATGTTATGCATGGCATCACGCTCTCTGACCTTCGGTGCATTTTTCGCCTCTTGGTGGATTCATGCCGAGGAATTCATGCGCCTTTGCATGACCTGGATCTCGCGTTGGTAAGACCTCAGCCAATCGCGGAAAAAAAATCATTTTTTGATCATTTTTTCTTGCCATCGGTAAATTTTCTGCGAATCTCTGCGCCCCCAACCAAAGCAATGACCCGTTCGTCTATCGGTTAGGACTCCAGATTTTCATTCTGGCAAGATGGGTTCGACTCCCATACGGGTCGCCAATGGCGTAATCAACCACCTCCGGGTGGTTTTTTTATGCCCCGATGGAAACGCATTTCTGCTATGTCATCAAAGATCGCCGCCTGAGATTTGGGGAAATCAGAGAACCATTCGGTATATGTCTACGCTGCGCCGCATCATCCGACACACCATGCGATTCCCGCTCGCAAGCCTGCTTTCGCTGATCCTTGCGGTGAGCTGCACATCCCTCGTGTTAGTATTACCATCGGTTACGATGCGTTTCATCGATGTGATCATCCCGCTGCAACAGCATGCGCAGATTGTTCCCACCGCCTTGTTAGGGATTTGTGCCATCGCCGGCAGGCAACTGCTTTTCACCTTGAGGACCTATTGCAATAACATGCTGGAAATGCGCATCACCCATTTGATTCGTGTGGAGCTGTATGACCAACTGCAACGGCTTCCGGTCAAGTGGTTCGATACCCGTTCCTCTGGAGAAATCATGACGCGCGTGGCCGATGATGTTCCCACCATGGATCGCGTGGTGATCGATGGCATCGATCAGGCGCTGGCCGCCCTATTGCAATTTCTTATCGTCTTGGGTTACCTGTTTTATCATTCTTGGCAACTCGCTCTTGTCACACTTTTGCCACTGCCTTTCATCGGATTTTTGACCTCCTGGTGGTCGCGCCGTTCAGAGCCCAAGTGGAAGGCATCCTCGGAGGCAGCCTCAGCGCTCAACGCTTTGTTGCACGATAACCTCGCGGGAATCCGCCAGATCAAAGCCTACACGGTGGAGCCCGAGGCATTGGAACATTTTGATGAAGCCTCGCGCAAAGTCGGTGAAGCGCATCGCGAAGTGATGAGAGGACAAGCGATCGTCTGGCCCAGTGTGTCTCTCATTGCCGAATCGGGCATCATCCTGATGGTGGCTTTTGGCGCGTGGTGGACGATTGAGGGCAAACTCACCGCAGGTGTCGTGATGTCCTTTCTGGTTGCTTGGGGATTCTTATTCGATCCGATCTCCCGAATCAACGCCCTAGCGCAGACCTTCACCCGCGGCGTGGTGGCGGCCAAACGCGTCTTCGCCATCATCGATACCCCCAACGAAAGCCATCTGACCGAAGGCAAGCGGCCGTCCGAATTCCGCGGCGCCGTGCGTTTTGACGAGGTAAGTTTCTCCTACTCCGAGGAAAGCCCTGCCGTGCACAACCTTTGCCTCCGGGCGGACCCAGGGCAAACCATCGCGCTGGTAGGCCCTACCGGAGCGGGGAAATCCACGGTCCTGAACCTACTGACACGGTTTTACGATCCAGCACAAGGAACCATTTGGATCGACGACACTCCGATCACGGAGCTCTCCAAAGAATGGTTGCGCGACCATACCGGTTACGTCACCCAAGAAAATTTCCTCTTCAATACCACCTTGCGCGAGAACCTACAAATCGCCAAGCCCGATGCCAGTGATGAGGAGATCTGGCAAGCGCTCGACGCCGCCAATGCCTCAACGTTTGTCCGGGCGCTCCCCGAGGGGCTCGACACCATGGCCGGCGAGCGCGGCGTGCGGTTTTCCGGAGGCGAAAAACAGCGACTCTCGATCGCGCGTGCCTTGCTCAAAAACCCGCCACTGCTGCTGCTGGATGAAGCGACCTCGGCGCTCGACAATCAGACCGAGCGTCTCGTGCAACAGGCTCTCGAGCGCTTGCGTAGCGAGCGAACCTGCTTTGTGATCGCCCATCGGCTTTCCACGGTTCAGCAAGCGGACCGCATCTACGTCATGAAAGACGGACGCATCGCCGAACAGGGAACCCATGACGAGTTACTCGATCAGTGCGGAATCTACGCTCGCTTGGCCGAACAAACCTTGCAGTGAGAGAGTCACAAAAAATGCATCACGCAAATTTCTCCGATTTTCCCGAAAAAATGACGCTTTTTGCTTGCCAAACCTCGCGCCGTCCCTATCTTCGCCGCCCCTTCCCGTGCTGCCCATCAACCATGAAAGATCGAAGGGACCTGAGCAGCGGATCTTTCAAAAGCGCCCTTTCTGCTTTAAGAAGGGACAACCTACACACCTATGATCAACGAACTTATCTCCGAAATGGTGGACGCTGGCGTTCACTACGGTCACCAAACCAAAAAGTGGAATCCCAAAATGAAACCTTATCTTCTTAAGGATAAGAGCGGGATTTACATCATCAACCTCGAAAAAACGGTCAAGTGCCTCGACAAGGCCGCTGACTTCCTTGCCGGTCTTGCCGCCAAGAATAAAAAGATTCTCTTCGTCGGTTGCAAGCGCCAGGCGCAAGAAGCCGTGCGCGAAGCGGCGGAAGCCACCAACCAAAACTATGTCAACCACCGTTGGCTCGGTGGTATGCTCACCAACATGGCCACCGTGCGCAAGAGCGTGGAGCGCCTCAAATACCTCGAAAACATCGAGAAACAACCAGAGTTCAAAGCCATGTCGAAGAAGGAACTCGCTGCCCTCGGCCGCGAGCGCGAAAAACTACTGCGCAACCTGCGCGGTATCCGCAACCTTGAGAAAGCTCCCGATGCCATCGTCATCGTCGACTCCGCCCGCGAATCCATCGCTGTTGCCGAAGCTCGCCGCTTGAAAATCCCCATCGTCGCTCTGGTTGACACGAATGCCGACCCGTCGAAAGTGGAATATCCCATCCCCGGCAACGACGACGCCATCCGCTCGATCCGTATCGTCCTGCAAAATCTGGTTGATGCGATCGTGGTTGCCTCCAAGGCCTGATCCCTCAACCCATCGGGCGGCCTGAGATTCTCAGCGCCGCCCTTTTTTTTCCAAACACACCTACCCACTCCCTACCTATGATTACTGCTGCTACCGTAAAAGAGCTCCGCGACAAAACCAACGCAGGCATGATGGACTGCAAACGCGCACTCGAAGAAACCAATGGCGACCTCGAGGCCGCCATCACCCTGCTGCGTGAAAAAGGCATCGCCAAGGCCGCCAAGAAGGCTGACCGCGAAGCCAATGAAGGCACTATCACCGCCCGCATTTCCGCAGATGGCAAGTCGGGCATCCTGCTCGAAGTCAACTGCGAAACTGACTTCGTTTCCAAAAACGAAAACTTCCAAGGCTTCGTCGCCGGCATTGCTGATGCACTGATCCAATCAAACGCAGCCGATCTCGCTTCCGCCAATGCCGTCAACAGCAACGGACTGAGCATCGAAGATACCATCAAGGCCAAAATCACGGAAATCGGCGAAAACCTGCTGTTCCGCAAGTATGTCCGCTATGAAGCACAGGGCGAGGGCGCCATCGCTTCCTACATCCACATGGGTGGCAAGGTGGGAGTGCTGGTAGAAATCGGCACAACCAACGCTGCCACTGCCGCTAGCGAAGGGTTCCGCGACCTTATCAAGGACATCACCCTCCACATCGCAGCACTGAGCCCCCGCGGTCTCGCCCGTGAGGATATTTCCGCGGAAGTCGTCGCCGCTGAGGAAGCCATTTACCGCGCACAGATGCTGGAACAGGGCAAGCCCGAAGCCATGCTCGACAAGATCCTGCCCGGCATGATGAAGAAATTCTTCGCGGAAAACTGCCTGCTCGAACAAGGTTTTGTCAAAGACCCCAGCGTCACCGTTAAAGCCCTGCTCGAGAGCAAAGGCAAAGAACTGGGTGACTCGTTGACTCTGCGCCGCTACGTTCGTTTCGGCCTTGGCGAGTGATCGGCAGCGCCATCTTTTTTTCAACGCCCGCTGGATCGCAGCGGGCGTTTTTTTTTGCCAGATGATGTCATCACCGCAATGCCTTGGGTTTTCCCTTTTCGATCCAAAAAAAACTCGCGCGCAATCAAGAACGGAGGTTTTGCGGACTATTCCGAAAAAGAACCCCGCCTGGGCTGCCAAGAGTCTCCCCCCAGACACTCTCGACTGCTCCAAAGCGGGGAACGCGTGCACATTAGGAGAATCGACAAGGCACGCAACGAAAATATGCGCAGCAGCATCTAACGGTAAAATTCCGTTTCTGTGCTTGGCACTTTGACGATTTCCATCGCATGCCGGTGGATCCAGATGCTTTGTACCAAGCCCAGCATAAACATGCACATCACCACGAATGTGCCGGAATAACTGATCAGGGGTAGAGGGATTCCCGTGATGGGCATGATCAACACGCACATGCCGATATTCTCAAAGATGTGGGCGAAGAAAAATGCCACCACACACGCCACTACCAACCTGCCCGTCAAATCGCGGCTATAGAACGCCACATAGAGGCAAAGAATCAACAGTGCAGCAAAGATCGTGACGAGAAACAAACTACCGCGAAAGCCGAACTCCTCG
Source organism: Verrucomicrobiota bacterium (assembly GCA_046052105.1). GTDB lineage: Bacteria > Verrucomicrobiota > Verrucomicrobiia > Verrucomicrobiales > Akkermansiaceae > UBA956. Next base: position 6,476 of record JBJOMZ010000060.1, on the reverse strand, counting down.
GCGATCACCGCAAAAATAAAGTCGTTATGCGCGGTTTTCCAGGGAATGTAGCGTTTGTCATGGAGTGACCCCCGCTCCGCGGACGCATTCCAACCGTTCCCCATCATGCCTGATTTTCCCACCGCCATGGAGACATAATACGCCGCATAGGCCGGTCCCGAGACATCCACGGGTTTGTCATGAAGCATGTCGAGATAAAGCTGGATCCTCTCAGGTCCACGGGTCGAGACGCTGGGTAGAACGACCATGTAAATCATGGGAATGAAGCCGAAGCCCAGAATGCCCATGAGGCTGAGATAGCGGAACGGCACACCACCGATCAGCAGGGCCACCACGGCCACGGGCAACCACACTAGGGCTGAACCCATATCGCCCATTTTCATCACCATCAGAAACGGTATCCCGGAACATGCGGCGATGATGCCGATGCGCACGATGGGCAACCCCAACCAACGATGCAGGCGCGGGAAATCCTGCAGCATCCATCCGATCATCAGCACTCCCGACGCCACACCCAACTGGGCAGGTTGGAAAACAATGGGCCCCAGACGCAACTGGTGAACCTCGTCGTCACTGCCCATCACACGGGCCATGCAAAACAGACTGATCGCATAAATGGGCAGCGCCAACCAGCGGATCCATCGGTAATCGATGAGAGCCGTCGCGAAATACACCACCGTGCCATAGACGATCCAGCGCTTTTGCAAATCGGCGTAATAGGCCCCTGCAGAACCAAATTCTTCCAGCAGGCGTGCGCTCACAGGCAAATGCCGGGCCGCGCTCTCGATCGCGTAAATCCCGAAAATCAAGAGCGCATACATCAGCAGCACCATCACCCAGTTCATTCCTAAGATTTTTCGTAAAATGGGTGACATGGAGGATGCTTTGCCCACACACCATGGATGATTCGACCGTGACTGACAAGCCACGGTTCACAGGGGATGCAAAAAAATCACATTTCCTTGCAGTTTCCTTCTTGACATTCACACCATTTTCCCCAAGAGTCCGCGCCCCAACCGAAATTTTCAACTAACCACAACCTATTTAGCAGCATGCGCGGAGTGACAATGAAAAAAGGAGAACCCGTCGATCGGGCCCTCAAACGCTTGAAGACCAAACTCGATGCCGAAGGCATTCTTGAGGAAATCCGTCGTCGCCGCGCGTTTGAAACCCCCACCGATCGCTTCAAGCGCAAGCTCCGCACGGCTTCCAAGCGCAACAAACTGCGCTGGCGTTTCTCGACGGATAAGCCAACCTTGATTCTCGACGAAGCAGTCGATTGATCACAAGGATCACCGAAAAAGGGCACCCACATGGGTGTCTTTTTTTGTCACTGGATCATGGGGATTGTTGCGGAATGCACCCCCGATCATGCAAGGCGATCATCATCGGAGTTTGAGATTGCACAGAAGACAAAATCCGTTTGCAATACACGCCCATGCCTGACGCACCCGCTGTTTCCAGCAAAACCCAGACGTTTTTGCGTCGTACCTTCAGCACACTGCTATTATGGGGCGTCGTCGGTCTGGCCTTTGGTTCGATGAAACCTTGGGCGCACCTCCTGCTCATCGGGATTCTAGCTCTTTGGGCCACAGTTGAGTTCTGCTCCTTGTCTCGCCACAGTGGCATCGCCATCCACCGCTTCTGGGCATTAGCACTCAGTGCGGGCTACGGCGCGACCCTATCGTATTTTCTATGGCATGGTCAACCCGTGCCAGCGGAACTCGACATCGCCCTGCTCTTTCTCTTGGTCTGCGGAACTCTCATCGGACAATTGCGCCAGCCCATCGATGGCGTGAAAAGCATGCTTGCCGTGACCTCTACGATCTTTGGCGTGCTGTGGCTGACATGGTTGTTTTATTTCACGGCACGACTGGATTTTTCCCCTCGCTTCGATGGCTCATTGTCGGGCTCCTATGTGCTGCTGTGGTGTCTGGCAGTAACGAAATTCACCGATATGGGGGCCTACATCACGGGTTCCCTGATCGGCAAAAACAAAATGATCCCACACATCAGTCCGGCAAAAACCTGGGAAGGCTTCGGCGGGGCCCTGGTCTTCGCCCTACTCGCCGCCGCAGGCCTCTATGCGCTGTTCCCACGGCAGTTGGCGATTTTTCCTTCTTGGCTGCATGTGATCGTTCTAAGCCAGATTGTGGCACTGCTCGCCGTGGTCGGGGATCTCGCCGAAAGCCTGTGGAAACGCTCGCTCGCAGTCAAGGACTCGGGTCACGCCCTGCCCGGCATCGGTGGTGCCATGGACCTCATTGACAGTCTCTGCTTTACCGCACCCGCAGTCTATCTTTACGTCGTTCTCTTTCTCTGATCATGCCCAAGAAAATTGTGTTGTTAGGTTCCACCGGGTCGATCGGTTGTTCGACGCTCAAGGTGGCCCAAGATTTGCCTCAGGAACTCGAAATCATCGCCCTCGCCGCACATGGCAGCGTGGAAAAACTCGCCCAACAGGCGCGGGAGACGGGCGTGAAGCATGTGGCCATCTATCGCGAAGAATTGGCCGACTCCTTGCGCACGCTGTTGCCCGATGATGTCACGATTCACCGCGGACCGCAGGGCTTGATCGACGTCGCCACGCTCGCCCAGGCCGATACCGTGCTGGTGGCCATCGTAGGCACAGCGGGCTTGCACCCTGCGCTGGCTGCCATCCGTGCGGGAAAAGACCTGGCCGTAGCGAGCAAGGAAATCTTGGTGATGGCCGGAGAAATCGTAACGCGCGAGGCCAGTCAAGCCGGTGTGCAGTTATTGCCCGTCGATAGCGAACACAATGCCATTTTCCAATGTCTCGATGGGCATCGCGGCGGCGAAAAAGAAGTTTCCCGCCTCATTCTCACCGCTTCCGGCGGACCATTCCGCAACACCCCCGCTGAGGAACTGCCCCACGTCACACTGGCACAGGCACTGAAACACCCCACCTGGGATATGGGGCGCAAGATCACCATCGATTCGGCATCGCTCTTCAACAAAGGTCTCGAAATGATCGAAGCGCGCTGGCTTTTCGGCATCGGCATGGAACGCATCGACGTCATCGTTCATCCGCAAAGCATCATTCACTCGATGGTAGAATTCATCGATGGTTCGGTGCTTGCGCAACTGAGCCATACCGACATGTGTTTCCCCATCCAATACGCTCTGACTTGGCCCAAGCGCATGCGCGGTGGCTTGCGTCCATTGCGATTCGAGGAATTGGCGAAGCTGGAGTTCATCGCCCCACGCGAGAAGGATTTCCCTGCCCTGCGTCTCGCGCGCGAAGCCGGACTGACCGGAGGAACTTTGCCCGCTGTTTTTAATGCGGCCAATGAAATCGCCGTGGATGCTTTCATCGCCGGCCGCATCCCCTTCCCCGGCATTTGGGATTTGGTGGAAAAAACCATGAACGCGCATGCGGTGCAGCCAGCAACTGAACTGGAACCCATTCTCGAAGCGGATGCGTGGGCACGTATTTATGCCGGCGATTTGCTGCCTCATGCCTAAATCCGCCAAGCGATGCATTCATCGCACGAAATTGCTTTTCTCCCACACCACTCCGTTGTTCGATTGACCCACATGCATTTACTCAAAGACATTTTCACCTTCGCCTGGAGAGGCAGTGGCAAGTATGTGATGATCATCTGCGTCGTGCTCACATTAGTCTCTGATCTTGCGGGCTTGTCCCCTTTATTTGGCGGAATTGCCACGCTGCTTCTGAGCGGTTACTTCTGCGCCATCTTCTACCAAATGATCCAGTCAACCGCGACGGGAGGAAAAGAAGCTCCTGAGTTTCCTGATACTTCGGATATTTTCGAAGACATCATTTGGCCGATGTTGCAAACGACGGCCGTGATCGCTGCCTCTTTTGGACCATACTTCGTTTGCCACTTTTTGAATGACCAGCGCACAAGCCATTCGCCCCTCTCTCTTGCTCTTCTGGGTTTTGGCGCGATCTACTTTCCCATGGCCATGCTCGCGGTAGTTATTCTCGGCTACACCGGCGCGATGAGTCCCCACATCGTGATACCCGCGTTATGGAGGGGCGGTAGAACCTACTGGTTCGGTGTTTTATTGCTATTGGCGCTTTACGGAATCAGTGAATGGATCGCCCAGATGTTTGCGGGACAGATCATCATCGGGCACTTGATCATGGCAGTCGTCGGATCCTACACCTTGATGACCAAGGCCAGAATTCTTGGCGTCGTCTATCGCGAGAGACAAGAGGAACTGGGATGGCTGTGACAGAATCCCGTGACATGCTCGTCCACGCTTCTGCTCAAAAAATCCAAATCCACGGTTGCCGCCACTGAACTTTACCATTACAAGAACACTTTTCCGACTTACCCGAAAAACAATCATGCCACACGCGACTTTGCTCAAATACCCCGGCACCAATTGCGATGCCGAAACCGCCCGCGCCCTGCAATTGGTGGGCTTCACCACTGCGATTGTGCCCATCGCGGATGCCACGGTGGCTGACATCGAAAAATCCCAACTGGTGATGTTTTCCGGAGGTTTCAGCTATGGCGACTACGTCATGTCGGGCCGCCTCGCACAGTTGGTGACCGAATCGAAACTCGGCGATGCCATCCAAAACCACCACACCCGCGGCGGCTACACCTTCGGCATTTGCAATGGGTTTCAAATTCTCACCAAACTCGGCATCCTGCCCACGGGTAGCCTCATCGATAACACCACCGAGCGTTTCGTTTGCCGCTGGGCGAAACTGCAAGTGAAAAACTCCTCCAGTCCTTATCTGCAAGGATTGCCTGAGGAATTCGAACTGCCTGTCGCCCACGCCGAAGGCCGTTTCGTCACCTTCCCCGGCGATGCCGAAACTTACCTCGCTAACGGCAACGTGGCACTCACCTACGCCGACAACTTCAATGGCTCCACCTTGTCGATCGCGGGGTTACAGGATGCCACGGGTCGCGCCTTCGGACTCATGCCCCACCCCGAGCGCTTCATTCAGAAAAACCACCACTACGATCCCGATTGGAACCTCACGCCGGATTACGGATGGGGCTACTACATGTTCAAGAGTCTTGCCTCGGCCTTGGCCTAAGCCTTGCCACCCCGCGCAAAAAAGACTTGCACGCCCAGCCTCCACAGATTACCCCCGCTGCTGATGAACACACAAACGTCACTCATTCTTTTCAAACCTGATGCCATCGAGAAAAATCTCGCCGGTGCGGTCTTGGCCCGTTTCCAAGCCGAGGGATTTCGCATTCGCGGCATCAAGATGATGCAATTGGACCACGCGATTCTGGCCGATCACTACTCGCACATCGCCGATAAACCGTTTTTCCCGGAAATTGTGGCATTCATGAGCAAGACCCCAGTCATCGCTTTGGCACTGGAGGGTGAAAACGTCATCGCACGCGTGCGCGACCTGCTTGGCCCCACCGATTCGAAAGCCGCCGCTCCAGGAACGATTCGCGGCGACTTCGGCGAGGACAAAATGGTTAACGTCTGCCATGCCTCCGATTCTCCCGAAGCAGCCGAGGCCGAACTGAAGCGCTTCTTTCGTGAGAGTGAAGTCTTCGCGTGATCTTTTGCTCCGCGTTATCTCGGCCCGCCGGATCCTAACTGGCGGGCGATTTTTTTGCCCGAACGCTCTATGATTGTCCTGATCACCGTATCGATCATCGCAGCCGTGATGTTTCATCGCAAAAGCGTGGAAAAAGGCTACCGCTCCCCGCGATTCTGGATGTATCCGTTGATTGTGGGGAATGGCATCCTGCTCTTTACGATCGCGCTCCACGCGGTGGTCACAGCCCTCGTTCCGGAACCGCGCCCGACGTGGTATCCACTCTACGGTCCCAGTGTCGACATCCTAGCCCTTGTGACGTTTTTCGCCGTCATCAGCAAGGCATGGAAACAAATCCAGCAGCTGCCACCGGCGGAATGATGTGCGAATAAGAGGCAACCATCAAAGGCCAAGCATCTCCTGAATTTCCTTTTTCGAGAGATAGCGGTCACGGTTTTTGTTGAACTGCGCGAACTTTTCCTCCGCTCCCTTGCCTTCGGGGGAGCCGGCGCTGAACTCATCAAGCGTTACCGATCCATCCTTGTTGCGATCGTGATCTTTCAAGAAGCCATCTATGGCATCGTCGATTTTGTCGCGCTTCGCTTTCTCCGCAGCCTCTTGTTTGCGTTTCTCGGCCATGGCTCTTTGCAAGGCCTGGTTGTTCCGATTGCGATTGCGCTGGGCCGCCACGGGCAAAGAACCAAGCAATAGAAAACAAGTGAGCAGATAGAAGGTTTTTTTCATGACGGCGATGTGTGTGTAACGAGGTAAGGTTACCCCATCCCAAGTCAGGCAACAAGCACGAAAAAATTTCGTTTTCCATACACTTATGCACGCGGATCATGCACGGCGATCAAGCTAGGGAGTCGATTGACAACCGTAATTTTCGCTATTTACCACTGAAATCACTGAATTTTTTATCACGGGAAACTGGAAACCACGGATTTTCCGCATTTTTCGCTTC
>JBJOMZ010000059.1:0-16598 GCA_046052105.1 Verrucomicrobiota bacterium | reverse complement strand
AGAAAAAGAGCGATGGAAAGAGCCACTCCCAGAAAGATCGCAGTGTCCAAGGGGGCGATCAATGAAGAAACAAAAGTGGCGATCAATACGGCGGCGTCGTCCGATGTGGAGCGCAGGCAGACGCGGATGTTGGGTAGATTGAAGAGTGTGAAAGCCTGTCCGATGATCAGCGCCGCCAGTGTTGCCTTGGGGACGAAGTCGATGAGTGGCACGCCCCAGTGAGGTGATAGCGCGATCAACAGACAGACAGCCAAGGTGCTCAGACCGGAGAAGAGTGAGGAGAATCGCGTGCGCGCTCCGGACGACTCGTTTAGGGCCGAGCGTGTCAATGATCCGGAGGCGGGCATGCCGCCTGCAAGGGCGCAGGCGATATTGGCCATGCCAACCGCACACATGTCTTGGTTGACCTTCGCTATTTCTCCTGTGCGCGCCGCAAGGGTCTTTGCCATGATGGTGTTTTCCAATGAAGCCAGAAATGCCAGCGCGAATGCCAGACCCATCAGGCTACTGATGTCATCAAATATTCCGCTCCTGCCAAGGTTGAGTCCCTTGGGAAGAAGGTCGGTGATAGCGAAGGTCTGGAATCGTTCCAAGTCGCGGAACGGTTCGACACCATGGTAGGCAAGAGTTCCCCAAACAGCGGATGAAACAATCAATATGATAGCGAAGTTTGGCCATTTCGGGCGCTTGCGCATCAGCAAAAGATAGGCCGCCAGAGTTGTCGTCGCAGCGACCACGGGCGGCCATTGCGTGTGGGTGAGATTCTTTGCCAGTTCGACCAGTCCACCGAAAAAAGTTCGCGTCCTATCCTCGTTCAGGGTGATGCCCAGCACGTGTTTGCTCTGGTTCGAAAGAATCAGAACCGAGGCTCCGGCCACGTAGCCCACGAGAACCGATCGGGAGATGTATTGGAGCAAATCCGCCACTCGCAACACCGCGCCCAGCAAGCAGAAGATGCCCACCATCAACACCAGCAGGGGAATCAGTTCCATTTCTCGCGACCGCAGAGCCGGTGATGCGGCGAAAAAGGAAAAAAGCATGAAGGCGGTCGCGTTCGTTGGTCCCAAAATGGTGTGGCGTGATCCGGCGAAGAAAGGCGCTACGATCGATGCCACCACGGATCCGATGATACCGAACACAATGGGAAGATCCGCTATCGCAGCAAAGGCGATGCCCTGAAGGATCGCCAGCAGCGTGACATTCATCGATGCACGAAAATCCGCCTTGAATTTTGGCATGTCATAGCGCTGCAAAGGGCCTGTCCATGGCATCGCTGATAGGTGCTCACCGTAAAAAAACGACTTAGCGTTCTGAAACACCCGTCGGACTGGATGGCGTGAGGTCATGCGGATCTGTTAGAGGAAGCGTGCCTTGCGGAAAAGCAACATGCCGATCATCACACAAAGAGCGTTCGGAGCCCAGAGAACCAGGGTGGCGACCGAGGGATCGTTGGATTTTTGCGCTACAAGCGAGAAAATGAAATAACCGGCTCCCAGTAAAAGGGCGGAGAGAATCCCCGATGTTGAATCCTTGCGCCGTTTGGTCAGGCTGAGCGGTACGGAGATGAATGCGAAAGCTAGGCTGGCCATCGCAAACGAATAGCGCTGGTTTATGGCCGTCAGGTAGCGGGTTTTCTGAGCACCATCTATGGGCTCAGGGGGATCCGCAAGAAGTGCGCGAATTTCTGCCTCCGTCATGCTGCTGGCACTGTATTTTTTCTTGCGTGTGAGATCGACTTTCCATGGCGCGGCGGATGCCACATAAATGTTGAGGTCGCCCGATTTGTCGGTACTCTCAATGTAAGCCGATGTCAGCGTCAGTTTGATTTGTTTTTTGATCGGATCGACTCCCAGCGTCGCGTCCTCGGCATACACATACTCGCCCACACTACCTGGTTTTTTGGGATCTGGAAGCCGGTAGAGATGAAGGCTGTGCAATTTTTCGTCGTCTTTGCTTTGCACAAAGATCCGTAAATTGTTCAGTTGGGAGGTGATCATGCCCGGCTTGATCAATGACTTGGGATCGCGCTCTACGGCTTCATAGACGATATTATCCATGCGCGCGTTAGCACGCGGCACGATTTTCACGTTCACCCACAGACAAAGTCCGGATAGCATCGCTCCGAACGCAAAGACCGGCACGGCGATGCGCGGCAGACTCAGCCCTCCGAGTTGCATGGCGTTCAGCTCTTGTTCCTGAGACAGACGTCCGAACACCAGCAGTGTCGCCGCCATGAAGCCCCAGGGGATCGTGAACATCAGCGACATCGGGAAGACGTTGAGAATGAATTTTCCCACTAGCAACAACGGCACGCGTTTCTCCACGATCAATGGACGGATTTCCTGAAAGATTTGACCGATCACGAGAAACAAACTCAACGCCACCACCGCATACAGGGTGGTCTTGAAGATCTGCCGGAACAGATAGCGATCGGTGGTTCGTAACATCAGTGTTGAGCCCCATCTTGAGCCAAATCGTTCGGCTGTGTCGAGTCCGCAGGAGGTGTTGATGAAAAAATTCTCATGGTATGGATTCTTACGGAATGATACCGATGATATTGACGCCTCAACTTGGGTTTCCGAGATTGCATCGTTGCCGCTGTTTTAGACGTTTTCTAACAGGCTTTTGGCCATAGCTCTGGCGGAATCGCCGCCGCCGCCCAGCATGCGCACCAGTTCGTGAATGCGGGCCTCGCCGCTGACGGGGAACAAGCGTGAGCGGGTTCTGCCATGCGAGACTTCCTTTTCCACCACAAAATGTTTGGCTGCCGTGGCCGCGACCTGAGGAAAATGGGTGATGGCGATGACTTGATGACGCGCGCCCAATACAGCCATTTTGCGACCCACGGCCTTGGCCACCTCGCCGCCCACGTTCGCGTCGATTTCATCAAAGACCATCAGCGGTGTGGCATCTTGGTCTGCGAGCGCGCTCTTGACTGCTAGCATCACGCGGCTGATCTCACCACTGGAAGCCACTTGCCGCAAGGGGTGCAAAGGTTCTCCGGGGTTGGGGCCGAAAAGGAAATCAGTGGACTCCATGCCATGGGATCCGGGTTCGCTCAGCGGGTGGAGGGCGATTTCAAAAGCAGATTGCTTGAAGCCTAGGTCCTTGAGTTGTGAGGCGATTTCCTTGGCGAGCTTGGGCGCCGCCTTGCGCCTGCTGGCGCTGAGTTTTTGTCCTGCCGCATCCAGTCCGTGGCGGAGTTCTTGGATCTGCGATTCCAATGCCGCCAGTTTCTCTCCGCGGTTCTCGACGTTGTCGAGGCGCGCCATGGCCTCGTCACGCGCTTCAAGAATGCTTGCGACACTGCCACCATACTTGCGTTTGAGAGATTCTAACAGATTGACACGCTCTTCTAAAGCGGTTGCTTCCGCCGGATTGATTTCCAATTCATCCAGGTAATCGCTGAGCGTATTTTCCAAATCCTGAAGTTCCAGCAATGCGGTTTCCAGGCCGGCGCAACGGTCTGTGATCGAAGGGTCCCAACGCTCCAGATCGCGCATGACCCTTTGCAGCTCGCCCAAGCGGTGCGTGATGCCATCTTCCTCGTTACTCAGATGTTTCAGTGCCACCGCGGTTTGTTCCAACAAGCGTGATGAACTTTGACTGCGACGATAGCGATTCATCAGCTCCGTCTCCTCATCAGCTTGCAGCTCCGCAGCGTTGATCTCTTCCACCTGATGCCGCAAAAGCTCCAGTTCACGCGAGGAAATCGCATCGGCATCGCGCAAGTCCTTCCACTCGCTGACTTTGGTCTTCCATGCTTGCCATTGATCACGAAACTGCGCCACTTGCGTTTCCGCACCGGCAAAAGCATCGAGCATGGCCAGTTGGCGATCGGTGGATAAAAGGGATTGATGATCGTGAGGACCGTGCAAGTCGACGAGGTGTTCGCCGAGCCTTTTCAGCAATCCCAAGGTGACGGGCGAGTCATTGATGAACTGTCGAGTGCTATGAGCACTGATGACTCGACGAATGATCAAATCCTCCTGCGCTTGGAAATCGAGAGCATGTTCGACGAATAGGGCATTGATTTCATCGGCCTGCTGCAAGGAAAATACGGCCTCCACCACGCATGTTTCTTCACCCGTTCGTATCAGTGATTTATCCGCTCTTTCCCCCAAAACGAGTTTCAGTGCGCCCACGATGACGGATTTGCCAGCACCCGTTTCCCCGGTGACGCTGATGAGTCCGCGATCAAGTTCCCATGTCAATTCATCGACGAGGGCTAGGTTGCGAATTTTCAACAAAGTAAGCATGGCGAGGATAGGGTCTGAATCTGCGGCAGCACGGCCATATTGTCAGAGGTGGGCGGATAAGTCGAGAAAGGAAGTGGATCATTCCCCAACCGGAACGGCCCGCGGCGGTTCTTGCGCGGGTTCTTCGACCGGGATGGCGCGCGGCGGTGAGGCGGGACGTGAAGGGCTGCTGGTAGGCTCATCGACAGGAATCGCACGAGCTGGGTGGATAGGGCAGAAGTCGTTCGCTGCTGGGGCGATGGGTGCTAGCACCTGATCCACATAGGAAGTGCCAGCCGCGTGGCATCCGGCTGTGGCGCGTTTGCCCGATGCTTTGCAAAGCGAGCAACTCACCATGCCAGAGTCGTCGCGCTTCATTTGTTGAAACGCATTGGCGCGGTAGCCCAATCGATCGGCCGTTTTCATGATGTCCACCCAGATGGGCAGCGCCAATATCGATCCATATCCTCCTTGCACCGTTCTCTGCGGATCATCCATGCCGCACCATACGGCACAGGTCAGGGATGAGGTGTAACCTGCAAACCAGGCATCCTTGAAGTTGTTTGTCGTACCGGTTTTACCGGCGCAGGGTTTGTCAAAACCAAGACGTTTCACGGAGCTGGCCGTGCCGGTGGTTGTGACTTGTTCCAGAATTTTCGATACCTGATAGGCGGAGCCAGCGGATGCCGCTTGGTAGGGCAGGGGGGGCGTCTCATAGACCAATTCGCCGCTGCGCTTGCGGATCGAAGAGATGAGAAATGGACGGTAGCGCACTCCGCCACTGGCGAGCATGGAGTAGGCCGAGGCGACTTGATAGGGCGTCGCTTCCCATGAACCGAGATAAGACGAAGGCGTCTGAGGCAGTTTGAGGTTGAATGCCTGCTCGCAGACATGCGTGACATTGCTCAATCCGGCGAAATTCCCGACGCGCACCGACATCGTGTTGCGGGATTTGATCAAGCCATAGGATGCCGGAAATGTTCCGCCATAGGTGCCATCGGAGTTTTTCGGATGCCATGTGGATGGCGCTGCTTTGATCTCGCCGGTAGTGATCGGTCCATCGGAAATCATCGAGTCAGGCCGCATGCCTTTGTCAAACGCTGCCAGATAGACAAAGGGCTTGAAGACCGAGCCGATCTGTCGTTTGGCTTGAATCGCGCGATTGAATTTCGATTCGTCGGCAGATCGACCGCCTACGAATGCGAGCACGGCACCGGTATGGTTTTCAATGACCACGGCAGCTCCTTGGATATAGGCCGTGGGGGTTTTTTTGCCTTCGGGAATGGCCTGCCACTGCGCGCGTGTCTGATGCGGATAGCCCGAGGATTTTTCGATTTTCGAGAGTGTGGCTTCCACGGCCTCCTCGGCCTTGCTTTGGATGAGGTGGTCGATGGTGGTGGTGACGATCAGTCCACCGAATTCGATGTTTTCCTTTTCCAAAATGATTTCCAGATCGCGGCGGATGGCATCAAGGGCATAGGATTCGCGCACCTTGCGCCGATTCGCCGGCCGGATGTCGAGCGCTTGCGCTTTGGCTTCATCGGCTTGCTGGCGTGTGATGACTTCGGCCGCCACCATGCGTTCCAGGGTCGAGTTGCGCTCGCGGATCGCCGCATCCATGTTATGAAAGGGATTAAAGGCATCTGGTCCGCGCACAATACCGGCTAACATCGCCGATTCCGATAGATCGAGCTCGGATGCGTTTTTCTCAAAGTAAATGCGGGAGGCTTCTTGGATGCCGCGGATGGATCTTCCCCAATTGATGGAATTGAGATAGGCTTCTAATACCCGATCCTTGCTGCCTAGATACCTTTCGATGCGATAGGCGATGGCGATTTCCAGAAACTTGCGGTCGATCAACTGCGGCATGCTTTGTTTCACGCCGTATTGTTTGAGTTTGAATACATCGGCTGCCAATTGCTGGGTGATGGTGGAGGCTCCCTCGCGTTTGCCGCGCGAGTTGTTGATGGCGGCGCGGACGATGCCGATGGGGTCGAAGGCGCCATGGTTGTAGAACCTTTCATCCTCGCGGGCGAGGATGGCTTTGCGGAAATCGGGCGCCACGTGATCGAGGGAGATGATGTCACGAATCTCCCCATGCATTCGGGCTAGTTCCGCGCCGCGGCGGTCCAAGATGACGGAGCGCTCGGGCATTTCGTGAATTTTGCTGAGATCATATTGCTGTGCCCGGAAGCCGTAAATCACCGAGAGAAACAGCAGGATGTAGAGACCGGCAATCATTGGATCACCCACGCAGCGCAGGGCAAAACGGATCATCCATGTTTGCTCTCGGATGAAGTGGTGAAAAAGGTGAAATGGCCACAACAAGAGAAGCGAGAGCATCGTGGGAGGCTTGGTTTCCTCCTCCTCCGCTCGACGTGCCCTCGAGGATTTGCCTGTTTTGCTGCGCGCCATACGTTTAGTTGAGACATGTTAAATGCTTGGTCGCGGGATTTCGAGAGCGATTTTGTGAATTTTCGATGAAGAGCAAAAGCGATCATAACGAGCAGGTGCAGAAATTTTCGTTTCGCCGGTCTTGGGAATTGCCATCAACCCCATTTGTTGGTTGAATCGTCCAGCCTCTTACCACCTATGTCATCCACTCCCTCTTCCGATGTCCGTCATTTCCGCCGTGCGATCCTGAAACTCAGTGGTGAGGCCCTGCGGGAAATTGGCAGTCGTGACAACATCTCCCCAGAAATCGTGGATCGCATCGCGAGCGAAATCGCGGCTGCCATGAAAAGCGGATTGCAACTCGGTGTGGTTGTGGGCGGCGGGAACTTCTGGCGCGGTGCCTCCGCCAGCGCCCGTGGCATGGATCGCGCCACCGCCGACTATGTGGGTATGCTCGCCACGGTCATGAACGCTCTCGCGCTGCAAAGCGCTTTGGAAGACGAGGGCGTGCCCTGTGTCGTGATGTCGGCCATCGAAATGAAAAATGTGGCCGAGACTTTCATCCGCCGTCGCGCGGAGAAGTATCTCGATGAAGGGAGGGTCGTGATTTTCGCCGCAGGAACCGGTAGTCCGTTTTTCTCGACGGATACCACCGCCGCCCTCCGCGCCAGTGAAATGGGCGCGCAGGTGATTTTCAAGGCGACTATGGTGGATGGCGTGTATGACAGCGACCCCAAGAAAAATCCCGCCGCCAAGCGCTACGAGGCCGTTTCTTTCCAAGAGTGCATTTCCTCGCAGTTGAAGGTCATGGACACCACCGCCTTCAGTCTTTGCATGGACAACCACATTCCGATCATTGTGTTTGACCTTGAACAACCCGGTAATATCACCACCGCACTCACAGGCGGCGCGATTGGCACGGTCGTGCAATAATTTTTCACAACACAACCTTATGGACCCAGAAGAAGCATTGTTGGAAGTCGAGCTGGACATGCAAAAAGCCGTGGAGCATTTGCTGCATGAGTTCAGTGGCGTGCGCACAGGCAAGGCCTCACCAGCCTTGATCGAGAACATGGACGTCTACGTGCGTGCCTATGATTCGGTGATGAAACTCAAGGCCGTCGCCGTGGTCACCACACCCGAGCCGCGTATGTTGATGGTGCAGCCCTTTGATCCCTCGACCACCCAAGACATTGAGCGCGCCATTCGCGAGAGCAAACTCGGTCTCAATCCCTCCGCGGCCGATCGTTCGATCCGCGTGCCCGTGCCCGAGCTCTCCGAGGAGCGCCGCCGCGAGATGGTGAAGCTGGTCAAACAAATGGGCGAGGAGGCCAAAGTCAGCGTTCGTCAGGTCCGCAAAGAGGGAATGGACGCCGCGAAAAAAATGAAAGCCTCCAATGTCCTCACGGAGGACGGTCAAGCCGTGTTCGAAGAAGACGTGCAAAAACTCACCGACAAATCCGTGAAGGAGATCGATGCCCACGTCGCTTCGAAGGAGAAGGAGTTGATGAAGATTTGATCGATCTTCACGCAAAAAAAAACGCGGCCGTGCGAGCACGACCGCGTTTTTTTATGAGGAATATTTCTCAACGAATCAAGCACGACCCAGATAGGATCCGTCTTCGGTCTTGACGATGAGCTTTTCGCCGGGGTTGATGAAGAGCGGGACCTGCATCGAGAGGCCAGTTTCCATGATGGCGGCTTTGTAGACGTTGTTGGCGGAGTCGCCTTTGACGCCCTCGGGAGAGTCGGCCACGATCATGACCATCGATGGCGGCAACTCGACTGCGGCAACGTTCGAGTCGGTGAAGAGCAGAGTGTAGGTATGACCCTCGATGAGGTAGAACTTCACCGGTGTGATCAGATCTTCGTGAACGACCACGTCTTCGTAGGTGTCATTGTTGAGGAAATGGTAGCCACCGGAATCCTTGTAGGAATACTCGTGCGGGATGCGCTCCAGCAATACGCTGTCCATCGAGTCGTTCGAGGTCAGGCGAAGGTTGAACACTTTCTGCGTGTTCACACTGCGCACCGACATTTGCACGTAGGAGGCCATGCGGGGAGGCGTCTTGAGCTCGTGGCTGATCACGATGCAGACTTCGTTGTTGTGGCGGACGGCGTGTCCTTTGCGGAGGTTGATGACGGGAGTACTGGCCATGGCGGTAAAGGTTGCGGCGCGCGGTATAGTCTTCATCGGGCGTGTGAGCAAGCTCTATTTTCTTGAGACGAGCGAGTGATGAGCAGGTAGATCGGTCGATTGGTAAAGTCGTGACAGAGATGTGAATGGAGCGTCGTAGTCAATAAGATGAAAATTTGGCTCAGCAGTTGGATGGTAGTTTTGCTATTGGTGGGCATTGCGGCTGCAGAGCAGACTGGGCCGCCGCGGCGGGTGTTGTGCGCGGATGACTCGAAAAAGATCCTCGCAATCGTCGATGCGAAGGGCGTGGTCGAGTGGTCGCATGCGGTGGGGCCGATCCATGGCGCGCAGGTGCTTTCGAATGGCAACCTGCTGTTTCAGGTGAACTGGACGCGGGTGGTGGAGGTGAGCATGGATGACAAGAAGCAAGTGGTCTGGGAATATGATGCGAAAAAGTACGCACCCGCCGGCAAAGGCGTGGAAATTCATGCGTTTCAGAGACTGGAAAATGGTGACACGATGATTGCGGAATCGGGCACTTGCCGGATTTTGGAGGTGACGCCGAAAGGGGACATCCGCAAGGAATTCCCGATGAAAGTAAACCACCCCAGCACCCATAGCGATACCCGGCAAGTGGTCAAACTCGCCAACGGCCATTATCTTGCAGCTCATGAGCGCGATGGCATGGTGCGTGAATACGATGCGAATGGCGCGGTGGTGTGGGAGTATGAAGTGCCCTTGTTCGACCGCAAACCAGCCCCCGGACACGGTGTGGCAGCCTATGGCAACGCGGTGTTCGGCATTCAGCGTTTGCCTAATGGAAATACACTCATCGGCTGTGGCAACGGGCATCGTGTGCTGGAGGTGACCCCGGCGAAGGAAGTCGTCTGGAAACTCGAAGCCAGCGACCTGCCCGGCATCGAACTGGCATGGATCTGCGGCGTGAAACGCCTGCCCAATGGTAACACGCGCTTCATCAACTGCCATGCAGGCCCGAAAAATCCGCAGATGATCGAGGTGGATGCTCAGAAAAAAATCGTCTGGACCATGAAGGATTTCGTCCATTTCGGCAACTCGATGCCGGTGGGACTGGTTCTCGGTGACTGATTTTACGATTTTCCTACGAAATTTCTAAGAATCTGGTATCTTGGGTGTCTTCACAAGATATGAAAAGATTCGTCAGCATTCTTTTGGCATGGTCGGTCGGGATCGGTATCACCCGCGCGGCAACTCGCGATCAGCAGTGGAAAAAGGTCGAGGAGGAAATAAACAAGGATCTACCGAAGTCGGCGATTTCGACATTGACCGCCATCGATGCCGCCGCTCGCTCGGAAAAAGCCTGGGCGGAGGCCATCCGTGCCACGGCTCAGCGCATTCTGTTGCAAGGGCGGATCGATGAAGGGCGCAGTCCCACGGCGGCGATCGAGATGATGCAAAAGACCATGATCGATGCCCCAGCGGAAATGAAGCCCGTGCTCGGTGTGATCCAGTCGCTATGGTTGTGGAGTTATTTTCAACAAAACGAGTGGCGTTTCCGCCAACGCAGCCCGGACGCCGGACCGGTGGGCGATGACATCAAGACCTGGGACCTGCGCCGCATCCTGAGCGAAGTCGATGCCGGATTTGTCAATGCACTGGGTCTGGCCGATGCCTTGCGCGCGATTCCCGTGGCGGACTACGATAAACTCTATGACAAAGGAAATCTCGACGATGCCCTTCGCCCCACACTCTATGACCTTGTCGCTCACGAAGTGCTCCGCTACTACGCGGCGGATCAACTCGCCACCGTGCAGGCCGAGGATGCGTTTTCCTTCACGGTGGACTCGCCCGCCTTCGGCACCATCGAGGAATTTCTGGCTTGGAAGCCGCAGAGCACGGATGAAACGTCCAACAAACGCAAGGCGATCGCTCTCTATCAGGAATTGCTGCGTTTTCACGCGGAACGTCCCATCGCCCGCATGCATGTGAACTTGGAGCGACTCGATTGGGCCAAAGCCGCAGTGGAGGGCGGTGAAACCAGCGCGGTCATGGAAAAGCGCTTGCGCGAGTGTGTGGAGCAATCTGCTGGTCAGGATCAGCAGGCATTGGTCCGCTATAAGCTGGGGAGCCTGCTCGCCGAACAAAAGCGCATGAAGGAGGCCCTGGAGCTGGCCCGACTGGGGGCGGAGACAGGCAAGAGCAAAATCTATCAGAGTCATTGCGAGCAGTTGATCGATCAGATCCTGGCTCCTGCTGTTTCGCTCAACACCGAGTCGGTCTGGAATGCCGCCAAACCGGATTTCAAGGTCAACTATCGCAACGTCACGAAACTTTGGTTCCGTCTCTACGCGGTTGATTGGCAGCAGCGGGAGGCGTATCTCGATCAGGAGGGCTTCCAACGTCTGCTTGCGGCAAAACCCGCGCGCGAATGGTCGGTCGATCTGCCTGCGACCGACGATTATCTTGAACGCACACAAATGCTCGACGGAGTCTGGGACCTCCCCAAAGGGTCCTATCGTCTGGTGGCGAGCGCGAAACAAAATTTCCCTACCGAAAAGAATGCCTTGTTGCAGAGCCACGTCTGGATCAGCGATCTTTCTCTGGTGCAGTCCTCCGGTCCGGATCCGGTTCGAGGAATCGTGCTGAACGCGATCTCAGGCAAGCCCATCAAAGATGCAACGGTTGAGCGATGGGAACAAAAAGACGAGGGAATCGTGAAAATCGATGAATCAAAAACCAATGCGGACGGGATTTTTGAAAAAAGCGTCGCCCCCAACCGCAGGGTTCTGTTCCGCGTTGTGCATGGAAGCGATTCCATGGTCGGCAACGAGATGTGGCTGAACCAACCAGGCCGTGAAAGAAGTCAGGAAGTGGTGAATTTGTTTACGGACCGTGCAATCTATCGTCCCGGACAAACGGTTCGGTTCAAGGGCATCGCTACTTTTTACGATCGCGCAAAAAACGACTATCACACCATCGCGGATAAGGATTTCACCGTGGAGTTCCGCGATGCGAACAACAAGGAGATCAGCAAAATCTCGCTGAAAAGCAATCGCTTCGGTTCGTTTCAAGGCAGTTTCACCTCTCCCACCGATCGGGTTCTGGGCGTGGCTAGCATCCGCTGCGGCAGGAATTCGACGATGGTGCGAATCGAGGAATACAAGCGACCGAAGTTCACGGTGGAAGTCGGCGCGGCCAAGGCTCCGCCGCGTTTGCATGAAAATGTGACTGTCACCGCCAAGGCGATCGCCTACACTGGTGCGCCCATCGATGGCGCCAAGGTCAAGTGGTCGGTCACGCGTCGCGCGCAATGGCCCGAGTGGTCGCGTTGGTGCTGGTGGTTCAATCCCTCGCTCAGCGGCCAGAAACAAATCGCCCATGGCACTGCCGTGACGAACACCAAGGGCGAAGTCGAGGTGACCTTCCTGGCGCAACCGGATCTGAGCGTCGACCCGAAACAGGAGCCGGTTTTTGTGTATGAGGTGTCCGTGGATGTTACCGACTCCACCGGCGAGGCCCGCTCGGATTCACGCTCCGTGCGCGCGGGATACGTCGATGTGTCAGCCAAGATGTCGGCGGATGCCTGGCTGGATACCGCCGTGCCGGTGAAGATTGCTGTTAGCACCAGCAGCATCGACGGCGAGCCGCAAGCATGCAAGGGCACGATTGCCGTGCATCGACTCAAGCAACCCGAAAAAGTAGTGCGCAAAAAACTCGGCGATGATTCAATCCCTCGCGGATTTTCTCATCGTGGTGTGTTGCCTCCGGTCGTTCCCTCTGATGAAAAAGATCCCTCCGATCCGAATTCCTGGGAGCTCGATGAGCTGGTGCAAAAAATCGAGTTTTCCACCAACGAAAAAGGCGTAACGGAGAGCGAGTGCAAGCTCGCAGCGGGGGAGTATCGAGCAGTTTTGGAAACCACGGATCGCGCGGGGAAAAAAGTCACAGCTCTGTTGCCTCTGCGCGTTTTGGATCCGAAAGCCCAACGTTTCCCCGTCAAGGTGGCCCATCACTTCGGAGTGAAATCATGGTCGGTCGAGCCAGGTGATGAATTTGTCGCACTCTGGGGCACCGGCTATGACGAAGGCCGTTTCTATTATGAAATCGAACATCGCGGCACGATTCTGCGCAAGGGCTGGTCGGATGGATCCGGCACCCAAGAAATGCTACGTTTGCCCATCGTCGAAGAATATCGGGGTGGCCTGACCCTGCGAACTTTGTATCAGCGGGATAATCGCACGTATTTCACCCATGACACCATCGAGGTGCCATGGTCGCAAAAAGATCTCACGCTCCGCTTCGAAAGCATGCGCAACAAAATCGAACCGGGAGCCAAAGAAACCTGGAAAGTCGCAATCGAAGGAGCGGAGAAAGAGGCTGTCGAAATGCTGGGATTGATGTATGATGCATCGCTTGATGCCTTCGCCCCCCACCACTTGGCAACGAGTCTTTCCTCTTATTTCTATCGCAATTCCTCATCGCGTTATTGGAGCCATGACAATCGCATGCTACAACTCTACGATTGGTCACCTGGGTGGTATGAACAACGGGGTGCGGAAGCAATGTTGCATCGGAAACTTCCCGAGTCCCTCATGCAGCAGGAAGAGCGTTTGATGGCGATGGCTGATTTTGGCGGTGGTGGCAGTCCCCGCATGATGAAGGGAATGGCCATGGCGGCGCCAGCGATGGCAGAGGCAAGCGCGGATGCCTTTATGGCAACGGAAAGCAATAGCGTTGCAGCAGGCAATCGTTCAGGAGAGGCTGCGATCACACGCGATTCGATCAGTTCGATTCTCAACAAGCCGAACGAGGAATCCAAAGGTGTTGCCGAACATACAGCACCCGCCGTGCGCAAGAATTTGCAGGAAACGGCCTTTTTCGAGCCGCAGTTGCTCACCGACGAAAAAGGGGTGGTGACCATGAGCTTCACCATGCCTGAGGCGCTCACGAAATGGCGTTTTATGGGTTTCGCCCACGATGCGACATTGCGCAGCGGTTACCTCGAAGGATCAACGGTCACGGCCAAGGATCTGATGATGCAGCCGAACGCGCCGCGCTTCCTGCGCGAAGGCGATGAGATTGAGTTCACGGCGAAGGTGTCGAATCAATCCGATGCCGCGCAGACCGGAAAAGCCACTCTCGAGTTCGCTGATGCCGTAACGCTTGAGTCGCGTAATGCCGCGCTAGGCCTGAACCAAACAGAGCAGGAATTTTCCATTCCCGCTGGTGAATCGAAGACCATATCCTGGCGCATCAAAGTGCCCGATGGCGCCGGATTCCTGACATACACCACTAAGGCCAGCAGCGGCAAACTCAGCGATGGGGAAGAGGGCATGATCCCCGTGTTGTCAAAACGCCAGCTCGTCACCGAGTCGATCACCCTGCCCATTCGCGACGCTGGCAGTCGGGATTTCGCCATGAAAAAACTCATCGAGAGCGGCAAGTCGGACACGCTCAAACATCAGAGCGTCAGCCTGCAGATTGTTTCCCAGCCCGCTTGGTATGCGGTGATGGCCTTGCCCTATCTGATGGAATATCCCCATGAGTGTGCCGAGCAGACCTTCAACCGCTACTATGCGAATCATCTCGCCCGTCACATCGCGCAGAGCGATCCCAAGATCCGTCGTGTTTTTGAGATCTGGCGCAATGCCCCGAAAACGCTCGACAGTCCTTTGCTCAAGAATCAGGACCTCAAGAGTCTCATGATTGAGGAGACACCTTGGCTGCGGGATGCCAATTCGGAAACCGAGGCGCGCCGCAATGTCGGTGTGTTGTTTGACGACAACCGTCTCGATGGCGAGTTGGCACGCGCAAGCAAACGTCTATCTGAAATGCAGCTGGGCAACGGTGCGTGGCCGTGGTTCCCCGGAGGTTCGGGCAGTCCATTCATCACTCTCTATATCGTGACGGGCGAGGCAAGACTCAAGCATCTCGGTGTGCCTGTGGACACCAAGATGTCAGTGCGTGCGCTGGATTGGCTAGATGACCACGTGCGCCAGATGCATCAGGATATCGTGGCGAAAAACCGCGAGGAAGATCATTTCTCCTCCTTCATCGCGATGTATCTTTATGCCCGCAGTTTCTATCTGCAGGAACGTCCCGTCGCGAAAAAGAACAAGGAGGCTTTCGAATACTACACCAAACAGGCTGCGAAATACTGGAGCAACCAGAAGTCACTCATGACCCGTTGTCACACTGCGTTGGCCTTGCACCGCCTCGGTCAGAAGGATGCGCCCGCCGCCATTGTTTCGTCGCTCCGCGAAAATGCCCTCAATACCGATGAACTGGGCATGCACTGGCGCATGAACGAGGGCTACTACTGGCAGGACGCGCCGATTGAAACGCAGGCCATGATCATCGAAACCTTCCGTGAGGTGGCCGCTGATATGAAAGCGGTGGACGATTGTCAGGTGTGGCTTCTCAAGCAGAAACAAACGCAAGGTTGGAAGACCACCAAGTCCACGGCCGATGCCGTATACGCGCTCTTGTTAGGCGGCGACGTCAAACGCCTGGCCTCCGATGCCCTCGTCACTGCTGAACTCGGTGGCACACCAGTGAAGCCGGAAAACGTCGAGGCAGGCACCGGCTACTACGAGAAAAAATTCATGGCCACCGAGGTCAAGCCGACGATGGGGAATGTGAAGCTCACCAAAACCGACAAAGGCGTGTCTTGGGGATCGCTGCATTGGCAATACCTGGAAGATGTTTCGAAAATCACTCCGCATGAGGGGAATCCGTTAGAGATCAAGAAGAGCCTGTATCTCAAACGCATGACCAAGGCAGGCGAGGAGATTGTTCCCGTCAACGGCCCGCTGGCACCGGGCGATGAGGTTGTGACTCGCATCGAAATTCGTGTGGATCGCGACATGGAATACATCCATCTCAAGAGCCAGCGCGGCAGTGGCTTGGAACCGGTGAATGTGCTTTCGAGCTACAAATTCCAAGACGGACTCGGTTATTATGAAATGACTAAAGACACCGCGGATCATTTCTTTATCGAGTATTTGCGTCGTGGCACCTACGTGTTTCAGACCAGCGCCCGTGTGCAACTGCGCGGCAGCTATCCCAGCGGCATCGCCGAGATCCAATGCATGTATGCCCCCGAGTTCAACAGCCACAGCGCGAGCCAGATAATCGAGGTGAAGTGACTTTGCTGTTAGGCCCGAGATGATAGTTCTCGGGCCTTGTTGGCGTAGTCCATGCCACATGGGTTTTTCATCGTGTATCGTATTTCTCGTCTGCCAGTTTCTGGCTGTGGTTTCGTTCTGCGCGTGTGCTCAAGTTGCTCCTCAACCAACCAAGGCAACAGTGGTGCGCTACGAGGACTTCGGGGCGAAGGGCGATGGCGTGACCGATGATGTTCTTGCTTTGGCAAAAGCTCACGAGCATGCGAATGCCCATGGACTTCCCGTTCGCGCTAGGGATGGCGCGACCTATCGGATTGGCAAGACGCTGCATACGATCGTGATCGAGACCAATACCGACTTCGGAAAAGCCAAGTTTGTCATTGATGATTCCGATCTCCAGAAAGCCCCCGGTGATGTTTTTGCAATTCGCTCACGTCTCAAGCCGATTGAGCTCACTGGCGTGAAAACTCTTCAGCGTCAGCAGACGAAAATCGATGTGAAGTTGCCGGGGCCTTGCGTGATCGTCGCCATCAACAAGAACCTCAAGCGTTTCATCCGCCGTGGCAACAATGCCAACGACGGATCACCGCAAACGGATACCTTGCTGGTGAATGTGGATGGCACGATTTCTCCCACGACACCCGTGATTTGGAACTTTGATGAAATCACATCTCTTAAAGCGCTGCCGATGGATCCTCTTACGCTTACCATCTCGGGTGGCAA
>JBJOMZ010000058.1:0-16624 GCA_046052105.1 Verrucomicrobiota bacterium | reverse complement strand
CATGAGTCCCAGCAAACCCTGCATTTGTCCGCGCATGCCGGCATCGACACGACGATCGAGAAAGATCTGTCCCGTGATGAAAAACAAAGTGTAGCAGATGCCGTGCGTAGCGATACCGGTCCACAGGCTCGGCATGCTCTGTTGGTAACCAGCAAAAGAAAAGATTACGAAACGAGCCACGGAAAACATCAATCCGGCCATCAATAGTGTCTTGAGCCTGTAACGCAGCATCAACCAACCCGTTACCGCCATGGCGCCCACTTCGCTCCATTGTCCGAAACTCATGGTAAACGTAGTCCGCTGATCACCCAGATCACTGAGATGCGCGGGAGTGTGCATGTAAAAAGACGCGATGGGCATCGACAACAGTGCCGAAGCAATCAGCAAAACGCGCAAATCTTTTTCACGCAGCAGGCGAAAGGCATCGAAACCCAGTAAACTGCGCCATGATCCGACAACGCCGCGCGGAGGCGTATGCGGACACAAAAATACCAGAGCTGCGAGTGCTACCCTGCATACGGCACCCGCGTAACCGGCCATGGGCGAGGCGTCGGCACGCAATATCAGACTCGAGCACCATCCACCGATGATCCAACCCAACGTGCACCAAAGACGCACTTGAGGAAATTGCTGTTCAGGACGGGGCAAATGAGTCATGGCGATGGTGATCACCAGATTCCACAGCGGAGCGGCGATCACCGAGGTGACAAAAAAAAGCGCCAGGAACCAGACAGGCGAGCCAGTTGGTCGGAGAAAATAAAACGCGGCTGCCATCGTTGCTGTGCTGGCAAGACAGATCCATCCAGCCAGGGTTTGGGCTGCCACCTTTTGATCGGCAAGAGCGCCGCTGAAAAGAGGCGAAAGCATGGAAGCCATCGGCATGATGAGAAAAGCCCATGCCACCCACTCGTGCCCCCATCCCGCGGCACGGATCATGTTCGTCAAACCGGGCAACCACATCCCAGGGCCCATGCCGAGCATGAAAAACATCGCACACAAGCGCAGCATTACAGTGCGTTCTCGCACTGGTCCTATGAGCGTATCATCCGTTTTCACACGCGCTGCTTGTGCCTGATTTCCCACACTTTGCCAATGGCAATCACCGGCATTGAGCGAAACCTAGCATCATCGCTGCTCGGGCGATTTTTTCAATCCACGCACCACTTCCTCCCTCTTGGCAGGAAGATGATGAGGGATGATCAAGGAAATCACATGAACCAGCGGGTATGAGAGCATCGATGCCAATACTCCGCTCATCAGCATACCGAGGACAAAATGCGCGGCATTGCAATCGATGTTGGTGTAGGGGAATTTTCCTGAAACATCGAGGAAACTGGGTATCGGAATATGGAATACCGATCGCATCCAACCGCCCAGTTGCTCCTGCATCAAAGCCAAGGGAACGGTAGTGACCGGATTCGAAATCCAGGTGGCCAGCATGGCGAACGGCACGTTGACCCGCGAGCGAATCGCAAAAAATGCGGAAACGATGCTCTGCAGTGGCATGGGAAGCATCATCGCGAAGAACATTCCAATGGCCAGACCATGGGAAACCGTGGTGCGACATGGTTTCCATAAGCGGCGGTTACCCAACCGATGCACGAGGGTGGAGAACAAGCGATGATTGCGCATGTTCGGGTGCCTCAGCTGCCGATAGAAGCGGCGCACAAATTTCATGTAATGTCGCTTCATGGTTGCGCCGAGAACGTGCACCCTATGTCACAATCGCGCAAGCGGATTTCCTTGATGTTTTTGTCAGTTTGGACGATGTTTGGTGCATGGAATTCTGGCAATCGTTGCTATTAGGCTTGGTAGAAGGAATTACCGAATACCTACCTGTGAGCTCGACGGGACACCTGCTCGTCACCCAGCGACTTCTGGGCATAGGAATGGCGGACGATAAAACAGCAGCTGACGCCTTTGCCATCAGCATCCAAGGTGGGGCGATCGCCGCGGTGATGGGGCTCTATTACAAACAAGTCTGGCAAATGTTTCTCGGATTGCTGGGAAAATCACCTGCGGGGTTGCAACTGCTCATTAAACTGGTGATTGCTTTTCTCCCTGCGGCCGTCACGGCATTAACCCTGGAAAAATGGATCAAGGCGCACCTTTTCGGCATCCAACCCATCATCCTCGCCTGGTTCGTTGGCGGCGCTTTGATTCTTGCTGTGGGATGGTGGAAACGAAGAAATCCTCGCGAGGAAAATCAATTGTCACTCGCCGATATGACGTGGCGCATGGCCTTGGTCATCGGCTTACTGCAATGCGTGGCGATGTGGCCGGGAACCAGCAGAAGTTTGATGACCATCGTCGGTGGCATCGTCGTCGGCCTGAGACCCAAGGACGCCGTTGAGTTTTCTTTCCTGTTAGGTGTGATGACTTTGGGCGCTGCCACAGCCAAGGATACTCTCGAATACGGAACCTTGATGTTAGAGACTTTCGGCTTTGGCAATTTATTGGCAGGATTTCTCGCATCCACCCTCTCCGCCGCGCTCGCCGTCAAATGGCTAGTATCGTATCTCCAAAAGCACGGAATGGAACTATTCGGCTGGTATCGCATCGCCATTGCCGTGATCGCGGCCATTCTGGTGGGCATGGGCTTGCTTCATGACAGCAAGGATGTTGCCACAACGGCATCGGCAAATATCACATCGCCCGCACGGTGATCAACCCCGCCCGCGTCTGCGCCGCGACAGCCATCGACTGACGGTCCAGATCGACAGCGCGGCGACAAACACAAGCAAAAACCAGCACCATTGGGGAATGGGAACGGGCGTGACGAAATTGGTTTGGACAGGACTTTTCATCGCATCGGCAAGCTCATAACGCCACGTCAGTGTGCGCCCGCCATCGGAAACCTGATGAGCGTTTGAATGCTTCGCTGACGTAGGCAAGTGCATGATGTATTCCAATTGATATCCCTGCATTTGTGAAGCCGTGGGAGTCACCAATCCTCCAGCAAAAACCTCACGGGGATCAATTTTCCGCTGAAAATCAACATCGAGTCCGGCACGGGCCACCTTCACATCGCCTAACAACTTTACCATCGGATCAGGCAAGGATGAACCGGATTCCTCGTTGCCAGGTTGATCCAGCAAGCGGGACAAGTGCAGCACGGAATCGAATTTCGCATGCAAACGGAGTCTAGCCTCGGATCCTTTTTTTTCCACGGCAAACGTTTCCAGCACAATGCCCGGTTCACGGGAGAAGAATTCGGCAATCGTCTTGCGCAACTTTTCCTCTCCTCCCAGTGAGGCGATGGCAAACATCGGCAAACGATACTCCGCTTGCAACCGACCACTACCGTCACGCTCGAACCAGAATTCCTCCCGGCCACCCAAGCACGCTCCCAGCAGAAGAGATACCACGATAAGGCTGATACGGAGAACGAACGACTTCATGGATTCACTCTCTCCAACACCCACCGGTATTCGGCCGCGAGATGCTCTTCCATGGGACGCTGCAAAGCTCCGGGAAGAACGCCCCAGGTGTAGGTTTCAATTTCGTAATGCTGACAGAAATCCGGATGCTTATTCCGGTATGCCAGCAACTCGGCAGCATGCTCGCGCGTGGAACGGAGCGGTGGCATCGGATCCGCATCCAGTGGGATGTGAAAGTGAACCCTTGCCTCAAGTGCGCTCGTTGTGGCCGGTATGCCTGCGGCAAAGCACTCGGGCAAATCGCGGAATCGCGTAATCCCACCATCCGGCTCTTGCAACAAGACTTGATGAAGATAAGTGGGTTCGTTGAATCGCTCGATCGCCTTCCATGCCTGCGGATCGCGGCAATCGAAAGCCAAAGCGGCCGAGAGATGCACTTTAGAAATGCGAACGCCTGCCGCGCGAAAGGCTTCGAGAGAATCCACGCAATCGTCGTATTCCAGAGCGAAGTGACAGGTATCGTAGTTCACCCCGATGCGGCGGCGCAGCAATTCTGGATTCTTGGCGTAATCCCACAAACGACGGAAAAAACCGAGTGTTTCCGCCGTATTTTCGACATAACCCAACGGCTCTGGTTCGAGCCCCAGATGCAAGTCGCAACCGCTCTCCAGCGACATCCTTTCGATTTCATGAGCGCACTCCACAAGGTGATCGAAGATCAAAGTCTCTGATGCGTGAAATTCCTTGAACGAGCCGGGTAGCGTGGAGACCGAGCCTTGCTGTCCTGGTTCCAAAAATGGCAACAAAATTCGGAACAATTGCATCGTGTAATCGAGCCGACTTCGTTGTGTCCAATCCGGCTTATACACATTTTCCTTCACTCTTGTTCCATGAAAAGCTCCGTAGGGAAAACCGTTGATGGTAAACACACAGCAACCTTGTTCACGGACCCATCGAACAAAATCCGGAAGATGCCCACCATCTAACAACTCGGTAGCTGCCCGAGCCGAGAGGCGGGGTGCGAGTGGAAACGGTTCGAGCAACCGCGATTCATGCTGCAGCATCCGCTTGAGACGCAAAGCGTGAGTTTGCAGTGCGGCAAAGGTTTCCTGCCACGTCTCGGCAGGGTGAATGTTGGTGCAGTAGGCAAGAAACACAGACCCATCCTTGCGTGAGATGAAGGATTTGCAATCAAAATTGGCTATCGAATGTCAGCTGATTCGCGCGGGATCATAAACGTGGCTTGTCTTGTCGCGATTCGCTTGTTACGGTCTGGCATCAACAACCGATTTAACGATTTGAATCCATTTTCCACACTCGGCGTTCGCGACGAATTTTGCCAGGCTCTCACCGAGATGGGCATCCTGTCCCCCACTCCCATTCAATCGCAGGCGATTCCTCTGCTAATTGAAAAAGAAACCGATCTCGTGGCGCAGGCGCAAACCGGCACGGGCAAGACCGCCGCGTTCGGACTGCCTCTATTGTCCAAAATCGATCCCTCCGTGCCACGCATCCAGGGTCTTGTCGTCGCGCCTACCCGCGAACTTGCCAAACAAATCGGCAAGCAACTTTTCCGCTACACCAAATTCAGCGCGCGGATTTTCGTGGAAGTTCTAGCAGGTGGCGACAAGATCGATCGTCAGGTAACGGCCTTGCAGCGGCCCACCCACATCATTGTGGTCACGCCGGGACGACTCATCGATTTGCTCAAACGCAAAGCCCTTACTTTGGAACATGTGAGACATCTGGTGCTGGATGAGGCCGATGAAATGCTGAGTATGGGTTTTCGCAAGGAACTGCAGGAAATCCTCCGCCATTTATCCCAGCGCCGCACCACTTGGCTGTTTTCCGCCACGATCCCCGAGGGCATCGCCCAGCTCATTCGCGAGCACATGTCGGCCCAGGCTCCTCACCTGAAAATCGACAAACGCCAGATCGTCAACCGCCAGATCGAACATCAGTGCCTCATCGCCACACGTGATGAAAAAATCGAACGCATCGATGAATTTCTCGATCAACATCCGACGGAGCGCGGACTGGTCTTCTGTCGCACACGCGAGATTGCCATCAAGGTTTCCCAGCAACTGAGCGGACGCGGGCATGCGGTCGATGTGATTCACGGGGACCTGATGCAAACCGAACGCGACAAGGTCATGCGCGGATTCAAAAAAGAGCGTGTCCGAGTGCTTGTTACCACCGATGTTTCGGCGCGTGGCATCGATGTCCCCGATCTATCGTTCGTGATCCATCATCAGCTTCCAGACCAACTCGACTTTTACACGCATCGCAGCGGCCGCACGGCAAGAGCGGGAAAAACCGGCCTGTCTTTGGCTCTCATCGACCCCCGTGAGCGAAATAAAATCCGTGAGATGGAACAAGCGCTGTCGATCCAATTTCGCGAGAGACGTTGACATGAGCCCGCCAGAAGTTCCACAGAAACGAAGCGCTGACATCGTGGTGCAATCATGCGTCACCCTTGTCACCGACAGACCAGGTCTTACCGCGTTGTCGCCGCCACTCACGGAAAGCGGCGGATTGATCCCGCTTGCTGAGAAGGCGCCGAGAACCATCTTCGCGTAGGAATTCTTCATATGCCGATGCCTCCTGTCTCTGGGTTTCGCGTTTAGGGATGGGCATTTCTTCCACCGTAGATGATGACTCTTGCAACATGTGCTCCAGGCGCCGCAATCGCGCAGAAATTCGAATCACGATCAGGAAAATGCAAAAGACCAAAACAAGCAGCACGGGCAAAAGCACCACGATGATGGAAACTGTGGAATCCGATTCTTTCATAAGCATAATGAAGCTGAAGAAACCAGAGGGATCAATCGGAAACGAAGCTGATGACCCAAATTTTTATGAACAAAACAGCGGTTCTGTAGCGTTTTTATAACAACATATTGCGCGTTTTCAACGCATTCCGTAGCCATTGAACCTTTCCCAGCCCCATACCGAATATGAAAGCAAAAATCCTGCCCATCTCTCTCGCTGCAATCGTTGGAGCCATCGGTTTTATCGTCGGCCGCAATAGCCAGCAAAGCGCTGATGCCGACAAAGGTGTCGTGTCTGGTGGCACATCCTCTCAGAGAAGCAGCGGATCGAGTTTGGCTGGTGCTTCATCAAGTGATGCCCGTCGAAGTGCGGCCGGCGCGCGCGCGGGCATGGAAAAGTCCGGTATGAGCAGCGCCAAGGGGGATCCCATGGATCGCCTCCAGGAACTCAAAAACATTGTCGATCCGCTCGAGCGCACGCGCCTCTGGCTGCAACTGGTGGACTCACTTTCACCCGGACAATTCGAGGAATTTGTGGCGGCTTACCGTGCCGAGGGAATCCCCTCCGAGCGCATGGGTGACTACGCGATGCTATTGACAGCTTGGGCCAAAGTCGACCCGCAGGCCGCTCTTGATTATGCTTCCAAAAACACGGGCAGCCCCTTCGCCCGGCAGACCATTCTCGCCGCATGGGCAGCCTATGATCCCAACTCTGCGATTGCTTGGGCAAAGTCGAACCATCAAGGTGATGGTGCGAATCCATGGATGGTCGGTGTGATCAAGGGACTCGCTGCTCAGGATCCCGATATGGCATCGACGCTATTGAAGGAAATGCCGCGATCCGTGGAGCGTGGAGAGGCCTTGGACAACTTGATCCCCGCCATGCTTCAGCAAAAGGGAATCGACGCCGCACGGGATTGGGTGAATACGATTACGGACTCATCGCTGAAAGACGGTGCCATGAGTCGCGTGGCGGATCGCACGATCGAAAGAGACCCCCAAGGCACGGCAGAGTGGCTCATTGCCAATCCCTCGGAAACCACGAACCGCAGAGTCGATGACGCGCTTTTTGTGATGGCCCGCAAGGATGAGACTTCCGCGATGGCGTTGTTCAACAAACTGCCTGCCGGCAACGACCGCTCGAACGCGCTGCGAGGGATTATCAACGCAACTGCCATCGACAACCCTCAAAAGGCCGCCGCGTTGATGGATTCCCACAGCGGTGATGTGAACAATCGGGTTGTCGAACAATTCGTATGGCATTCCTTCCGCCAGGATCCGCAGACCGCAGTGTCCAACATCTCGCGTCTTACCAATCCCGAGGAGCAGGAGAAAATGTATAATCGAACCTTGGAATGGTGGATGGAAAAAGACCAACAGGCAGCGATCAATTGGGTCAACAGCAACACCTTGCCCACTTCGGTGGTCGATCGTCTGAACCGCAATCTGCAAAAACAGCAGCAACGAACCAACTGATTCAAAGCTGAGTCACGGAAGCGCGTTGCCAGCGTCCACCATTATTGCCAAACGATCGTCTGATCGTCCGATCCATAAACAATTTTGACGGGAGTTCCCACTTGGGTCACTTCAAAAATCAGCGGGCAGAAATCCTTCGGCATGCGAATGCAGCCATGGGAAGCGGGTCTTCCCGGTTCTGGAATGTATCCAACATGCATGCCCATGCCGTATGAGGTCAATCGTTGCCAATAGGGCATGGGAGCGGGGTAGTAGCTTTCGCCCGGTTTGAGCTGAACGCCGGGACGGGCATCTGGATTTGTCACGTTTCCGAACTCATCTTCCACCCAACCATATTTGTTCGAATATTTTTCCACCAATTTTTCCTGCACGCGATACGTTCCGGCAGGAGTCCCTTTACCTTCGCGACCCGTTGCCACAAAACACCAACCAATCAGCGTTTTGCCTCTTTTCACCAAAGCTTTTTGGGTTGTTAGATTGATTTCCACATTCACCTCGCCGGTTCCGCCGAAATCATACCATTCATAGAGCACATGCTCCGCTTTGGGAATCGGACGATCGGAAAACAATCCGCAGGATGATAGAAGCGCCAGAGAGACTGCTGATGAGGCGATCAGGGTCCAGGATTTGAAACATGTCATCAGGGAAGAGTTCATCGATTTTCGCAAAAAATGACCGCCGCAGTGATGTCGCAAATGCCCCCCCAGGTCAACTCATTTTACGGCATCCATGCGTTCATTATCACCCCCGAAATCTCTTGATTTTTCACGAAAAAATCCATGTGCGTGCACAATCAAGTTGCGCGGCGGCGTTATTAACGCATACTTGCCACATACTGCATCACCGCCTATGACCATCGAAGAATCACAAGCACGTATCGCCGAAACCAGCCACTGGATTCAATCTGTAAAAACCGAAATGGGCCAAGTGCTCGTGGGGCAGGATGAGCTGGTCGATCGACTACTGATCGGCTTGTTGTGCAATGGTCACATTCTGTTAGAGGGCGTGCCCGGTTTGGCCAAAACCTTGGCGGTCAAAGCTCTCTCCGGATGCTTGCACACCACTTTTTCCCGTTTCCAATTCACTCCTGATCTTCTGCCTGCCGATTTGCTCGGCACCATGGTCTACAATCCGCAATCCACCGCGTTCGTGCCGAAGCTGGGTCCCATCTTCAATAACCTGATTCTTGCGGATGAGATCAACCGTGCGCCGGCCAAGGTGCAGTCCGCGTTGCTCGAGGCAATGCAAGAACGGCAGGTCACACTGGGCGACAAAACCTACAAACTGCCCGAGCCGTTTCTCGTGCTCGCCACCCAAAACCCGATTGACCAGGAAGGAACCTACACGTTGCCGGAGGCTCAGCTCGACCGCTTCCTGCTGAAGGTGACGGTGAACTACCCTAGCCCCGAGGAGGAATTGGTGATTCTCGATCGCATGGCCACCTCAGTGCCACCCTACAACACCAAGACCGTAGCCAATCCGGAACAAATTGCCTACTCGCGCGAACTGGTTAACACCGTCTACATCGACCCTGCGATCCGCCAATACATCGTGCAAATCATCAATGCGACTCGTGATCCGGTCAAGTATGACGCGCCCTTGAAAAACCTGATTCGTGCCGGAGCTTCACCGCGTGGCACGATCAATCTCGCGCTGAGCGCCAGGGCCCGCGCTTTCATGGCAGGAAGAGCCTATGTCATTCCGCAGGATGTCAAAGACATGGTGCACGACGTATTGCGTCACCGGATCCTGGTGACCTACGAAGCAGAAGCAGAAAATGTGACCACAGACGCCATCATCACCCGCCTCATGGCCAAGATCCCGGTGCCCTAATTTCATCGCTCCGCGCATGACAACCGATCAGCAAATCGAGGAAATGATGGCTCGGGTTCGCAAGCTCGAACTCAAGGCCCGACGTCTTGTGCGCGAATCCTTTTCCGGCGAATACCAGTCCTCTTTCAAGGGTCAGGGTCTCGATTTTGATGACTTTCGCGAGTATCAGCATGGTGATGAAATTCGGTTCATCGACTGGAACGTCACGGCGCGCATGGGTTCGCCTTTCATTCGCAAATTCCGGGAAGAGCGGGAGCTGTCGGTGGTGATCGCTGTGGATGTGAGTGGCTCCGCTGATTACGGATCGGTGCAATTCTCAAAACGCGAGATTGCGGCGGAAACCGCGGCGATTCTTGGATTTTCGGCCCTGCAAAACGGAGACAAATGCGGCTTATTGCTGTTTGCCGAAGAATCTCTGATGTTCATTCCTCCTGCTAAGGGCACTAAGCATTTGCTGCGACTCGTTCGTGAAATCCTCGTCGCACGTCCCGACCGCCGCGGCACCTCCATGATCGCGGCATCTACCACACTGCTGCAAGCGCTCCCCCGCAAGTCCTTGGTTTTTTTATTATCAGACTTCCTTTGCGACCCCATCGACAAACCGCTCGGCAAACTGGCAGCCAAACACGACACCATCGCGATCCGCATCACTGATCCACTGGAACAAAAACTTCCACGCGCTGGACGAGTCACTCTCGAAGATCCGGAAACGGGTTGGCAAACATCGGTCAATACATCGAACCCCAACCTGCGCATGGCCTACGAAAAACTCATGTCTCGCATGCAAGAGGGGGCCATCTCGATTTTCAAAAAACACGGCATTGATTTCGCCGAACTACGCACCGATGAGGATCCCATACCTCTGTTGCACTCGCTACTCAAACGCCGCATCCGCAAACGTCAGCGCTAATGGAAAAAGCCAAACCATCTCTCGAACTGCGGGACATCCCCGATGTCACTCCGCTGCTGCCGCGCGAGTGGTGGCCGTGGTGGGTCTGGCTCGCACTCGCCGCGTCAGCCTTGTTGCTGTGGTTTCTTGCCAGCATGATGCGGCATCGAAGCAACCATCACCGATCACTGCGCCGCGAGGCCTACGAACAGGCCCTGCAATCTCTCGAGTCTTCCAAAGCGCTCGAACATGCGGTTTCCCGCTGCACCGCGCTGTCTCTGGCTCTACGTCGTTATCTCGCGGTCGCCTTTGCTGACCCGTCATTGTATGAAACCCATGAGGAACTTCTCGCGCGTCACCAAGCATTTGCGGAACTTCCCGACTCTCTTCGTCATGCACTGGGGGAATATTTTTCGACACTGTGCCGCTACAAATACGCGCCTTGCGAAGAGGCCGTCGATCTCTCCCTGTTGATACCCCAAGCCACCACACTCCTGCAGCAAATTCACGCCGTCGACCCGCGCCCTGCTCCTGCCGCATCATGAATGAATTTTTGCAACATTTCCGTTTCGTCTCCCCCGCGTGGCTGCTTTTGCTGCTACCTGCCCTGGCAACTCTTTTCCTGCGGCGCGGGAAAGGTGCGGACGCAACGCTCACATTTTCAACGCTCAGCGTGCTCGTCTCACTGGGTAAAAAAATGCGTCAGGGCCCTGGAGCTGCAAGTCTTCCGCTGCTATTTCTATCTTTGGTCTTCGCGATCCTTGCCATGGCTCGTCCGGTATGGCGCAAGGAGTTTCAAAACCGCTCGGCATCGGGCATCGACATCATGATCGCCTTCGACGTGTCCCTGTCGATGGAAATCGATGATTTCACCACCAGCGAGGGTAATCCGCTGCAACGGCTCGATGCCGCCAAAGCCGTGGTGACGAATTTTGTCAAAAACCGGCCCGATGATCGCATTGGTCTGGTAGTGTTTTCTGGGCAACCCTATCACATCAGTCCGATCACGCTCGATCACGATTGGTTGCTCGGAGGCTTGACTCGGGTGAAACTGAATCATCGCAACGGCTATGGTGACGGCACCGTGCGCGAACAGGGAACCGCCATAGGTTCCGCAATTTCAGCCGCCTCCTCGCGTTTGCACGCCCGTGATGCCAAGTCAAAAATCGTGGTCCTTATTACCGACGGAGCGAACAATTCGGGGAAAATTTCCCCGATCGATGCCGCAAAGTATGCGGCAGATCTCAACATCAAAATCTACGCCGTAGCACTGGGCACCAA
Source organism: Verrucomicrobiota bacterium (assembly GCA_046052105.1). Taxonomy (GTDB): domain Bacteria; phylum Verrucomicrobiota; class Verrucomicrobiia; order Verrucomicrobiales; family Akkermansiaceae; genus UBA956. Next base: position 4,994 of record JBJOMZ010000058.1, on the reverse strand, counting down.
GGAGGGCCGCGTCAGCAGCAACATCCAGCGTTTCCCCCGTCAAGAGTTCGATCTTCCCACGCTCCAAGAAGTAGCTCGCCTTACCGGAGGTGAGCACTACTGGGCACAGACGAATGCCGAATTGAAAAACACCTTCCGGACCATTGATGATCTCGAGAAGACCGAACGCAAAACCTACACGGTCACAGAGGACACCGAATGGTTCCTCGGATTCCTGATCCCCAGTCTTGTTTTCGCCACGTTGAGCGCCTTGTTCACGGCGCTCAATCCACCGCCCCGAGTTGCCTGATCCGCCATGTCATTTGCCCATCCGTATCTGCTGTCCTTGCTCCTGCTGGTGCCCATTCTCGCACTGGTTGCCATGCTGGCATCCCGTCACAAGCGCATGCAATGGCAGGAGTTTGTGGCCGACCGTTTGCGCAGCCGATTGATCAACCGTGCATCGGCATTGCCCCGCTTGCTGGCTTACACCAGCTTACTGGTGGCGATCGCATGCCTGATCGTCGGAATGGCACGATTGCAATATCAGTTGAGCACCAAAACCGAAAGCACCCGCGGCAGGAATCTCCTGATCCTGCTTGATCTTTCCCGTTCCATGCAGGCCAACGATCTCAAACCATCACGTCTCGATCAAGCCAAGGCCCTGATATACGAATTGCTCGAAACCCTGCCCAACGACCGCATCGGAGTTGTCGGATTTTCCAGTTCACCTTTTTTGTTCGCGCCGCTGACGATCGACCACGGTGCCGTTCGTGAAACCGTCGAACAACTGGACTACGAATCCATCCCCACGGGAGGATCGGATTTGGCCGGCGCGGTGCAGTTGGCGGTCAGAACCTTGAAAGAAACAGCACAAGCGAACAACGGCTTGCTCATTCTCTCGGATGGTGAAGAACATTCGCCGGGACTGATGGGCACGTTAGAGCAGATCAAACAATCGGGAACCTATGTCTTTGCGGTAGGAATCGGCACGGAAGAAGGAAGTTTCATCCCAGACAAAAACTACCCCGACGGCCGATTTCGCGATGTGAATAACGAGATTGTCATCACCCGATTGCAGGAAAAAACCCTGCGTGAATTTGCCGAACAAAGCGGTGGGCGCTTCGCCTTGGCTCAATCGGCATCGGACATTCCCGCAATGGTGGCCACCGCGGTGGCTGATCTTGAGTCCTTTGAACTCAAGGGGCGGGAAAAAATCCAAGCGACGGAACTTTACCAATGGTGTATACTACCTGCGATCCTTCTTCTTATGACCGCGATCCTTCTTGGCACACGATGGCGTCCGCTCACAAGCATGGCGCCAACCATCGCCACATTGTTCGCGATGTTCCTGATGCTGCCTACCGCAAAAGCATCCGAGAGGCCATCCCTGGGAGATGCCCGTGCCGCCCTCGAGGCGAAAGATTACCCAAAAGCCCAACAGGCGTTCCGGCAACTTGCGGATGAAAAGGAACCCTTGAGCGATGACCGTGCAGCGATGCTGCTCGGCAAAGCGACAGCCGATTATCGACTCAAGGAATTCGCCGAAGCACGCAAGTCCTATTCTTCCGCGATGACGGCCGAAGATTCGGCGATCCGGAGCGCGGCCCATCAGGGCATGGGAAACACCCTCTTTCAACTTGGCTGGATGGAATTGTCCCAGGGAGCCAATTACCCTGGCGAAGAAGAAGCGCGAAAACAATTTGATGAATTGTTACAGGCGCGCATGAAAGAGTGGATGGAGGATGACAAAACCGATGCCAAGGAAAAATCGAGCGGATATCGCACCATGAGAACCATCATGTTGGATTGGGCGGATGCCGTGCGTCACTCGCAATCCGCCTTGCAACTTCGGCCCGGTAATTCCGATGCCGAGCAGAACGGTGTGGTGGCGCGCGAATTCTTGGAAAAGCTGCGCCAAAAGATGGAACAACAGCAGCAGGAAATGCAGGCTCAAATGCAAGGCCAAGGCGAGCAACAAGGAGAACAGCCCGGCGAAGGAGACGGCGAGGGAGAAGAATCCGGTGAGGGGCAGGGTGAGGGAGAAGATCAAGGCAAAGGAAAAGGTCAACCGAAAGATCCCAAGGACGGTCAGGGTGACAACCAAGGAGATCAGCAAGGCGATGGCGAAAAGGACCCGAATGGCAAAACCCCCGAAGGAGAAAAACCAGATCCTGACAACACACACGGCAAGGATCGCAAAGCCGGGGAGACCAAGGAAGATCACGCCCTGCGCAAACTCAATGAAAATGCCGACCTCCAGCGCGGCATCGTGGCACCCGGACGTCATGAATACCGCCGCCCCTCCAAGGATTGGTAACTATCCCTAGTTTTTATGAACGCATTGTTTCGAACCGCATTTCTGCTCCTTGTTCCCTTGTTCACGCATGGGGCCTCCATTCAGGTCACCCTGTCCAGCCAGTTTCTTGCCCGCGGTGAAAATGCCGTGTTAGAGGTCCAACTATCGGAGATCGAGCCGCCAGAAACCCTTCGCATGCCTGCGATCCCCGGAGTCACCCTGCAGTCACGCGGCTTCGGAGGTCCCAACACCACGATCCTACCCGGTCGCAAACTTGGCTACATCTATCAATTCATCCTGTCATCCTTCGAGCCCGGCAAGCACACGATTCCGGCCATTCGTCTCACTGTCGGATCCCAGACCTACGAAAGCACACCACTTGAGTTCGAGGTTTTTGACGCCTCTCAAATCAGTTTTTCCGAACTGAGAATCGGCAATCAGACCACTCCCTATGCGGCATTTTTCCGCACAGGCAAGACGAACCCGTTTGTGGGAGAAATCATCCCGATCGAACTAAAGATCTACTTTCCCTCGAACGTCCGCATTGAGGAATGGGGCATTCCAGACTTCGATCGCAGCGGCGTGACCGCCTGGCGGTTTGAACCCCGCCCCCAATTGGGGAATGCCATTTTGTTGGGAGCCAATTACCAATGCGCCTCCTATCCCAGCACCATGGCGGCCAGCCAGGCGGGCAAGGTATCCATCGGACCGGCCAAAATCCGCCTCATCTCGGTGCAAAACGTTCTCGGACAATTCGGCTTTGAACAAAACGCCATTCCCTTGAACTTGCAGGCAAACGCCTTGGAATTGAATGCCCAACCGTTGCCCGGAAACGCCCCCGAAGGATTTACCAACGCCGTGGGAGTTTTTCGCTTGGAGGCGCGTTTGGAGGAGAGTGAATTGCGCGAGGGTGATCCAGTTCACGTGGATTTGTTGGTAAATGGTAGAGGCAACCTTGACTCGATGGCCGCGCCTGAGCTCGCCGACCCCGAGGGTTGGAAATTGTACGAAGCCACCCGCAGCGAAATGGGCGAGGAAAGACGTTTTCAGCAGGGTTCGGTGGTGTTCAAGCAATTCATGCGACCAACTACGCGTCAGACGATGGTGCCTCCGTTCCGGTTGGTGTATTTTGATCCAGAGGCCGCGTCCTACAAAACCATCAACACATCCCCCATACCACTGAAGATCCTGCCATCGACCAATCCTATCGCATCAAACGGAATCACAAATCAAATTCCCCAAGCGGCCGAAATACCGGTAGAGAAAATGACCGATATCCTGGGCCTGTTGTCAAACGAACCAGCACTTCTTCCCTCCTCAGCCATCCCCCTCCCCTATCTGTGGCATCTCGTTCCGCTGGTGCTGTTGCTTACCCTCGCGTTTGCGACATTTCATCGGCATTTCTGGCCGCACTGGCAAATGACACCCGCACAAAAAGAACGGCGACAGGCTTGGAGATCACTGGAACAGGCGCCCGATGACCAGATCTCGTTCCTACGCCAGGCAGGTCGCTTCATCGAAGTGTGGTTGCCGAAAAAAATCGAGGAAGAACCGCTGCAGCAAATTCTCCGCGAACGCGATGAAGTCTGTTTCCTCCCCTCATCCAACTCCAAGCCCATGACGCGAACCCGTCGGCAGGAAATTCTCCGCACACTCCGCAAACTGTCATTGCTTTGGATCGGTATCACCTTGATGATGCCGCACGACTCGCACGCAGAGCAAACGACCCAACCAGCAGAGAACGCCGCCGCACTCTATCAGCAAGGAAAATACAAGGATGCGATCGCATCCTGGCTATCAGCGGGCACCTACGATCAGCTTTCCGCCGCCACACTGTATAACATTGGCAACGCCTGCTACCGATCCGGATCACAAGGTTACGCGGCTCTGTATTTCCGCCGCGCATTGCTGGTGGATCCAACCCTGGAGGAAGCGAGACAAAACCTTCGTTTCCTGGAGCGAAAATTTGGTGCCCTCACCATCAAGCGTCCCGGCTACCAATACGCTCTGATCCGCGTGCCCCAAACCTGGATTCGCAATGCGCTGTGGGGCAGCCTATGGGGCATCGCAATTTGTGTTCTGATTTTTCCCGCCACGTCCCGGGCCAGCCGTCTGCGCTTGCTGGCCATCGCAGGTCTGATGATTTTGCCCATACTTGCTCTCGGTGGAGCACTCGCTCAATACTACTACCCCGATGACTCCGTCTTCGCACCCTACCGGGAACAAGCGGTGGTCGTGGCCGAGAAAACCATCGTGTATGTGGATGCGTCCCGCACCTCAGGCCAGGTCATCGAAGCTCCAGCAGGATCGTTATGCCGAGTGATTCGACGCAGTGACCGATGGGTCTACATCGCCTTCGCAAGTCAGACACGAGGTTGGGTTCCCGATGATAAGATCGAAGCACTCATCCCCACGACTCCCCCACAAGTGCCCAATCTATCGAATCCGACTGAGCCCAAAGGACCTTCGGCCTGATGCCGACTCAATCCACGCCGACAGGTTTCTCCTGCCCCACCGCAGAGCCATCCGCCACCTGATCTTCCGCGGAGATTGCCTCCGAAGGTTCTTCGTTCACGACATTGTTCCTGCGCCCGTGATTTTCCAATAATTCCAGCACCTCCTGCTGCATGGCTTCGACTTGATCGAGCGCCACATTCGGATCGCGAATGAGAAACACGTCGCCTTCCTTGCGATGCTCATACACACGCAGAATACC
>JBJOMZ010000057.1:0-17299 GCA_046052105.1 Verrucomicrobiota bacterium | reverse complement strand
ATGCTTCCTTGAGCCATTGTGAGCCCGATAGACTTTGTAGTGGTGCCGCCTCGCGCTCATCGCCGGGATCCTGTCCCATTTTTTTGGCGAGGTTGGCGAACAAGACATCATGCGCCAGAGTCGATTTCCCCGAGCCTGAAACACCACTCAGACAAACCAACAAACCGAGGGGAATGTCCACATCGAGTTTCTTCAGATTGTGCCGCGTCGCTCCTCTGATCTGCAAACAAGGTTTGCCAGGCTTGCGACGTTTTTTCGGCAGTGGAATGCGCTTGCGACCATCCAGCCAGGGAATCGTGCCTTCCTGTTGTTTCGGATTGATGGCGGGCCCTTGATAGACGAGCGATCCGCCCCATTCACCGGCAGCAGGACCCAGATCGATGATTTGATCCGCCGAGGTCATGACCGATTCTTCGTGTTCGACGATGACCAAGGTATTGCCTTTATCGCGCAGACGATGCATCACTCCGACCAAGCGTTCGATGTCGCGCGCGTGCAAGCCCACCGTCGGTTCGTCCAATACAAACAAGGTATTCGTTAGTGAGGCGCCTAGGCAGGTCGTGAGATTCACACGTGCCATTTCACCGCCCGAAAGCGTGCGCGTTTGGCGGTCGAGAGTGAGATAGCTCAGTCCTACATCGACGAGGTATTGCAAGCGCGAGTGAATTTCCTTTCTCACCAATTCGAGAGAAGGGTCCTTGGTTTGTTGTCCAGCAAACCAAGCTGCCAAGGCATCGACGGGAGTTTGCCAAATTTCCGGCAATGATTTCCCCTGAACGCGAAAGCACAGCGCCTCCGGACGCAGGCGCTTGCCCCGACAAACCGGGCATTCGGTGTAGGATCGGTATCGGGAAAGAAACACGCGCACGTGCATTTTGTAGGCCTTGCCTTCGAGCCAATCAAAAAAGCCCTTGATGCCATACCAGCGACCATCGCGCCAAGCTTCATCCGGGTCTCCGCCCTCACCATACTTGATCCACTCTTGCTCGTCTTCACTCAGTTCTTCCCAAGGCGTGTGGGTGTTGATGCCTCGCGCCTTGCAACAGCGCAGTAAATCGCGCTGGCATTCTTCGCCGCGTTCGCCTTGGAATGGCTTCACAGCGCCTTGCCGAATCGTTAGACTGGTGTCAGGCACCGCCTTCGTGAGATCGATGCCAATCACACGACCAAAACCACGGCATTTCGGGCAGGCGCCGCGCGGGCTGTTGAAGGAAAACAATCCCGCGCTCGGCTCGCATAGCGTGAAGCCCGTGTTCGGGTTGACCCAATCGTTGCTGAACTGCCGTAAAGACTGCGCTTCTGCATCTGTGCTGCATACGGCAAATGAACCGTGACCATGACGTGCGGCGGTTTCCAATGCCTCCATCAAACGCGCACGTTGTCCTGATTTTACCGTCACGCGATCTTGCACCACCCACAAATGGGCGGGCAGTTTCTGATGCGTACATTTTTCCGGCTCATCTGTTCGATAAACCGTGCCATACAACATCACGCGCAGAAATCCTTGTTGACTGAGCAAAGGAAAAAAATCGCCAGGCGTTGCCGATTCTGGGACGCGAACGGAAAATAGGAGGAGCATCGCTTGATCGAGTCGTTCCGACAGTAACCACGCGAGTGCCGATTCCGGACTATCGGGACGAATTTCTTCACCTGTTTTCGGATCATAGCCCTGGCTCGCACGGGAAAAGTAGACTTTCAAATAATCATTGATCTCCGTCAGTGTTCCCACTGTCGATCGCGTCGTGCGAACTAGGTTTTTTTGTTCAATCGCGATGGCGGGAAGAATGCCGTCGATGAGATCGACATCGGGCTTGTCCATGCGATCGAAGAACTGACGCACATAAGGCGAAAAAGTCTCCACATAGCGCCGTTGGCCTTCGGCATACAACGTGTGGAAAGCCAACGATGATTTTCCTGAGCCAGAGGGCCCTGTGACAACAGTCAACTGTCCGTGCGCGACATCGAGATCCAGGCCTTTCAAATTGTGTTGACGCGCGCCACGGATGCGAATCACGGCATGTTTCTCTCGTTGTGAAGTCGGTTTTTGAGCCACGGCACGAAGCTACGCGCGAAAGGGAAATTTTCCAGTGGAAACATGCACGATGATGATGTCATGCACTACGCCCTGTGCGAAGATGGTTTTTTCGAAAAATGCTTTGTTAGATTGTCAGTCTCGCTGCGCAGCAGTCGCTCTGATTTGATAGAGCAAAATGGCGGAACTTCCATAGTGCCTGCGGTCGATCAAGTGCCAATCCGCATGTTCGGGGGAGCTTGTTGTTTTTGCTACTTCGGCATAGAACAAGCCGTCGGTCTTGAGTCGTGGCAGCAGCGAACCTGATTGCAGCAGTTTGCCGATGTGCTCCGTATCCAATGGGTGCTTCGCATAGGGAGGATCGGCAAAAATCAGATCATAGCGCATGGTGTCCCTTTTCAGAAAAGTGATGGCGTCGGACTGGATCACCCGCGCTCCATTCAATCGTGTGGTGCTCAGATTTTGGCGAATCGTGTGGATGGCATGATGGCTTTCATCGACAAAAACGCAGGTGCTGGCTCCGCGGCTGAGCGACTCCAGTCCCAGTGCTCCGGAACCGGCGAAAAGATCGGCGATGTGCGCGTCTAGGATACGTTCTCCGAGAATGGAAAACATGGCTTGTCGGACAAAGTCAGTGGTCGGTCTGGCCACTTCTTTGGGCACCTTGATGGCCATGCGTCCGGCCGATCCTGCAATGATTCTCATGGGTTTGGGGTCGTTGGTGATGAGCGGAAAAGCTCCAGAAATGATCCGGCATCGAGTAAGTGTTGACCATGGTCGAAGGAAATCCATGGTTGTTTGATGCGCCCTCCGCACCATACGTCGATGGCGAGTCGGTCCTCATTGAACAAGGGCTGAAACGATGGGCTCTGTTGTTTCAGCCGAGAGGTCCATGTGGCTTGCCATGCCTGAGCCGTGGTCCTCGGGGCAATGAGACGGATGTGAGCCAATACATCGCCGCGCAGGGAAAGCAATCCGTTGCCGGTGAAGCCGAAGTCGTCGCCGAGCCAGCGGAAGTCAACGCAGCGCAACAATCCGCCCTGCAGTTGCAGTCGCACCTGCGAGAGAAATCCTTGGACTTGTCGGGATCCGATGCGTGCCGTGTTGGCTTGGGTTTCCGCCACCGATTCGCCTCGCCATGTGGCTGGCGCGAGCAGAAGCCCTGTGTATTGATGGAGCGATTGCAGGTGTTGTATGTGTAGATTGCCCGCAGCGGCATCCCAGTTTTGAGGATCTTGCGCGATCATTGCGGCAAAGGGGAGTCCCGGTAATCGTGCGAGCTGCATCTTCCCTCGTGCCTGCATTCCCATCGCCAGAATGGTTGTTTCCTCCGTATTCCAAATCGGGAAATTCCAGTGGATGTTCACGCGCCCCATCGCTGCGAGTGGTTTTCCCAGTGCAAGGATGGTGCCGCATTCCACATGGCCGGCGGCCGGAGCTCCTCCCACGGGCAGGGCCGATGAGATCTGCTGCATCTCGCACACGGCTTTGGTTTGTGAAGGGTGACGAATGGTGAGTTGACCCTGTTCGATTTTCAGCCAGACCGTAGGAGATGGCGCTTCGGTCGATGGCGCGACGTCGGCTGCCGCCGTTGCGTTGGAAGCAGGCGTGCTTCCCGTGGCGACCTGCGGTGTGGTAGTCGTGGTGGCCTGAGGGGCTGCGGGTGCGGTGGGCAGGGGCGGCGGCATCATCTCTTTGATCAAGTCAAGAGGTAGGTCCAGATGCGGATGGCTGAGCACGATTTCGGAAATCTTACGCGATCCGCGCAGCCATGATCGCCAAGCGGGACGCAAGCTCACACTGCGGATCTGCAGCAGCGTCGACTCGTTGACAAGCGTGGCATTTGCGGGAACAATCACCCGCAGGTCATCCACCCAGATTTGACCACCTGGCAACCAACCCGCTCCGCCGACGCGAACGTGCCAGTGGGTTTTTTGATGAATGATTTTTTCGATCCAGGATCGGCCCCATCGACTCTGCAGCCACAGATTGCTGGCGCAAAAAAATCCGATGGGAAAGAGCAACAGTGCGATGACCAACCTGCGCATCCAACGCTGCAGCGTGAGCTGCCGTCGCGTGCTGGAGGCTGCTGGGATCATGGCATCACGGGACTTATCGTTGGACTGGCTTGGCGGGTGCCTTCGTTTTGACCGGCGCATCATTTCCGCCTGCGGCTGCTGCGGCGGCAGGGATGCGGATCACGATGTTTTTATCCAGCAAGCGGGTGCCGGTGGAAGTCAGTTCCTGAGCCCGATAGACGACCAGATGGTATTTTTTGTCACCCGTCAAACCAATGGCGATGTTTTCCTTGATCTTGGACAAGCTGGTTTCCTCTTCGAATCGCCATTCCTTGCCTGTCCAAGCACCCAAGATGCTGTTGGCATCGGCGTTGATATCATCGAGGCGGCTCATGATTCCATTGGTGGATTTCCAATTGTCGTCCTGCGCGGCATAGCGGAGGCTGGATAACACGGCGGCAGCGTCGGAGCCGATGATGTTCCATCGACCGTCCGAACCCTTGCGCAGCAGCAGGGAAATTTCTTGCGCGGGTTTCAGTTCTCGTTTGGCCCACAGCGCGAGATATTCGTCGTATTCTTGTTTGGTGATACCCAGCTTTTCATGAAATGGCAGCGGTATGCCGGGGTTGGTGTTTTTGGAATACTCGGTGAACCACTGGGGATCCTTTTGCGCGGCTTGTTCGACCTTACTAATGTATTTTTCAATGTCGGGAGGAGGCATGACCACCACGATTTCCGCCCGCACGGGTTGATCCACTTTCAGAAAAGCCGTGAGCATTTCCGGAGCATCCTGTGCGTAGGCAATAGTTCCGGCAAAGATGAGCGCGATGAGTCGGGAAAGCAGATGGTTCATGGGGTGAAAATCAATGAAGTGCTGCCACCATGCGGAACGAACGTAGCAAACTCAAGAGCAAATCTTGGGCGTCGCGCGCATCGAATCATCGCCCGCAGGCATTTTCTCCCGAGATTTGCACTATTGCATTGAAATTTTGAGTGGTTTCGCCTTACTGGCGTGGTGATGAAATCATACTTGGCAGTTGCAGCAATGATCGTAGTTCCCACGACAGGGTGGGTTTGGGCTGATGGGTTCGGCGTGAAGTCGGGCAACCCTGTGCTTCCCGGGGTGACCTACGAAGTACACGACGGCACCCGCCCGCAACCGCGCATGGTCGCCAATTCCGGCGCTGTTTCTGTGAAAGCTCCTGCTGATGCTGTGGTGCTGTTTGATGGCACGAACCTGGATGCTTGGCAATCGCCGACATGGGAGATCAAGGATGGCGTGATGGTTGCTGCGAAAAAAGATCTCGTCAGCAAGCAATCTTTCGGTGCAATTCAGTTGCACGCCGAATGGCGATGCCCGGCCGACCGCAAGGTCAATGGCCAGAGCGGAGGCAATAGTGGTATTTTCTTGATGGGTCTCTACGAAATCCAGGTTCTCCAGAGCAATAACAACAAAACCTATCCCGATGGACAGGCAGCTTCGCTTTACGGACAAATGCCACCTCTTGTGAACGCCACTACTGCGCAAGGCGAATGGCAGAGTTACGATATCATTTTCACTCCGCCCGTATACGAAGGCGAGGTGGTCAAAACGCCGGCGCACGTGACGGTCCTGCATAATGGGGTCGTGGTGCAAAATCACAGCACCTTCATCGGACTCAGCACTCACAAGAAACTGCCGGTCTATCCGCCGAAACATCCGGAAACCGGGCCTATCCGCCTGCAATTCCACGGCGATCCGATGGAATACCGGAATTTCTGGGTGCGTCCGCTCGGTAAGGTCGACCAATCCTGACGCGCCCTCCCATAGCAATTCCTATCGTCCTTCTCGCCTTGATCTTTGATCCCACGATCCTTCCAATGAAATCTTCCTCTTTTTTCGTGACCATTCCGCTAGCTGCCTCGTTGGCGCTTGTCTCCTGCAAAAAAAACCAACCTGCGACGCCTGTTACGGCGCCGCAAGCTACCGAACCTTCCAACCCGGACATTGCCGCAGAAACTCCTGCCATCCCGCCGCCCAGCGTCAAGCCCGCGGATCGCGCGTCAAAGCTCGGCTTTGCCCAAATGCTGCCTAAGGACACGGAAACATTGCTCTTGATTCAAAATGGGGCCGAGGTAGCAAAGCGCTTCAAGGGCAGCAAGTTTTACAGTTTCCTCAAGTCGCAGAACCCCGGCATCGATGCGATGGTGGAAGGTGAGGGCGCGGAAGGCCTCGCCGCGATGGATTTCCTCGGGCAGGAGTTTTTCCTCGCCACTGGCAAAAACACCGGCGAGCAGTCGGCCAATCTCGTGCGTTTTTCGAACCGTCAGAATTATTTCCAATTCCGCAATCTTCTGACCATGGTGATTTCCTCGTTGAAAGAAGAGGAACCAGACCTCGAGATGTTGAGCGAGGAAGGACCGTTGTTCGATATGGTGAAGGATCCCCAGAGCGGACTCGGTTTGCTGAAGAAATCCGAAAGCCCACCGATTTATCTCGGATGCAAAACTGCACCGGAAGATCGTGAAAAGGTCTTGCAGGCATTCAAGGGCATGACGGCAAATCTTGCCCTCGCCGGAGCATCGGCCGAGGAAGTAAACTTCGAGTTGGATGGCCGTAGCTTTGCTGGTCATCAGATCGCCGGCAAGAAACTCGTCGAGGACCTGCAGGCCGATCAGGCTCTCATCGAGCGCATGGACGAGAAACTGGAAAAAGACGTGCAGGCCGAGTTGTGGAAAGTTCTGGCGGAGAAAAACATCATCGCCGTCACGGGCATGGTGAACGATTATGTGGTTCTTTTCGTCGGTAGCCGCAAGGAGGATTTGACATTCGCCGCCACGCCTGCCGAGTCCTTTGCCGCTTCCGAGGCACTGTCCTTCGTCGATCCGTATCTGGAGAAAAGCCCGGTTGCCGTTGCATACAGTGACAAGTCGGTGCTCGATGGGTTGAGCAGCGGTCATGGCATCGCCGTGATTGCTCAAGCTTTGCGCGATGCGATCGCTGGCAATGGCAAGGTCGATACTCGCGAGATCGAGGCCTTGCTCGATGTCATCGCTGAGCGCGAAAAGGAACTCACCAGTATGACCAAGTTCAGCACCTTCGGTGCTGTGGCCATGCTGGATGAAGGCTTCAAAATCGAAACATTCGGGGGCAGCAATTCTCCCAATATTCAGATGGAAGGGAAAAATCAGATGGGCGCTCTGGAGACCCAGAAGGATACGGCGGTTTTTGTGAACTGGACCGGAAATGCCGCCTACGGTGTGAAGGCCAACGCTTACCTCGAATCGCTGGTGGAAACCACGTATGCCATCACCAAAAATGTTAGCACATGGGACGTGAAGGAAAATCCTGGATTCGATGCCTTCAAGCAATACTTCACCTTGTTCGAGGAAAATTTCAGCGATGATACCGTCAAACTCTGGCAGGCCATGAGCGTGGATATGAGTGATGGTCTGGGCAACGAGTCCGCCATCGTGGTGGATCTCAATGGGGAGATGCCTCCACTGCCGAATGTGCCGCAGGAGTTGGTAAAAGCCGGCAAATTTCCTCGCGTTTCCTGGGTTAAGCCCGTGAAGGATCGCGCGAAACTGGCCGCCGCTTGGGATCAGATGAACGCTTCCGGTGAGAGCATCATGAAACAGGTCAGCGCGATGATGGAATCGGAACAGGCCCTGCCCAAGCCGATGAGTTCGAAGGAAAACGGCCTTATCACCTGGTTCTTCGCCGGCCCTCTGTTCACCGATGACTTCGCTCCTTCCGTCACGCTGGATGACAAATGGTTTGTTGCCTCGACTTCCAAAACGCATGCCGTCGGGCTCGCCCAAGCGGCAGCCACATCCACCAGTGGAAAAACTGGAGCATACATGAGCGTGAAGTTCGATGCCCTGCGCGCCTGCGCCGAGCACTGGCTCAAGGCTGTGGATCAGAACAAGGAGGCCATCTTCGAAGGCAACGAGTCCGCCGCCGAGGATTTCACCACCAATCAGAAAATGATCAAGGATAGCCTCAATGCCCTGGGTGAGTTGGACAACATGACCCTTCACACCCGTAAGGAATCCGGCACCGACCGATCATCTTTCCACCTCAAGACACGCTGAGAGTCATCCGATCGCTCGCATGATCACACGAGGGAGATGAATCCCTCGTGTTTTTTTATGGGAATGATTTTCCTCGTTAGGGTGCCGACGATAGAAAAAGATTGTTGCGAGCTCAACTCTTGGCCGATGCATCAGATCTGCTCGATGCGGAACACGACGGGCTCTGAGTTGACGCAATTGAGAGCGGCGATTTCGCGCAGCGCCTGTTGCAGCAGACCGAAGGGACAACTGTGAAGCAGGAACACCATGTCGACGAATTCGGCATCGGGGTTTTCCGGATTAACGGGGGAATGGGTGCCGCTGATGCCGATGCGGTGCTGCGCCAATACGGTCGCGATTTCCGCAACGACTCCGGGCCGGTCGGTGACATCGAAGCGCACGTAATACGCGGTGCGGGTTTCCTCGATGGGAAGCAAGCGACCTTCGTTCCCCCATGGCAGGAATCCGCGGTGCGGCAGTTCATGGGCCAGTGAGCGCGCTGCCTCGACGAGGTCGGCCACCACCGCGGAGGCAGTGGGATCCTCTCCGGCACCACGACCGTAAAACAGCGATTCGCCCACGCCGTCACCATGGACGGCCACGGCGTTGAATACACCGTTCACCGAGGCGAGAATATGATGCTTGCTGACAAAGGAAGGCTGCAGACGCAATTCGATCGATTCATCCTCGTGCTGGCGGATCACGGCCAGAAGTTTCACTACGTAGCCCAGTTGTTGGGCAAAATCGATGTCGATGGGTTTGACCTGCTCGATGCCCGCCACATGAACCAGCGAGGGCGAAATCGGGAAACCGTAGGCGAGTGTGGCTAACAGAATCGCCTTGTGCGCGGCATCCCAACCATTCACATCGAGGGTGGGATCGGCTTCGGCGTAACCCAGTTCCTGCGCTTCCCGCAAGGCCGTGGCAAAGTCGAGTTTGGCCTCGGACATCCGTTGCAAAATGTAATTGCTGGTGCCGTTGATGATGCCGCACATCGCCTTGATGCGGTTGCCGATAAAGGCTTCCTGCACGGTCTTGATGATGGGAATGCCCCCAGCTACCGCGGCCTCGAAATGAATGGGCGTGTTGTGTTGTTTCGACAGAGCAAAAAGCTCCGCACCACGTTCCGCCAGCAGAGCCTTGTTGCCGGTGACCACCGGTTTGCGCAAGCTGAGTGCTCGGGCTACGATGTCGAACGCCAGTCCGGTGCCGCCGATGAGTTCCACCACGATGTGGACTGAAGGATCATCGACCAGCGTTTGCCAATCCGTCGTAATTAACGATGCATCTACCGTCTCGTGTCGAGGTTTGTCGCGGTCGCGCACCAGGATGCGCTTGACGCTCATTTCGATGGATCCGCCACAGCGTTGTCGGATGAGTTCGCCGTTTCGTTGCAGGGCGCGGATCACGCCCGTGCCGACAGTGCCGCAGCCTGCCAGTCCGATGCCGTAAGGGGTCGATGTCACGCAGCGACTGTAGGGTGGCAGTCATGTTGCGGCAAGCCCGAAACCCGATGATGTCACGCGCAGTTGTGTGGCAGCAGAAAATCAGACTGCCGGATTGGTTAGGGAGATTGTATCAGCGATTCACCGCTGGCAGGTGCTTGCAGGCTGGGTTTTCCGGTCAGGAGTCCGTGTTTCACGAGAAACTCGTCAGCGGCCATGAGTGTGACCGTGCGCCATGGATCTTTATTGAAAAAGCTGTGTTTTTGACCCTTGGCTATGTGGAGTTGCAAATCCTTTACCCCGAGTTTTTTCCATGTTTCGTAGGCGATGTCCCAGCCTTTTTTCCATTCATCCTGATCGCCGAAAAACGCGATACTGGGCACGAGTCCAGCGTTCATGTGGGTGAGAATGTCGATTTCTGGGTCTTTGGTGTCATCGGTCGCGAAAGCGGGGTTGAACCACAGATAAGCTACGACTTTGGTGTCAATGTCGTGCGGATCCTTTGGATCGTTGAGCCCAGGATTCATGGTCGCCAGCGCGCTGATGTGCCCCCCCGCACTGCCGCCACCGGTGATCACGCGCGCGGGGTCGATGCCAAGTATGGCTGCGTTACTCTTGAACCAACGGATCGCGGATTTGGCATCGGTCACGCAGACGCGTTTGAAGGATGTGCCGGCGGGCAAAGCGGCTTTGCCTTGTTTATCCAGCATTTGGTATTCGGCGGTCGCGCAGACCAGGCCGCGGCTGGCGAAGTAGGCGCAGGCGGCGCGGAATTGTGAGAGATGGCCGCCTTGCCATCCGCCGCCGTGAAACAGAATCATGCCGGGCACCCGAGCGGATTTCGGGTCGTGGTTTGGCGGGAAAAAGAGTTCCATTTTCCGCTCCTTTCCCGCGGAGGTTTTGTAGACGTATGGTTTGCCAGTTGGGCCATCGAACTGGTTTTGCGCCTGGATGAAGGGCAGCCAAAGAAGGGTGAAAAGCGTGGCGAGGATGCGGGTCATGTCATGATCATACGCAGCGATCGCATGATGCTTTCGCGAAAACATCGAGGCGCGCGATTGATTCGGGCTTGTCAGTGCGCAGTGGCAAACGCAACGTGGCGCTGAATGTCCGAACTCGCCTACGCGTTATTGTTCGTTGCCGGATTCGCCGGTGGTCTGATTGATGCCATCGCCGGCGGCGGCGGGCTGATCACCGTGCCGTCCTTGCTCGCGGTTGGGGTGCCCGCGCATTTGGCCTTGGGCACGAACAAACTGCAGTCGGCCTGCGGTACCACCTTGACCGTATGGCGCTATCACCGTGCCGGATTGATGAAAACGCCGGCTTTGCCATGGGGCGTGCTGGCATCCTTTCTGGCCAGTGCGCTGGGAGCTTGGGCGGTGACCCTGGTATCGAAGGACTCGCTGCGTCTGCTCATCCCTTGGTTGCTCGCGGCAGTGGCGTTGTATACCGCGATGAATCGGCGCTTCGGGCTTGCGGTTGGCACCCGTCGGATGGGGCATTTGGCATTCGCGCTGACCTTTGGCGTGATCCTGGGGGCTTACGATGGCTTTTTCGGTCCTGGCTGCGGCTCGTTTTGGATGCTCGCTCTCGTTGCAGTCCAAGGCATGGAGTTGCGCGATGCTACGGGATATACCAAGGCCGTGAATCTCGCCAGCAACCTCGGCGCATTGGTGTTTTTTCTCCATGCTGGGCATGTCGATTTCCGCGCCGCCCTTGCGATGATCGCCGGTCAGTTGTTAGGCGCACGCATCGGATCCGGTCTGGTGATCCATCGTGGCTCAGCTTTCATTCGACCAGTTTTTCTCGTTGTCGTCTTTGGTATGACCTTCAAACTCCTTTGGGATGTTTGGAAATAAAAACGTGGGAAACCCGATCCAAGTGAAGTTGCGGGCCGAAATCGGCACCTCACTTCGCGCAAATTTCTTTGATATGCCGAAACTAGGGGTTGCGCGAGGGCGGCATTTCTCCTATGCCAAGCGCGATTCAAACTTCCATCACCATGAGCAAAAGCGACTTCGGACTTATCGGACTGGCCGTCATGGGCCAAAATCTCGTTCTCAATGTGGAATCGCGCGGCTTCCAAGTCAGCGTCTACAACCGCACCACCGCCACTACCGATGAATTCATCGCGGCTCATCCTGGCAAGAAGCTCGTTGGATCCAAGACCCTCGAGGAGTTCGTGCAGTCGCTCGCGACACCGCGGAAAATCCAGATCATGGTGAAAGCCGGTGGCCCCGTGGACGCAGTGATCGAACAATTGATCCCGCTGCTCGATCAAGGCGATATCATCATCGATGGCGGCAACTCGCTCTACACCGATACCGAGCGTCGCGATGCCTATCTCTCGGCCAAAGGCCTGCGTTTCATCGGTGCCGGTGTTTCCGGTGGCGAAGAAGGTGCCCGCAAAGGTCCCTCCATCATGCCCGGCGGTCCGCTTTCCACCTGGGATGTGATGAAGCCCATCTTCGAATCCATTTCCGCCAAAGTCGATGGCGAACCCTGCGTGACCCACATCGGTCCCGGTGGTGCCGGTCACTACGTGAAAATGATCCACAACGGCATCGAATACGGTGATATGCAGTTGATCTGCGAAGCCTACAACATCTTCAAAGCCGCTGGTTTCACTGCGGCTGAGCTGGGTCAAGTGTTCACCGACTGGAACAATGGCGACCTCGAAAGCTACCTGATCCAGATCACGGCTGAAATTTTCAAACAAAATGACCCCGAGACCGGCAAGGCTCTCGTCGATGTCATCCTCGACACCGCTGGCCAAAAAGGCACTGGCAAGTGGACCATCATGAATGCCGTCGAAAATGCGGTCGTGATCTCCACGATCAATGCCGCCGTGGAAGCACGCATCCTTTCCTCGATGAAGGAAAAACGCGTGGCCGCCAGCGCCGAGCTGCAAGGGCCTAAGGCGAACATCACCGGCGACAAAGCCGAGTTGGTGAAAAGAGTGCACGATGCGCTTTTTGCTTCGAAAATCATTTCCTACGCTCAGGGTCTCGACCTCATCAAGTCCATGGGTGCCGAGAAACAGTGGAACCTCGACCTCGGGAAAATCGCCGCCATCTGGCGCGGTGGTTGCATCATCCGCGCGCGCTTCCTCAACGACATCACGGATGCCTATCGCAGCAATCCTGAGCTGAGCAACCTCATGCTGGCGCCCTTCTTCAAGAATCTGCTCAACGAGTTCCAGCAAAACTGGCGCGAGATCGTGGCCCTCGCCACCATCAACGGCATCCCCGTTCCAGCCTTCAGTGCATCGCTCGGCTACTACGACAGCTACCGCAGTGCCGTCCTGCCTGCCAATCTACTGCAAGCCCAGCGCGACTTCTTCGGCGCCCACACCTACGAGCGCACCGATAAACCACGCGGCGAGTTCTTCCACACCAATTGGCCGGATGTGATCGGATAAGCAATAGATCTCTCCCGAGAGCCATATCGACTCCAAAGGCGGCTTTCGAGCCGCCTTTTTTGTCTATTCTCTCTCGCCATGGCCACGCCGTTTCCTCCTACAGCCCGGGTTGGACGCACAGCGGCCTACCCTGGGAATCTCTGCGGGGTTGGGAAATTCGTGACGCCTAACCCCAA
Source organism: Verrucomicrobiota bacterium (assembly GCA_046052105.1). Lineage (GTDB taxonomy): Bacteria > Verrucomicrobiota > Verrucomicrobiia > Verrucomicrobiales > Akkermansiaceae > UBA956. The sequence continues at coordinate 4,151 of JBJOMZ010000057.1, read as the reverse complement.
GGTAACTCGCTTCGCGCGCAACCTTGGGCTGTAATAGAAAACGGTGTTGCCGTAAATCAGATAGAGAGACATCAGATGGCAGCGAATTTCCCCGCAGAATCTCAGCGGCAGGATTTCGCGTAGGACGCCAAGATCTGCACGGACAAAAAAATATCAACCCAAAAACAAGAAGTTAACAATCCGAGCATGGCGAGCGGAGTGATTAACTGGGGGATGGTGACAATCAGTATTCACGGCTAGATTTGAATCGGGCTTTACCCCTTGCTCTGGATGGTTTATGGCTACACACGATTCCATATTTATGCAATCTGCTCGATTAATAAGCTCTTCAATCATCATTCTCGCAGGTGCGAGTCAGACTATGGTAATAGGTTTTGACACAAATGCGCATTTTGCGGAAATACTCACGTTGTTTGGCTGTGCGTTGATTCTACTTGGCTTGTTTACGTGGATCTGGAATTTCAAAGAGAGACAATCGTTTGAGGCGTGTTCCTCTGTGTTTCAGGTTGTATTGTGCGTCCCTTGCTTGAGGTCGAAGTCATGATGTTGGATTCTTAAAAACCGGCGTGCAACAATTTCAAAATCGCATCATGACGAATCGCAAAAAATTTTGGATCATCACGGCATTGATACCGATCCTTTTGATTGTGGGGTTGTTGTCCTTAGCTTTATTCCAAAAACACCAACACCTTCAGGCGCGGCGTGACTGGAAGGAGGAGGCGATTGCTGTGATCCATCATTTTGCAAACGATCACGACTGGGTGCGAACGGAAATCGCGCATATCGCCAGCGCGGACGCATCCCGTGATCCCGCAATCCTTGCCGAGGAATGGTTGTCGAATCGCATGATTCTCATGACAAATGGCGAGTGGCTGATCTATCGAAATCACTGTCCTAAGGAAAAACCCAAACCTGGAGCCAAACCGCGTCGGCTGGTGAATGACATCTTTCTCGCGAAAGGGTCGAATGGAAAATGGTATTACAGTACCTGCCATTTTTGTGTGGGTATGATGGTGATTGTAGGCGAAGATCCTCCACCCAGCATCAAGGCCTTTGCGCGACGTTATCATCTCCGCGAATTTGACGGTCAGTCCGATGAATGCCTGCAACAAACCGAGTTCATGCCGGGGAGAAACTGGGATTGAATGTTGGTGCGTTGCTTCTCTGTATCAGCTTTGGAGCGCTGTGAGATGTTACAGCTTGCCCCTAGGGCGACATGTCGCCCCGTCCAAAGCGTCGTCTTGCCCACGACACTCCGCATGTCCATTCCGTGACGCTTGCAACAACTTTTTGTGATTGTCATTGCCAGCTTGCTCGTTTACAAGGTGTTGCCATGCCAATCGCTACTCCTGCTCAATACCGTGCCATGCTCGATGCCGCTCAAAAGGGCGGTTACGCCTATCCCGCGATCAATGTCACCAGCATCACCACCATCAACGGCGCCTTGCGCGCCTTTGCGGAATCGAAGTCGGACGGTATCATTCAGGTTTCCACGGGCGGCGGCAAGTTCGCTTCCGGCACCAGCGTGGGCAATGAGGCATTCGGTGCTATCGTATTGGCCGAGGCCGCCCATCGTCTTGCGGAAAAATACAATGTTCTTGTGGCTCTTCATACCGATCACTGCCACCCCTCCGCTGTGGATTCCTTCCTCAAACCTTTGCTGCAAGCGTCCCGTGAGCGCATTGCCGAGGGCAAGGGGCCTTTGTTCCAGAGCCACATGTTCGATGGCTCGGTGGTGCCCCTAGAAGAAAACTTGGCGATTTCCAAAGAGCTGCTCAAGGAGTGCGCGGAGCTGGGCATCATTCTTGAAGTTGAAGCCGGTTGCGTCGGTGGAGAAGAAGACGGCCACGATACCTCTGGCTTGCCTGCTGAAAAACTCTACACCACTCCCGAAGACATGGTGGATGTCTATGAGGCGCTCAGCCCCATCGGCCGATTCCTCTTCGCCGCGACCTTCGGCAACGTGCACGGTTCCTACAAGCCCGGTGCGGTGAAACTCAAGCCTACGATTTTGCGCGATGGCCAGAAAGCTGTGACCGACAAATACGGCGCCGCTGCCGAAATGGACCTCGTATTTCATGGCGGTTCCGGCACCGAGCTGGAGGAAATCCGCGAAACCCTCGGCTATGGTGTGGTGAAAATGAACATCGATACCGATACCCAATACGCCTTCACGCGTCCCATCGTCACCCACATCTGCCAGAACATCGAGGGCGTGCTCAAGATTGATGGTGAGGTGGGAGATAAGAAGCTCTACGATCCCCGTTCCTATCTGAAAAAAGCCGAAATCGGCCTGGCGAACCGTCTCAAGGAGGCTTGCGATGACTTGCTTTCCACCGGTAAGACGATCTTTGGCACGGTTTAACGGATCACCACGGTAAGGAGCACAGGCATCCTGCCTGTGACCTCTCTTTGGCACGGGCGGGACGCCCATGTTCCTTTCCTGATTCCAGCAAGATCTTTCCCATGGCAAAAAAACCCGAGCAGGAAAACCCGCTGCACAACATTCTGATCAATGTGCTGATCCCCGTGTTCGCGCTCAGTTCCATGAGCAAGGATGGCGACAAGATCTGGCACATCGGTCCGACCTGGGCGATGATCGTCGCACTGGTCCCGCCACTCGCCTATGGCATCTGGTTTTTCTACAAAACGAAGAAAGCGAATTTCTTCTCCTTCCTCGGGTTGGTTTCCGTGGCATTGACCGGCGGTCTCACAATTTATCTGTGGAATCAGGACGGCACGGTCAAACCGAATGCCGCGCTGCTCTTCGGCATCAAGGAGGCTTGCATTCCTTTTGTGTTAGGCATCGCCGTGCTGTTTTCCCATCGCACCAAGTCTCCGCTGATGCAGGCCTTTCTCTACAACGATTCGGTCTTCAATATTCCTCTCATCGAGCAGACGGTGACCGAGAAGGGAACGCAGGCGGAATATGCCAGGTTGCTCTGGCACTGCACATTGTTGTTTGCCTGCTCCTTTCTCATCAGCACCGTGCTGAATCTCGGGTTGGCGCTGCATTTCCTTGGCGACCTCGATCACAACGCCGCCAATGCACGCGAACTCTACAACGAGAAGGTGGGAAAAATCACCTTCTGGGGCTTTGTGGTGATCGGCGTGCCTTTGCTAGTTTTTCTCGGCGGCACGCTCTGGCGTATGCTCACCGGACTCAAGCGCATCACCGGTCTCGATCAGGAGAAAATTCTGCTGCCGCGCTGACGTATCATGCGCATGAAATCTTGGGTGACCTTGCTGTTGTTGCTGGCGGGAATGACGCAGGCTCGCGAGGCGATGGATCGCCCGAACGTGATTTTGATCTATCTTGACGATAGTGGTTATGGCGATTACTCACATCACGGCAATCCGGTGATCGAGACCCCTAACATCGCCCGCATGGCGGAGCAGGGAGTGAATTTCACCCAGTTTTACGTGACCTCGCCGGCTTGCAGTGCTTCGCGTTACTCACTGCTCACCGGGCGATATCCCCAGCGCTCGGGACTGGGTTCCTGGGTGGTCAATCCAGACAGCAAATCGCATTTGCGCGCCGAGGAAGTAACGATCGCGGAGGCGTTGCAACAGCGCGGTTATGCCACAGGCATGTTCGGCAAATGGCATTTGGGAAATCCGAATTCCAAGAATGACATGTCCGCCGCTACCTTGCCGTTGGCGCACGGATTTCAAGAATGGCTGGGCACGAATGTCTCTCACGATTACGCCGATGCCCAATTGCTCCAATCCGATCCCACAGGAGCGGAACCGATTGCGGGATACAAGGTCATCGCGAAACATCTGCCGTCGCAACTTGGTGTTTCGGATTCACTGACCAAACGCTACACCGATGCCGCCATCGATTTCATTGCGCGCCAGAAGGATAAGCCGTTTTTCACCTACCTCGCCTACAATCAACCGCATCTCGGATTGCATGTCGATGCTGCTTACCGCGGAAAATCGCGTCGCGGTTTGTTGGGGGATGTGATGGCGGAGATCGATGATTCGATCGCACGCATTCTCACCACGATCGAACAAGCGGGTCTGCGGGAAAACACGTTGGTGATTTTTTCTTCTGACAACGGTCCGTGGATTCGGTTTCAAAAAACGGCAAACGATCCGAAGTATGGCGAGGCCCGCATGCACATCGGCTACGCCCAGCCGTTTCG
>JBJOMZ010000056.1:0-17672 GCA_046052105.1 Verrucomicrobiota bacterium | reverse complement strand
CAACCACAGAATCCGCGATACGATGGGATCTCTGCCCGGTGCGTTGGGTTTGAGAATTTCGCCGGTGGGCTTGCGCGATTTGAACACCATGCCCTTGGGCGCGGAACCGCCGATTTTGCGCGCCACAGCCATCTTGCCGAGCGGCGTGCGGTTGCTGCCCGAATGGCTGCCGAGGCCGAACTTGGAGGTCGAAATCTTGTAGGCTTTGACGGGCACGCCGTCACGAGTGAGCAGTAGTTTCTGATCGCGCACAGACACAATCATTTTCGAACATTGATCCACCTGCGTGCTGCACTGGCAAAACAAGAAAGCCACCGCAAGCACGACAACACGGGAAAAATATGCTGGGATCGGAGTCGAAAAGATCTTTATCACGTATCAAGGGTGTTGATGGTGGCCATCTCCTTGGCCACCTCCACCTTGCGTGAAGGCAACATGCGCGCCAACGAAGATAGGGAAGTGTAGAAAAATCCGATCGGGAAAGGAAGCAAAAGAATCGCGGAACTGTATTTCGCATCGATGGCTGCCTCAACCACCACATAGAGGAAAAAGCTACCGAACAGAAATTCCACCACCGGAGTGAGAGTTTTGATGGCCTTGTAGCTGCTCTTTTTCCAATCCGTGCGAGGCTTCTGGTCGATGCCATACTTCGGCGTGCGAACAAAGGCGGACTGATGGTTGAAAATCGCTTCGATCACTGCCTTCGCATTGTTCACCGACATCCCGATGCCAAGTGCCAGCAATAGGGGCAGGTAGGGAATTTCCTTCCACCAGGTGCCGGGACGGAGGGCTTTTTGAGAAGTCAGATAGAACGCCACGATCGAGACTGTAGTGAAAAAGAAAATCGATCCATTGATCAGGTAATACTCTACGGCATTGAGCTTCACTGAACTGTGCAGGTTGGGATAGATTAAGACGCAAAGGCAAATCAGAGCAAGGTAGGCAAAATTCGATGTCAAATGCGCAAATGCTTCCATCTTGATGGGCAGCGAAACCTTGCTGCGGAGAATCGACGGCAGGACTTTTTTGCAAACCTGGATCGATCCCTTGGTCCAGCGGTGTTGTTGGCTCTTGAATCCGTCCATGTCCACGGGTAACTCGGCGGGAGTTTCGACATCGTTGAGGAACACGAAGCGCCAACCCTTCAACTGGGCGCGGTAGGAAAGATCCATGTCCTCGGTGAGCGTATCATGCTCCCAACCGCCGGCATCCTCGATGCAGGACTTGCGCCACATGCCCGCCGTGCCATTGAACGTAAAAAAGCGCCCCGAGCGATTGCGCGCTGTCTGCTCCAACTCCAAGTGACCATCGAGGAACATCGCCTGAACGCGGGTCAGCACGTTGTAGGTGCGATTGAGGTGACCCCAACGAGTTTGGATCAGGCCGACTTTTTCATCAGTGAAATAATGAATCGTCTTTTGCAACACATCGGGGTTAGGCACAAAATCGGCATCGAGAATGAAGAGATACTCGCCCTTGGCCATGGGTGTGGCATTTTCCAGAGCGCCGGCCTTATAACCCGTGCGGTCATCGCGATGGATCATTTCCGCATCGAAGCCCATGCTGCGCAAGCGTGCCGCACCGGCCTCGCAGATGGCAGTGGTCTCGTCCGTGGAGTCATCGATGATCTGGATCTGCAGTTTGTCCTTGGGATAGTCCAGCGCGGCGACACTGTCGAGCAAGCGGTCAACCACATGCATTTCATTGAATACGGGCAATTGGATGGTAACCAAGGGCAATTCCTGAAATAGCTCTTTGGGCTTAGGCTTATCGTTGCGATGCTTCAGATACAGGTAAACGATCGTCAACCTGTGAAAGCCATATCCCGACATGCCGATCAAGACGACCAGATAGCAGATGTACCAAAGCGGAGAAGTGATGTCCATGAGCTGATGCGGTAGTTACGGCTGCGGGAAGAGAAATGTTTCAGTGGAAACACTGGGAGCATAGCGGGCAAGACTCTAAAGCCTGCCATGCGAGGTTTCGATTCCCTCCCCGGCGTAGCCAAGTGAAAAAATCCTGGCATGTCAAGCCGCAAGATGGATCGCTGGCGATTTTCTCCGTATTTCGCTTCCGTCTTGCGCCCTGCATCGGTCTCGATATGATGCGCGCTCATGCCGAACATTGTGTATTTTGACCTCGAAACGCAACGCAGCTTCAGCGATGTGGGTGGATTTTCGCAAAAACACAAAATGGGGGTATCCGTGGCTGTCACCTACTCCACGGCACGCGGCGATTACATGATTTATCCCGAAAGCGAGATGCAGGCATTGGTTCAGGAACTGACGCGGGCGGATCTGGTGGTTGGGTTCAACCATATCGGCTTTGATTACGGCGTATTGCAATCCTACGCGGTATTCGACATCACAGAACAAACACGCAATCTCGACATGTTGATCGACATTGAGGCTGTTCTCGGGCATCGACTGAAGCTCGACTCCATCGCTTCCGCCTCCCTCGGCACAGGAAAAACGGCGGACGGCCTGGATGCCCTCAAATGGTGGCAAGAACACAAGCGCACGGGCAGCCCCGATCCACTGCTAAAAATCGCGGAATATTGCTGTTACGACGTGAAAGTCACAAAAATGGTGCATGAATTCGGCATGCAACATGGATTTGTGAAATTCGCCGACCGCAACGGCCAGATACAACAGTGCGCGGTTTCGTGGAAGCCTTGAATTTTTCGATTTTCCGGATCATGGCTGCTCGTATCGGTTAGAACACCCGGTGTCAAAGCTCTATACCGCCGCGCTCTGGATCGTCGCAACCTCATCTTAACCAGTGCTCCAGACCTCCACTGGCGGCAACGTTGCCTCGCAACCGGAAACTCTCCCAAGCGAGCAATAGGTGAAGATGTTTTCACTCATGTGTGCTTGGCAAACCATGGAATCACCCCTAACGTTCGTCGGTATGGTCACGCCTTTTCTCAATCGTGAGCTCTCATGGATCGAGTTCAACCAACGCGTTCTTCATCAGGCGCAACGCGCGGATCTGCCGCTATTGGAACGCGTGAAATTTCTGGCCATCACCGCATCCAACCTCGATGAATTTTTCCAAGTGCGCATTGGCGGACTGATGTTACTACAGCGCGCCGGCAGGAAAACGCCCGATGCCAGCGGACTCACGCCGCGTCGGCAACTCGAGTTGCTGCGCAAACGCATTCTGCAGTTTGTCGATGATCAATACCACCTGCTGCACGGCGTGCTGTTGCCCTTGCTGGCGAAACACGAGATCCATTTTCTCGATCCTGCGCGATTGAGCGAATCCGAAAAAACTTCCCTGCGTGCCAGCTTCGAGCACAGCATCATGCCGGTGCTGACACCACTCTCGTACGAACCCGGCGAAGATTCCCTGATTTTGCCTGCGCTGACGCCCATTCTCGCATGTCGTGTGCAAAACCCGGACACACACGAAAAACGCTTCGCCTTCATTCCGCTGCCGGAATCGTTAGGTCGGAGAATCCCACTCACGAACAGTCCCACCACTTTCATTTTGTTGGAAGATCTGGTGGCCTTGCACGCGTCATCCCTGTTTCCGGGGGAAACGGTGACGTCCACCGGTGTGTTCCGCCTCACTCGAAATGGCGACATCGCTGTGGATGATGACAACACGCATGACCTAGCCGATGAAATGGAGGAGGTCCTGACGGCGCGACGCTTTGCCGATACCGTGCGCGTGGAAGTACCCATATCCTGTCCGCGCGAACTGATCGCCGTCATCCGCAGCGTCACAGGCGCGGGCAAAGAAGAAATCTACACCATCCCGCGCGGTCCCGTGGGACTGGCGAGCCTGATGGATCTTGCCTTTCTGCCAGGATTCCATGCATTGCGTGACGAGGAATGGCAGCCACAAAATTCTCCCGACATTGCGCCGGGCGCATCGATGTTCGAGGCCATCGCGCAGAAGGACCTGCTGTTATTTCATCCTTATCAATCGTTCGATCCAGTCCTTCGTTTGCTGGAAGAAGCGGCCGCAGATCCAAATGTATTGGCGATCAAACAGGTCCTCTATCGCACGGCGAAAAAATCACGCATCATCGACGCGCTGATTCTAGCGGCGCAAAACGGCAAACAGGTAACCGTGCTGGTCGAGCTCAAGGCCCGCTTCGACGAAGCGCGCAATCTGATGCGGGCGGACGAATTGCAAAATGCAGGTGCGACCATTGTCTATGGAGTCAAGGGTCTCAAGACCCACGCCAAGATCTGCCTTGTCGTGCGCCGCGAAGAGGGCTCGTTGCGCCGTTACGTCCATCTGGGCACGGGCAACTACAATGAAACCACAGCCAAACTTTACACGGATATCTCCTACCTCACATGCAGGCCGGATTACGGGCACGATGCCTCGTTGTTTTTCAACGCGCTGACCGGACGCTCAAAGCTCCTGCGTTTCCGACATCTGATTCCGGCGCCCACCCAGATGAAACCACGGTTGCTGGAACTGATCGCCTCGGAGGCTGATCGCGCGAAACTCGGTGAGCCCGCCTGGATCATGGCAAAAGTGAATTCGTTGCAGGATCCCGACATCATCCAAGCGCTTTACAAAGCATCGCAGGCGGGCGTGGAAATCTCCCTCAACATCCGTGGTGTGTGCTGCCTGAAACCGAACGACAAGAAATACTCGAAGAACATCCGCGTGATATCGATCATCGATCGCTATCTCGAACACGCGCGCATCTTCGCCTTTCATCAGGGAGGACAAAACGCCGTGTTCATCGCCTCGGCGGACTGGATGTCGCGCAATCTCGATCGCCGCATCGAACTGATGATTCCCATCGAGGAGGCAGCTTTGAAACGTCGGTTGATCAGCATATTGAAAAACTGTTTCAACGACAACTGCAATGCGCATGTGATCCTGCCTTCGGGACTTTCTACTCCGATCGCTCTCACCAAAACGCAAAAGCCGTTTCGCGCGCAATTGCATTTTTTCCGTGAGGCAAAACGTCTAGCGAAAGCGCGCGAGCACGAGCGTTCCCTCACATTTGAGCCGCACACGCCCAGTTCGTGAGCGATCGACGCGTCGACAAATTTTCCTCGCTCACACCATACTGGCACGGTATTGTCGCGTCGAGAATCAAACGCGGAACACATGGATCAACATACTATCATCGCCGTACTCATGGGCGGCCCAGGATCAGAGCGCAAGGTTTCACTGGCCTCGGGAGCGGCCGTCGTCAAAGCCTTGCAGGATAAAGGATTCCGCGCGCAAGCAGTGGACGTGACAGGACCCGATTTTTCGCTACCGGAAGGCACCGGCCTCTGTTTCAACGTGATTCACGGGACCTTCGGAGAAGACGGCACCTTGCAGGATTTGTTAGAAAAACGCGGCATTGCTTATACCGGCGCGGGTGTGGCTAGCAGTCGAGTGGCGTTTGACAAAAATCTCGCCAAGGAGAAATTCCTGACCGCTAACGTGCCTACACCGGCGGCGGAAATCGTGGATGTCAGCCAGGGCGTGCGACTGCCCCAGATGCCTGTGCCTTTTGTGGTGAAACCACCGCGTGAAGGCTCGAGTGTGGGGGTTCATATCGTGCTGCGCGAGGAAGATGCCATGCCCGCCATGGAAGATGCCGCACAATACGGAAATGACGTTCTGGTCGAACAATACATCGCCGGCAAAGAGCTCACGGTGGGTGTGCTCGATGGCCAGGCCCTGCCCATTGTTCACATCGCACCGCGCAGCGGTTTCTATGACATGAGCAACAAGTATCCATGGATGAATGGAGGGGATGGCAGCGACTACTACTGCCCAGCGGACCTCGACGAAGCCACCACGCACGCCGTGCAACAGGCAGCTGTGGCGGCGCACCGAGCACTGGGCATCGAAGTCTACTCGCGAGTGGATGTTTTGCTCGATCAAGAAAACCGCCCGTATGTCCTCGAAGCCAACACCATTCCCGGCATGACGGAGACCAGTTTGCTGCCCAAAGCCGCCGCCGCGGCAGGGATTGTTTTTGGGGATTTATGTTTACGCATTGCTGATATTTCGGTAAAGTTACGTTCGTAACGATGCCGCGCCGTAAAACAAGCAGAATTGTATCCAGAAACCGCTCAAAGGTGCTGGAAGCGCGCATTTACACACCACGGATTGTATGGTTTCAGACCTTGCGATGGCTAGCTCGCCTGATGAAATGGAGCATGGTGGTCTGCGTGGTGGCAGGATCGGGATGGTGCGTGTGGAATTTTTTCCAAGAAACCGTTCTCAACAATCCAAAATATGAACTGCGGGTCATCAAACTTTCCCCCAACAATGCTTTCAATGAATCGGACATCGTGACCATCGGTCAGATTCCTTTGAACGAGAGCATTTTCCACATTCCCGTGAGCGCGGTCGAGGAGCGCTTGAAGGCGCGACCTGAAGTGACATCCGCCGTAGTGCGGCGTGAGATGCCCGGCACCATTCACATCGATCTTAGCGTGCGCCAACCCTATGCCTGGGTGGAATGCCGGGCGAACAAGATGCAGGGCCGATCGCGGGAGCATGGCTATTTGGTGGATCGTGAAGGATGCCTTTATCCCTGTCCACCGCTGCAATACGATCAGGCCGTGGTATTGCCCGTCATCACCGTGGCCGCCGAGGAAGCCCCTTTGTTGATCCCGGGACAGCGGGTAGAATCCAAATCGATGAAACGCGCACTGCGGCTGTTGACCATGGCAGAACGCGCCGTGAAGAGTGACGTTGCGTGGATCGATAGCATCCAGCCCTACCAACCATGGGCGATGAAGGTATGGACACGCGATGGCATAGAGGCGATTTTCGGACTTGAAGACCATCAATCGCAGCTGGAAAACCTGTTGTTATCCATGAAACACGCGAGTGATAAAGGCATGCAAATCGCCAGCATCAATCTGATTCCGGAGCGCAATCTCCCGGTGATTCTGCGCTCTTCCTCTACCTCACCTCTGCGCGTCCGCCCCCAAGGCCCAGCGCAGAGACTCCCACGTCAACAACCCTAACATTTTTGCCCAATTCCCATCCATGCCACGAGCCAAAATTCATGTTGCTCTCGAAATCGGCACCAGCAAGGTTTGCATGCTGGTTGGAGAAGTGAAGTCGGATGGCTCCGTGAAAATTCTCGGCATCGGCACTTCTAAAACCGCCGGCGTTCGCAAAGGGGAAATCTGTGATTATGCCAATGTCCGCGCCTGTGTGGAAGACGCCCGGCACAAGGCCGAGGAATCCAGCGAGGTCGAAATCGGCAGTGTGTTTCTCTCCGTCACCGGCTCGCATTTTGCGGGAGTCAACAACACCGGAACCTATCGGCTGCCCGACAAGGAAAAACAGATCCGGCCGGAACATTTGCATGAAGCCGAGGAAATCGCCAAGGGTGTGAGCATAGGCGAAGACCATGTCATTTTGCATACCATTCCGCGACACTACCGCGTCGACAGTTTTGAACACAACTCCAGCCCCGTCGGTTTGTTTGGCAAAACCCTAGAATCCGACTATCATGTGGTCTACGGCATTGGCACCCGCATCCAGAACAGCATCAAATGCGCGCGTGAACTGCAGATGGAAGTCGATGACGTGGTGTTCGCCCCCATCGCCACGGCACAATACGCGATCCACCGTGCGGAACGCGAACGCGGCGCTCTGTTGATCGACATCGGTGGAGGAACCACAGACTACGCTCTTTATCTCGAGGGCGCCATCGCGGCATCAGGCTGCATCGCCGCAGGAGGAGAACATGTTACCAACGACATTCACATGCTCACCGAGTTGCCCTTTTCCAAAGCAGAGGCGCTGAAAATCCGCGAGGGCGACGCTTCCGGTGATCTTTCCCGTTCTGTCGGCGGCATCAAAATCCCCTTTGATGAAAAAGGTTTCACGCATCAGGAAGTGAAACGCGAACTGCTGAACGAAGTGATCCGCCAACGCATGTTAGAGATTCTCACGCTGGTGAAAAAACGTCTGCCGGCTGGTGCGCTGGAGCGCATTGGCACAGGAATCATTCTCTCAGGCGGCAGCAGCACGATGCAGGGCTTGGACAAGCTCGCGCACCAAGTTTTCGGGTTGTCAGTGTATCGCGCGGAACGATCGGAAATCAGCGGCGTGCAAGCGAACTTTCAAGACCCTCAATTCGCCACCGTCCTTGGCCTGATCCGTTATGCCCAATTGGCGGATATCGAAAAAATGCGCAAACGCAGATTCCCCAGTTGGCTGTGGCCATTCGGTCGCTAATCCTAACGCCTTGTCTCCATGATTGAATTTCCCCGCAACGCACAACATACGATTCCGTCCTCGCAAGTGAAAATCGTCGGCCTCGGTGGCGCCGGCTCGAACATGCTCGATCGCGTGGCGCTCGATGGTCTGGAGGGCGCCGAAATGTTGGCACTCAATGCCGATGTCCGGACGCTCACCGGTTCGGTCGCAGCCGAACGGGTGCAACTGGGGCGGAACCTCACCAAAGGCCTGGGTTGCGGCGGGGATCCAGAACTGGGCAAAAAGGTTACGATGGAAGCGGAGGCGGAAATCCGCATGGCCATCAAAGGTCGTAAAATCATTTTCCTGTGCGTGGGTCTTGGCGGTGGCACGGGTTCCGGCGGCGCTCCCATCGTGACTCGCATCGCCCGTGAGGAAGGCGCCTTTGTCGTGATATTTGCCACGATGCCCTTTACGTTCGAGGGACAGCGTCGACGAGACCAAGCACAAACCTCTCTCAACGAGCTCGCGGTTTTGAGCAACGCTCTGGTGGTTTTTGACAACAACCGCATGGGTGAGCTGGTGCTGGCGAAACAGGGAATCCATGAAGCTTTCCAAGCGGGCGACCGCATGATTTCCGACAGCATCAAAGCCGTGATCCGTCTCGTCATACGCCCGGGTCTCATTCACGTCGGGCTGGATGAACTGATGACCGCACTGCGCACCACCCGCTCGCGCTGTCTCTTCGGTTCCGGCGTTGCGACGGGGAAGGACCGCGCCACCAAGGCATTGAGCAACGCGCTATCCAGCCCATTGCTCGACAAGGGTTCGCTGCTTCGCGATGCCGCGTCGGTGCTGGTTCACATCTGCGGTGGCGAGGATTTGACACTGTTCGAGATCGAGCTGCTGATGCAAAAGCTTGTGAAGTATGTGCCCGCCAAGGCCCATGTGTTATTCGGCGCAGCGATTGATGCGTCGATGAAAGACTCGCTCAGCATCACCCTGATCAGTGCCTTGCCCGAGGAAAAATTGCAGCAATCTGCCGACCATGCGGACGGGACGGAAAAGTCTTTGCCGGAACCCAGTGTGGGATTTGGGGTTGCAGAAACTGCCACTGAGTCCACTGTAGAACCCGCCGTGGAGTCCGTCATTTCCCCAAGGGATCATTCCACGGAAAGCCAAGAGCTTTACAAACCTGCCCCGTTGCCTCTTCCGATCGAACCCGTCATCCAAGAACCTGCTGACGATCCGCAGGAGTTGGTTTTTGAGGCGTGGCAACAACAATCGGCGTCCGCGAGCGAACATCCCTATGCCGAGACGGCAACGATAGAAGCGCCCGCAGAAGCTGATTTTACTGCGGTGGTGGAACCTTCTTTCAACCCAGTGGCCAGTGCTGCACGCGACCTACGCGAAGCTGTAGAAACAGTGGACCCGATGACCGAGGCTTGGACCTCCACGCCGGGTAATGAAGACGATGCACCCGGCGACATTTCTGATTTGTTAGAAAAATCTCGCGCCAAATTCAACCCTGATGAGTTGTTTCAAGGCAATACGCGAGGACGATTTGCCGATACCGATCCGACCTTAGTGGATGGAGACGATCTCGATATTCCGCCGTTCCTGCGGAAGAAAAAGAAGTGAGAGTGCGACGATGAGGTCGATCAAATGATTTGAGCAAGGGCCTCCACCTCATCCAAAGTCCATGTGGCTTTCTCGGCGAGAAGCGGATCGCGATCGTGATACCCCCACGTCACGGCTACGGATTGGATACCCGCGGCTCGGGCTGTTTGCAGGTCCATCACACTGTCACCGATCATAACGGATTGCCCCTTAGGCCAAGCCGGAGATGCAAGGATTTCCCGCAATCCCGTGGGATCCGGTTTGTGAGGAATACCAGGACGTTGCCCCAAGACATGGTCGAATTGACCAGGAAACAAAGACTCCACGATCTGCACCGTGAAGGCATGCGGCTTGTTCGACAGCACCGCCAGTTGGTGTCCGCGTGTACGTATTTCCGCCAATAGCGCACGGATACCGGGGTAGGGTTCAGTTCCCTTGGGCCAATGTTCGGCATAATGCGCGCGAAAATGCTCCAGAACACGTGCAACAAGATTCTCATCATGCGTGTTGAGAGCCCGACGCACCAACATTTCGGCACCGTCACCAATGTACCCGCGCACGGCGGACGTGGTGTGTTCTGATTGATGACAAGAAACCAATGCCGCATTCAAGCTAGTGGCGATTCCGGGAAGAGAATCCACCAAAGTGCCATCCAAATCAAAAATCCAGCCCTTGCTCACACGGCCAGTGGATCAGAATCCGATCAAACTCACCAGCTCGGTATCGGAAAATTCACCGAGATGATCCGTAGCCGCCAGCAGCATTTCCTGGCTGGCAACCTCATCGAGAGGTGCAAAGGCATCGACAGCAGCGGCCCCTTGATCGACCAAGACAGGCGCGGGATCGGGCAACAACACCCATGTGGCTGCGATCACCAAGGCAGCCGCCATGGCAGCAACGGAAGCGATCGCCACCCGCGCACGAGACCAGAACAGTGTGGGCAACGAGTCTGCGTGACGTGCAGCCACGACAACACGATCGGCAAACTCGGGAGAAACCATGGTCGCAGGCGATTGACGAAGTAAATTCCAGACAGGATCAAGCAGCAAATCCTGCTCGTTCCTATTTTGATCCGTTTTGTGTGGCGTCGTTTTCATCAATCCCTCCTGCGTGATCCAACAATCAGGTGCGCCAAAAGTCGCGCGAAAATTCCAAAATTTTACGCCGCCTGACGCAACAGTGCCACCAGAACACCTTGCACGATCAATTCCCGTGCCGGAATCAGGTCGGGGAAATTTTTGTTTTCCGCATGAAGGTAGGGCTTGCCGTTTTCGACAACATACCGTTTGAGCGTTGTTTCACCATCGATCAACGCCGCAACCACATCGCCATTGCGGGGTTCACGGAATTCCATGATCACCACATCGCCGTCACAGATGTGAGCATCCACCATCGATTCTCCCCGCACTTTGAGAGCAAAGGTTCTCGCCGAGCGCTGGATGCCGAGCGAACGGATGTCGATGGACAAGCAGCCTTCCTTTTCCGGCGGGGTGTCATCGCCATAACCCGCGGCGATGCGACCATAAATGGGCACATCGATGATTTCTTCGCGATCCAGTTCATCCGGAAATGCGACCGCGCGCGCCTTGCCGGGTAGACGCTGGATGGCGCCTTTTTTCTCCAGAGCCCGCAAATGGCTCATCGCCGCCGTCTGACTGGCAAAGCCGAAATAATGTTGCAATTCACGCGTGGAGGGCATGATCCCTGTCTTGCGTTGGGCGGTTTTGAGATACGCGAGTATCTCCTGCTGACGTTTGGTAAGGTTCAATTCGCTCATCTTATGAACAGTGTTCGAGGGAACAAAACAACAAGAGTCATGCTCTGACAAGAAAAAATTTCGAAAAAATCTCCCGTTTCGCCTGACATATCAGTTTGCCTGCGCTGCGAATACGCAATCAAAAACGGGGCAAATCCTCGAATCTGTTTGCCCGACCCGAGTCCCTGTGTTCAAACAGAGCTTGTGAAAGCGCCTACCAAGCATGCCGCCCTTTTGACATGGGTCGAGGAAATGATCGCACTCTGTGGTCCGGACGAAGTTTTGTGGTGCGATGGCTCGCAAGAGGAGTGGAATCGGCTGACCGAACAGCTTGTGACACAAGGGACATTCACTCGCTTGAATCCCGCGAAGCGGCCCAACTCGTTTTTGGCACGCTCGAGAACTTCCGACGTCGCGCGCGTGGAGGACAGGACTTTCATTTGCGTCAAACGGCCGGATGAAGCGGGTCCTACCAACAACTGGGCGGATCCAGGGGACATGAAGGCTTTGTTGAAAGAGAAATTCCGCGGTTCGATGAAAGGGCGCACCCTGTATGTGATCCCATTTTGCATGGGGCCGCTCGATTCGCCCTTGGCAAAGATCGGCGTGGAAATTACCGACAGCGCCTATGTGGTGGTCAACATGCGCATCATGTGTCACATGGGAGCGCACGTGCTGCAGCGTCTGGAAGATGAAGCGGCAGGTCTGGTCGAAAAAAAACGCGACGGTCACGGTTGTTTCATCCCTTGCGCGCACACGGTGGGCAGGCCTCTCTCACCTGGTGATGTCGACTCTTCATGGCCCTGCAACGACGAAAAATACATCTGCCATTTTCCCGATACCCGCGAGATCTGGTCCTACGGATCTGGATACGGTGGCAACGCTCTGTTAGGGAAAAAATGCCTCGCGCTGCGCATCGCCTCGAACATCGCCCGCGAACACAAATGGATGGCGGAACACATGCTGATCACCGGCTTGCATGCGCCCGATGGAGCAGTGACCTACGTGGCCGCCGCGTTTCCCTCAGCCTGCGGAAAAACCAACATGGCCATGCTGGTGCCACCAGAACAATATCTGGCGCAGGGATGGAAGACGTCGATCGTCGGCGATGACATCGCGTGGCTATGGCCCCACGAGGACGGCAAGCTCCATGCCATCAATCCGGAAACCGGATTTTTCGGCGTGGCACCCGGGACTTCCTACGAGACCAATCCGATCGCAATGGATTCCATGAAGGAAAACTGCATTTTCACCAATGTGGCCCTCACCGATGATGGCGATGTTTGGTGGGAGGGCATGACCAGAGAGGCTCCCGCGCACCTGATCGACTGGACCGGACAAGATTGGACGCCGGACTGTGGTCGCGCCGCCGCCCATGCCAACGCACGTTTCACCGCTCCCGCATCGCAATGCCCCACCATCGACCCGAATTGGCAAAATCCCGATGGTGTGCCCATCGATGCAATCATCTTTGGCGGACGTCGTGCCACCACGATGCCACTTGTATTTCAATCCTTCAATTGGGGCCATGGCGTTTACTTGGGTGCGACCATGGGATCGGAAATGACCGCCGCGGCGGCAGGAACCATCGGCAAAGTGCGTCGTGACCCGATGGCCATGCTGCCTTTCTGCGGATACAACATGGGCGCTTATTTCGGCCACTGGTTGGAAATGCGCCGCTACCTGCGCCATCTGCCGCGATTCTTCCACGTCAATTGGTTTCGCAAAAATGCCGAGGGCCAATATCTCTGGCCCGGTTTCGGGGAAAACATGCGCGTGCTCGAGTGGATCGTGCGGCGCTGTCGGGGAGAAGCGGCGGGGCACGAGACACAGATCGGCTGGACTCCGTCGTATGAGGATTTCCATGTGACAGGATTGCCGAACTTCACCGAGGAGAACTTTCGTGCCTGCATGGCCTTCGATCATCGCGAGTGGAAAGCCGAACTGGTCAGCCAAGCAGAGTTTTTCCTCGAACTCTACGATCACCTGCCGAAGGAGTTGCTCTTCCAGCGCGAGCTGCTGGCCGCGAGATTGGTGTAACAACCGCGGTGATGGCACATCATGCGAGAATTTTCATAGCGGAATCCCCGCTGGTGATGATAAGATCTCTTCCACATCCGAGTAATCCATCCGCCTATGTTTCGCATCAAAACTTCTCATCTCCTGCGCGTATCCGCGCTAGGTATCGCCGTGCTTTTGACGAGCCCCACCTGGGCCGCTCGCAAAATCGTTTTCCTCGCCGGAGGCCGCAGTCACGGACCCGGCGAACACGAGTTCAACGCCGGCTGCCAGCTGCTGGCCAAGGCTCTGAATGAGAGCAAACTCGACATCGAGGCCACCGTGGTCCAAGGCTGGCCCAAGGATGAGTCAGTGCTCAATGGCATCAAGGCGCTCGTGATTTACGCCGATGGCACCAGCGTGGTGGGCAAGGGCTGGGAAAAAGTCGACCAACTCGCGAAAAGCGGTGTCGGCCTGATGTTCATGCACTACGCTGTGCACCCGTCTCCTGCCGAAGGGGAAAAATACTACCGTCCCTGGATCGGTGGCGCGTTCGAAACGGATTTTTCCGTGAACCCTCACTGGGTGGCGGATCTCAAAGTTCTGCCGAATCATCCAGTCTCTCATGGTGTAGGCTCTCTGGTCGAGGCTCTGGATGAATTTTACTACAACATGCGTTTCATCCCGGATCGCGGCAAGGTGCTGGACCTGGTCACCGCCACGCCGGAACGTGCACGCATGAAGGCTTACATCAATTTGTGGAACCAACATGGCGTGGATGGCATCGGCAAGCCACAGACCCTGATGTGGGGTATCGAGCGCAA
This sequence comes from Verrucomicrobiota bacterium, assembly GCA_046052105.1. Classification (GTDB taxonomy): domain Bacteria; phylum Verrucomicrobiota; class Verrucomicrobiia; order Verrucomicrobiales; family Akkermansiaceae; genus UBA956. The sequence continues at coordinate 3,335 of JBJOMZ010000056.1, read as the reverse complement.
GGACGGTGGTCGCGGCGTGGGTTTCACCGGTGGACATTATCATCGCAATTGGTCCATCGACAATTTCCGCAAAATCGTGCTCAACGCCATCGTCTGGACTGCAGGTCTCGACGTGCCCAAAGATGGCGTGCCATCGAAACCTCTAAGCGAGGACGAGCTGAATGCCAACCTTGATCCCAAAGGCAAGGAAATACGTCTCAAACCAGTTCTGCAGGGAGAATACAAAGATTTCACCCCCGCGCCGATTCAGACGGAACGCGAAGCGAAATTTCCCAAGACCAGTGACCATAGCAAGACCAGCCAAAACGGCAAAGCCCATATCGAGGCCGCACGCAAGGCCGCTCATGGCGCTTCCGCACAGTCGAAAACCCTAGGTAGCACCGCAGTGATGACACCAAACAGCAAACGCTTGGAGGAAATCAAGGCATCGCTCAAGGGGGCCAAGGAACTCTATCTGGTCGTAGAAGATGCCGGAGATTTTAGTTTCGACTGGGCGAACTGGATCGAACCCACCCTGATCATGGCGGATGGTTCGAAAAAAGACCTCACAGAGCTGAAATGGCGCTCTGCGGAAGCAGGATGGGGACAAACCAAGATCAACAAAAACATCAACGGTGATCCTATGGTCGTAGAGAAAACATCCTACGCCAAAGGATTCGGCACCCACGCTCCCTCGACGATCGTCTTTGAGTTACCCGCAGGTGTGGAAGCCTTCACCGCTAAGGTCGGACTGGACGACGGTGGCGCATTTCAAAAAGGCACCAAACAGGCCGCCAGTGTGAAATTTGCTGTCTATGCCCAAAAGCCCGCTGCGGCCGGCGAAGTTACCGCCGCTCTGGTTCCGGAAGAGAATTTCTCGATCGCTGATGATAATCTGGAAGTTACCATCTGGGCCACCACCCCGCAGTTGTTCAACCCGACGAACATCGACTTCGACAAAGACGGTCGCCTCTACGTTGCCGAGGGCGTGAACTACCGCCGCTCCCTTCCGCGCCCGGAAGGTGATCGCATCGTCATCCTTGAAGACACCGATGGCGACGGCGCGGCAGATGCCAGCAACGTTTTCACCCAGGATAAAAATCTGGAGTCCCCTCTGGGTGTGGCGGTCCTGGATAATAAAATCATCGTCTCGCAGCCCCCGGATTTGATCGTTTACACCGATGTCAATGGCGACCGCAAGTTCGATGCAGCCGTCGATAAAAAAGAAGTGCTTCTCAGCGGCTTCAACGCGCGCCAGCACGACCACAGTCTTCACAGCGTGACCGCGGGACCTGATGGTCAGTGGAATTTCAACAACGGCAACTGCGGTGGCGTTTTCGCCGACAAATCCGGCAAGACCTTCCGCATCGGCAGCAGCTATTATCAAAGCGGTGGTGGCACTTGGTATCAGGACACCCGCAGCATCGCCGGACAACGCAGTGATGATGGCAATGTCTGGGTCGGTGGCTTTTCGGTGCGCATGAATCCGGACGGCACGAATGCTCGCATCGTCGGCCACAACTACCGCAACTCCTACGAACAGGCGCTCACATCGTTTGGCGACATGTTCCAGTCAGACAATGACGATCCACCCGCATGCCGCGTGGCGGAGATCATCGAGGGTGGCAATGCCGGATTCTCTTCGGCTGATGGCCAACGCAGCTGGGGCGCGGACAAGCGCCCCGGGCAAGACACTCCCACTGCTGAGTGGCGCCAGGAAGACCCCGGCACCATGCCTTCGGGAGATGTCTACGGGGGCGGCTCACCGACTGGTGTGGCGTTTTATGAAAACGGCGCGCTCGGCGACAAGTGGCAGGGACTTCTGCTTGCGTGCGAGGCGGGGAAAAATGTCATTTTCGGCTACCTTCCCGTGCCCGATGGCGCGGGCTTCAAGCTCGAGCGCATCGATTTCATCAATACAAACAAAGAGAAAAAATTCGCCGGCTCCGACTTCATCGGCAGCGCGAACAACGAACTCTACACCCGCTTCCGCCCGGCCGATGTCGCCGTCGGCCCCGATGGCGCGCTGTATGTGGCCGACTGGTTCGATCCCCGCGTGGGCGGTCACGGCACAGGAGACAAGAGCCTCTCCGGCACCATCTATCGCATCGCGCCGAAGGGCTTCAAGTCCGTCGTTCCGAAGATCGACCTTACGACCACCGATGGTCAGATCGCCGCACTGAAAAGCCCGGCCGTGAACGTGCGCAACAGCGGCTTCACTCGTCTCAAGGCCCAGGGTGCGAAGGCGATCCCCGCTGTGAGCGCCCTGCTCAAGGACAGCAATCCTTACATCGCCGCCCGCGCCGTGTGGTTGCTGGCACAAATGGGCGATCAAGGTCAGGAAATCGCCAGCCAGTGGCTTTCCGCCAAGGAGCCGCGCCATCGCCTCGTCGCTGTCCGCGCCCTGCGCGCCGCTGGAGCCGATGTGGTGAAACTCGCGGAAAAAATGGCCAAGGATCCATCCGCCATGGTGCGCCGCGAGGTAGCGCTGATGCTGCGCGATGTCCCCGCCACGCAAAGCGTGCCGCTGCTCGCGCAAATCGCCGCACAGTTCGATGGCAAGGATCGCGCCTATCTCGAAGCTCTCGGCCTCGGCTCCACCAACAAAGAAGCCGCCGTCTACGATGCTGCCAAAGCCCTGATGAAACAAGGTGCTGGTGACAAGTGGAGCGATGCCTTCTCATGGATCGCCTGGCGTTTGCACCCGAACCAAGCCGTGGCCGATCTGAAACTGCGCGCCCTCACCGCCAGCACCAGCCCCGAACAATCGAAGCTCATGCTCACCGCGCTCGGCTTCAATCCCAGCCCCGCCGCTTCCGGTGCCATGATCCAAATCGCCAACACCGAGGGCTTCGTTCACAAGGACCTCGCCAAATGGTGGATCAACAACCGCAAAGGCAATCTGTGGAAATCCCACAATCTCGATGCCATCCTCAAGTCCATGGGCCAGGACCCAGCGAACGTGAAATTGGTTTCGGTGGAAATGCCCGCCGTGCCAGCCAATGCACCGAAACTTCCTAGCTCAGCAGAAATTGCCAAACTCACCGGCGACAAAGAACGCGGCAAAAACGCCATTGCTTCCTGCTACATGTGTCATAAGGTCGGTGATCAAGGCATCGACTACGGTCCCGATCTCACCACCTTCGGCCGCCAGCAACCTGCCGATGTCATCATCAACGCCATCGCCAATCCCAGCGCGGAAGTTTCGCACGGCTACGAAGGCACCGAAATCAAAACGAAGGACGGCATCACCATCGTCGGCATGGTGCTCAGCGATGGCGATCCGGTGATCGTGAAATGCGTGGGTGGGCAAACGCAAACCATTGCCAAGTCGCGCATCGCCTCGATGAAGCCTC
>JBJOMZ010000055.1:0-18563 GCA_046052105.1 Verrucomicrobiota bacterium | reverse complement strand
ATTTCACTGGAGCGATGTCATTGACAAAACGAGGAAGCGGGACGTTGACGCTGCGATCAAACCATAGCCATACCGGTGGTACGACCATCGAGGACGGTTCACTTGTACTAGGTCTCGTCGGCACCACAAACAACAGCATCGGCAGTGTCGGCAGCGGGCCGCTTACGCTTCTCGGCGATGCTGTGGTGACAAATGCCTGGTATGGCACGCAACTTCCCTTCAGTGCACCGATCACCATACCTGAAGGAAGCGAGCCAGTCATTCAAACCGGCCGCAACATTCGCTTCAGTGGAGCCCTTAACGGTAGTGGCACACTGACGCTACTCAACCAGACAGTGGTGGGTAACACCTTTGAAATCACCGGCGCTTGGGCTTCGTTTGGTGGCGCACTACGCATTCAATCCGCGGGTGCCAACTCAAGCATTCGGACTATCTTCAACGGAGGTTCCTTCAATGGTTTCGACGCCGCATCACTCGAACTCATCGGAGCCAATACCATCAATCCCATAACCAATTCCGGAGGTAATACCTTCAGCATCGGTGCGCTCACCAGCAGTAGTAATGACGCGATTCTCAATGGAGGATCTGCTGGTGCACCCAACTATACCGTGGGCGGGCTCAATCAATCGACGGTCTTTGCCGGAAAAATCCAAGGAAATGCCCGACTCACCAAAATCGGCAGCGGCACCCTTACGCTGTCGGGTGCCAGCACGCACAACGGCACGACAACGGTCAATGCGGGTTCTCTGATTCTGCGAGGTAGCTTCACTACGAGCCCTACCACGGTGGCAAGCGGAGCGACTCTTGGCGGCAGCGGATCCATGAGTGGCACACTGGCGCTATCTAACGGAGCGATTCTCGAGCCAGATGGCGTTTTGAGCACCGGTGCGCTGACGAGCGCAGCAACGATCCTGCGCATGGATTTATCCAATTCTGTAAACGGTGCAAACGACCGCATCGCTGTCACCGGCAATGCAACCCTCACCGGAGCGCACTCGTTGGTTTTCCAAGCCAAAGACGCTAGCCTCGGCCCCGGCAGCTACCCGCTCATCAGCACGACAGGCACGCTGACCGCGAGCGGAGCGACCTTCTCCCACAACCTCGTCAACTCACCACGCCAGACCTTTGCCATCCAAGCCTCAGCCAACGCGCTGAATCTTGTCGTGACGGGCGCTCCCGCCACGCTCGTATGGAGTGGCACCCCATCGATTTGGGATGTGGCCGCAAGCTCCTCCTGGCTAAATGGCGCTGCGGGTGATGTCTTTCATGATGGCGATGCTGTGACCTTCACTGACGCGGCGAGCAACGGTAACATCAGCCTGGCAGCAACCGTGTCACCACGAGACATGTTGGTCAATAACGTCACCCGAGCCTTCAGTCTCGGTGGTTCTCCCATTGCTGGAAGCGGGATCTTGCGAAAATCGGGCAGTGGCACACTGACACTGACTTCGTCTAACAACTTCACCGGAGGTACCATCCTCGATACCGGAACCCTGATACTCGGCAACTCCACGGCAAACGCGGGAGCCCTTGGCACGGGAATCGTCACTCTGAACGGCGGAATCCTGAGGATGTTTAGTGCCGGAAACAACACACACGCCGGCACACTTCCCAACGCGCTTCATGTCGCCGGCACCGCACGGTTCGATGTCGCACCGCGTGGCGGCTTCAGCGGCAACGTGACCGGCAACGGAACGCTCGAATACCGAACCGGTTATGTGCGCGGCGATGTGACCGGCGACTGGAGCGCATTCAGCGGTCAACTCAACGTAACCACAAGCGGGAGTGGGGATTTCCGCATTGCTTCTAACTACAGCTGGCCAGGCTTACCGAACGCATCCGTCCATCTCGCCGCCAGTACCTATTTATACCTCAGTGGGATCGTCAACAGCGGCGCAGGCACCACAATTTCGTTAGGATCGCTCAGCGGCGCCAGTGGATCGTTTCTGCGCGGAGGCCCCACGGGCGACAGAACATTGACGTATCGAATCGGCGGAAGAAACACCGATTCCACCTATGCGGGAAACATCGGCGAACAAGGATCCACCACCATCACTGCCCTCACCAAGACCGGAACGGGAGTCTGGACCCTGAGCGGATCGTGCAGCCATCGTGGCACCACCATCGTCGAGTCAGGCACGCTCCGCTTGGTCAGTGGTGCTAACATCACGCAGACAACGGATCTTTCCGTCCGCAGTGGAGCCACTCTCGATCTCGCAGGTGCTGCCGTAACAGCTGGCGGCATCACGGTCGCAGACGGATCCACATTGATCTACCGTGGCGGCACTCTCAACGGTGAAGCATCATTAGGCGGATCCCTCGTGGCGGATCTATCAGGTGTTTCTGCCGGTCAAGAATTCATCATCATTCAGAACCCTGCCAGCACGCCTGTGTCAGGAATTTTCGAGGGAAAACCGGAAGGCAGCTTATTGACAAGCGGGGATCGCTCTTTCCGACTCAGCTATGCCGGAGGCGACGGTAACGACGTCAGCCTCATCGCCCTGAGCGCCCAGCAATCGTGGCGGCACCTCCACTTCGGCTCAACGCAAAACGCCGGCGCCGCCGCTGACAGCTTCGACGCCAACGGAGATGGCGAATCGAACCTGATGGAGTTCGCCAGCGGACAAAGTCCCCAGAGCAGATCCATCGTTAATCCGAATCTCAACAAAAACGGCAACGTCTTGCGGTTTTCATACAGTCGCTCGAAAGCCGCACTCTCAGAAGGATTTGTTTTTACCGTCGAATGGAATGACACACTCGAGTCGGGCAAATGGAGCCAGATCGGTGTCTCCGAGCAAATCCAGAGCGACAACGGAACCATGCAATCCGTGCAAGCAACCATGGGGACTAGCACCACAAGTCGGCGCTTTGCCCGCCTGAGGGTCACGGCACCAGCACCTTGATCGGGTCCTGCAACGGCGATGGTTCTTCAGATTATCCCATTCTTCCCGTGAGCCGTATTGACAGAATTCTTGTAAGATGAAGAACTACTATAATAATAGTAAAATACTTGTCTGAAAGTTATGACATTGCGTCATAAAACGAATGATCAGCATTCGGCAGGCGCCGTTGATCGCTGACTTCGGCGTTTCAGTTTTTCTCCAAAATCCCCTCTTCCGTCTCCCTGACCAAACGCAATTGACCGCAGGCAGCTTCGATGTCGTGGCCTTTTTCCAAGCGCAGAGTGGCGGTGACCCCGGCTTTGGCGAGGACGTTGCGGAAGGCCTGACAATGGGAGATTTCCGGACGTTTCCATGGCAATCCCTCAACGGTGTTGTAGGGAATGAGATTGACCTTCGCATGAAAAGATCGTGCATGCTTGGCAAGGATGCGCGCTTGTTCGAGATCATCGTTCACTCCTTGGATGAGGATGTATTCCAGGGTGAGATGTTGTTTCTTCTGAGCGTTCCAGTCTTGTAGGGCATCGAATAACATCGCCGTGGGATACTTTTTGTTGACCGGCATGATCTGATCGCGCACGGCATCGGTGGCACCGTGAAGAGAAATGGCAAGGCGGATCTGACGCGGATGGCGTGCGAGTTCGCGAATCTGCGGCACCAGACCAGAAGTAGAGATCGTGAGATGTCGCGCTCCCAGATTCATACCCCAGGGCGAGGTGATGAGCTCGATCGCCTGCAGCAAATTTTTCAGGTTCGCCAGCGGCTCGCCCATTCCCATGAAAACCAAGTTATCAATACGGTCGCCAGCCAGCATTTCCGTTTGTAAGACCTGCGCGGCGATCTCGGCGGCCGTCAGATTGCGGGTAAATCCTGCCAACCCCGAGGCGCAGAATTTGCAACCGTAGGCACAGCCGACCTGAGAGGAAACGCAGAGCGTGAGACGGTCGGCACGTCCGCCATACAGAGCGGGGTTCGCAGGGATAAGAACGCTCTCGATGTAGCGACCATCATGCAGTTTATACAACATCTTGCGAGTGGTATCAGTGGAACCCAACTCACGGGCGGGAGTGAGTGGATACAGCGAAAAAGATTCCTCAAGAAAAACGCGTAATGATTTTGGAAGGTTGCTCATTGCCTCGATGGAAGCCGGGCGTTTTTTCCACAACCAGTCGAGAATTTGCTCCGCACGATACGCCGGATGTCCGTGCTCAGTGAGCTGGGAGATGAGTTCTTCCTGAGTGAGGCCGAGAAGGGATGGTTTCATAACAATTATCCGACAAAAGCGAGGCTTTGGCGTAACACGGGATCACCGTGAGCAGCGGGTTGGCAGATGTGATCGATCATGTGCTGCCAATGCTCATGACCTGCGAGAATTTCCACCTCGATGCGCAGGAACCACACCGGCACCTCGGCCAGGGTATTGCGTGGATAGCGCACGGCATCCTTTTCTGTGGTGACAATCATTTCCACATCGCGCTCGAGGCAGCGGTGCGTGAATTTCTCGATCTCGCGACTGGAAAATCGATGGTGATCAGAAAAGCGTTTTTTCACATCGAGAATGGCCCCGAGCTTCGTCAGGGAGTTTTCGAAATTTTCCGGCACCGCGATGCCTGATAGGGCTGCAATGTGTTTACCAGCCAGATAGTCCAGAGATTGACGTTCGAAAGTGGCGAGATTCTCCAGATACTTCGGACCATGCGTGGTGGTAATGATGGGAGCGGTGGGGTTGTAGCGACGCAGACTCTGTCTCAGCTCCTCGTGATCCGAGCCGTCGGACTTCGTGAGGATAATGAAGTGGGCGCGGGCAAGATTGTGTTTGGGCTCGCGCAAAGTTCCGGCGGGAAGCATGGCCCCCGTGCCGAAGGGCGTGTTCGCATCAACCAAACAAAGATCCAATCCCCGCGCCATGCGCAGGTATTGCATGCCGTCGTCGAGAATGAGAGTGTCGGTTCCCAGCTCGCGGATGGCAAAACGGGCGGACTTCACGCGATCGCGATCGACGAGCACGGAAACACCATCAAGGTTGTTGGCAAGCATGAATGGCTCGTCGCCGGCGAACTTCGAGTCCAGCAAAAGCGCGCGGCCGGTGGAAACGATTTTGGGTAACTCCTCGGGCTTGATTTGATGACCCTGAACCGACTGCCATTTTTGTGGTTCGCTGAGAGCCTTGCTTTTATAACCACGGGAAAGAATAGCAACTTGTCGTTGGCGATCGCGCAGGGTTCGTGCGAGTAATTCGACGACGGGGGTTTTTCCTGTGCCACCGACGGTGAGATTGCCAACGGAAATCGTCAATGTGCCCAGGTGGTGACGCTCTTTAAAATCGGAGGTAAAGAGAAACTTCCGTGTCTGAATCACGGCACGATAGATTCCTGAAAGCGCACGCAGCGCCCAGCGAGTAAGAAACGCGCGGAAGCCGCGGGCCCGTCCGAAAATCACATCGGAGGCCCAGCGTTCGAAATCATCGACGGTTTCCTTCACTGGCGCAGGGTGACTTCCCGATCCCTTGTTGAAAAGACGAAAATTCCAGGGAGATTCACGAAAGTCTGGACGCCAGGCGAGCTGCTGGTATTGATTAAGGCATGAACCGACCTGACGGCCGCGATGCGGCGAAACTTCGAGAAATTTCTTTCACCCCGAACATCGCACCCTATGCCATGGGGTCGGTGCTGGTATCCTTCGGCAACACCCGCGTGATCTGCGCGTGCAGTGTGGAAGAAGACGTGCCGCGATGGATGAAACAGCAGGGCGTCAAGGGTGGCTGGCTAACGGCGGAATACTCGATGCTCCCCTATTCCACGCTCGAGCGCAAACAGCGCGATATCACGCGGGGCAAGATCGATGGTCGGTCCTCGGAAATCCAACGCCTCATTGGCCGCGCTCTGCGTGCGGTGGTCGACCTCAAAAAAATCGGGCAACGCACCTTATGGATCGATTGCGATGTGCTGCAGGCCGATGGAGGAACGCGCACCGCATCGATCACTGGCGCCTGCGTGGCCACAGCCATCGCCTGCAACCGACTCCTGGCCGCAGGGAAAATCAAGGATTTCCCGCTCCAACAACTGGTGGCAGCGGTCTCCTGCGGCATCTATCAAAACCACGCCATTCTCGACCTCAACTACCCCGAGGACAAGGAAGCGGCCGTTGATTTCAACGTCGTCATGACCGAGAGCGAAAAGTTTGTGGAAGTGCAAGGCAGCGGCGAAGAAGCGGTCTTTTCTGCCGATGAAATGTCGGCCATGCTGGAATTGGCGAAAGAAGGCATTGCGTCACTGGTGCAGATGCAAAAGCAAGCCATTCTCGCCGCGGACCGTGCGGGAACTGCTGCTTTGCAAGACTTGGCAAGCGCTTTCGGCACTGGCAGGTGATGCTGCCGTGGCATTGCGCCCATCCCGTCCCATGGAGAAAGCTGTTGCGAAGCCTAAGATGTCGGCTCGGGAAATCCTCTACCGATACTCGTATCATCAAGAATCAAAAAAAATCCCGCAGTTCACGACGAATGATTGCACATCCGCGGCAGCTTGTGCATGCTGAGCGCGCGCATGAAACTCATCAGCGGAACTTCACACCGGGGCTTGGCCGAACGTATTGCCGAAAATATCGGAACTTCACTGGCCAATGTGCATGTCACAGCCTTTCCGGATGGAGAGACTTTCGTGAAAATCAACGAAAACATCCGTGGTGACGATGTCTTTATCATTCAGCCTTCCTGCCCACCCACCAATCATAACATCATGGAGCTTTTGATCATGGTGGATGCCGCGCGACGCGCCAGTGCCGGCCGCATCAATGCCGTGATGCCCTTTTTCGGCTACGCGCGCCAGGATCGCAAGGACCAACCGCGCGTACCCATCACGGCAAAACTGGTAGCGAATATGTTGACGGAAGCCGGCGTGGACCGTCTCATCACGATGGACCTGCACGCCCCGCAAATCCAAGGATTTTTCGACATACCTGTCGATCATCTTTACGCCAAACCCGCTCTCATCAGCTATCTGCGCGAACAAGGAGCCGGTGCCGATGGCAATCTCACAGTGGTATCCCCTGACGTGGGTGGCGTGAAGATGGCCAGGGCCTATGCTGATGCACTCGGAGCCGACCTCGCCATCGTTGCCAAACACCGCGTTAGTGCGACCAAGGTGGAAGCGATGAACGTGATTGGCGAAGTCGATGGACGCGATGTTCTGTTAGTTGACGACATGACAGAAACCGCCGGCACCCTGTGTGCGGCAGCGGAAATCCTGCAACGTCACGGAGCCCGTCGCATCTATGCCGGTGTATCGCACGCGGTCCTTGGTGAACTCGGACGCGAACGCATCGAATCATCGGTCATTGAGACAGTCATCACCACGGACTCCGTGCCGATGGCCTGCGGCAATAAAGTTCACGCCGTTGGCATTGCTCCTCTTCTGGCGGAGGCGATTCGTCGCATCAACGGTGGCCAATCGGTAACTTCATTGTTCGAAGTGTGACTCCACGCGCGTGACGCCTCTGCCCCTGCCTCGGGGAATGGATGATTCATGATTTTCAGGGATTTTGAACAATCATCCAGGAGATATGTAATGTATGGTAGGCGAGCATCGTAGTATCAATGAATATGACAAATTTCGTACGTCTCAGTCTGCTGGCCTCATCGCTTTTTTCGCATGCCCAGGAATTTCGTCCGCTCTTCAATGGCAAAGACCTCACGGGCTGGAAAGGAAATGGCTACGAAGTGGTGGACGGCACCATCGTTTGCACGCCGAAAGGCAGCAACCTGATGACTGAGGAACGCTTCAGCCACTACATCCTCGATTTTGAATTCAAGCTTCCTCCCGGCGGCAATAACGGCCTGGGCATTCATTACCCTGGGACGGGCGACGCCGCCTATGTGGGGATGGAATTGCAAATCCTGGACGATACCGCGGAAAAATACAAGGGCCTCAAGGACTACCAGTTTCACGGTTCCATCTACACCATGCTGCCCGCCAAAAAAGGCCACCTCAAGCCCGTAGGCGAGTGGAATCACGAGCGCGTGACTGTCATGGGGAACTCGGTGAAAGTCGAAGTAAACGGCACTCTCATCACTGATGCCAAACTCGATGAGCTAGAGCAAAAATTTCCAAAACACCAAGGTGTGAAGCGTCGATCGGGGCACATCAGCTGGTGCGGACACGGCGACCCTGTGGCGTTTCGCAACATCAGGATTGCCGACCTCGCCCCCATCGCCGATGCCGAGGCTCTGAAAAAACAAGGTTTCTCGCCGTTGTTCGAGGGGAAGTCGCTCGCAGCCTGGAAAGTGGAAGCCGGCAGTGAAGGTCATTGGCTGCCCGTCAATGGCGTGTTGAAATACGATGGCAAAAGCACGGCAAAAATCAAGGATTTGTGGTCGGTCAAACCGTATGAAGATTTCACCATGGTGCTCGACTGGCGTTGGAATGGTCTCGGTCCTGTGATGAACCGCCCGGTGATCAATGCGGAAGGCAATGAGACAGGTGAAACACTCAAGGTCGAAGAGCTCGACAGCGGCGTTTACATGCGCGGCAACATCAATTCGCAAGTCAATCTGTGGAACTGGCCTGTGGGCTCGGGCGAAGTCTATGGCTATCGCACGAACAAAGGCCTGCCCGCTGAAGTGCGCGCCGGCGTGACGCCGAAGGAAAAAGCCGACCGACCCGTCGGCGAATGGAATCACATGGAAGTCACTATGAAAGGAGATCGCTTGACAGTCATTCTCAATGGCAAAAAAGTCATCGACAACGCCCAGCTCCCGGGCGTGAAACCCACCGGTCCAGTAGGCCTGCAACACCACGGCAGCTCGATCGACTTCGCCAACATCTGGATCAAAGAACTTTGATCCCAAGAGACTAACAATAAAAAGGATCACGGTGAAAGCCGTGATCCTTTTTTGTGGTCTAGCTGATATATCCGGCTGCCAGTTCTGCGTTAACGAATCCCGAGCAGTTCTAGACAACCAATCAGCGTCCACGCCCCTGCTAAAGCCAAAGTAACGGTTTCCCATATCGAGCAATCTTCTTGTATCCATGAGAATCAAGAGCAATACCACAAAACCCTAACTGTTCAGGATGTGGATTGAAGACGATTGCGAAAAAATGGCATGACGATTGATGAAACCGATCCTGTGGGATGGTAGCGCGTCGCATGATGAGGCGTCCCTATAGGACGCAAGGTTTTTGCGGGGATGCAGAACCCACGGTTGCACCGTGGGCTGATATGAATCGTCCCCTTGGGACGAATGGCAAAAGAATCCCTATGCCAATCAGCTCCTTCAGTGCGCTGAGGTCCATGATAACTCTTTTAATTCAGATTTACTCAGGATTCCCGGAAACGGCGAATAACCTTTCCATTGCACCGACTCCCAATCTTGGTCGCGCGGGAGGTAGAGAAGATCTGCCATGCCTTGTTCCGAGGCACGAGCTTCCAGGATCATGGAGCGCCAGCCCTCGAGGCGGACGCGGGCGGAATGGCCTTGGGCAAGCCAGCGGGCGATGTTGGCGAGCGGTATGTCTAACAACGCAGGATCAGCCTCGATCTTATCGGCAATGAGCCGAAAGCGATCCGCGGAAACTTCATCGCCGGTGCGTTCGGGTAAGGACGATGCTGGTTGCATGCACGCAAGATATCACCTCAGGCGGAATGTGCCAAGCCGGGATTTTGCTTCGGTTCTCTTATCCGATGCGGATGGAGCGTATGCTCAACTCACCACCAGGTTCAGCAAACGACCTTGCACGTAGATGACCTTCCGCATGGTTTTGTCGTTGGTGTATTCCTGGATTTTGGGCGAGGCGAGAGCGGTTTGCAGGGCGACTTCTTCCGTGGCATCGGGTGCCAAGCGGATGCGGTCGCGCAGTTTGCCGTTGACCTGCACCACCAGCTCGATCTCGTTTTCGATCAGGGCCTCGGCATCGAACTCCGGCCATGGCTGATGGTAGAGCATCGTGTTTTCCGCGGTGAGCTTGGCATGCAGTTCCTCGGCCAGGTGCGGCGCGAAGGGATTGAGCAGGCGCAAGAAAATGAGGAACTCCTCGAGCGGCACTTGCTCGGCTTGCGTAAAGGCGTTGGTGCAAATCATCATCTGCGAGATGGCGGTGTTGAAGACCATGCGCTCGATGTCATCGGTGACTTTTTTGATGGTCTCGTGCACGACCTTGCGCAGCTTCGCATCGCAGCATGGAGCCTTGCTGATGCGTGAGGAAATTTGCCATTCGCCAGCCTGATTTTCCTCCATCGCCACACGCCAAACGCGGGCGAGGAAGCGGTGCACACCCTCGACGCCCTTCATCTGCCAGGGCTTCACCTGTTCGAGCGGGCCCATGAACATTTCGTAGAGGCGCAGGGAGTCCGCGCCATACTCGCGGATGACGTCATCGGGATTGACGACATTTCCCAATGACTTAGACATCTTTTGTCCGTCCTCACCGAGGATGAGGCCTTGGTTCACCAGCTTCTGGAAAGGCTCGGGCGTACTGAGATGACCGAGGTCGAACAGGACCTTGTGCCAGAAACGCGCGTAGAGCAAATGCAGCACGGCGTGCTCGGTGCCGCCGACGTAGAGATCGACCGCGCCGCTTTGGCCTTCGCCACCGAGCCAGTAGTTTTCCGCTTCTTTGGAGATGAAAGCGTTTTCATTGCGCGGATCGCAGTAACGCAGGTAGTACCAGCACGAACCGGCCCACTGAGGCATGGTGTTGGTTTCGCGTTGGGCGGAATCCGTATACTTAATCCAATCCGTCGCTTTAATCAACGGACCACGCGGGTCACCCGTCGGCTTGAAATCTTCCAAGGCGGGTTGCAGCAATGGCAGTTCGGAATCGGGGATGGCGGCGTGCTGGCCATTTTCCCAGATGATGGGAAACGGCTCGCCCCAGTAGCGTTGGCGCGAGAACAACCAGTCGCGCAGTTTGTATTGCACCTTGCGCTTGCCCTTGCCGTTCTCTTCGAGCCACGCGATCATCTTCGACTTCGCTTCGGCGGTCGGCAGGCCATCGAGGAAGGAGGAGTTGATGGCAGTGCCGTGGTCGGTGTAACCTTTCCAATCGTCTTCTTCTTTGAGCGGCTTCACCACCTGAATGATGAGCAGAGAAAACTTTTCCGCGAAGGCGAAGTCGCGTTCGTCGTGCGCGGGCACGGCCATGATCGCGCCGGTGCCGTAGCCCATCATCACATAGTCGGCGATCCACACGGGGATGTTTTCGCCGTTGACGGGATTGATCGCATAGGCACCGGTGAAGACTCCCGTTTTGTCTTTGTTCATCTCGCCACGCTCCATGTCAGACTTGGTCGCGCAGCCCTGGACGTAGGCTTCCACTTCGGATTTTTGTTCGGCAGTGGTGATTTCATGGACCAAGGCATGCTCGGGAGCCAGCACCATGTACGTCGCACCGAACAAGGTATCCGGACGGGTGGTGAAAACCGTCACGGTATGGCCGCCGACGAGGAAATCCACGGTCGCGCCCTCGCTTTTGCCGATCCAGTTTTTTTGCAGCAATTTGATGCCTTCCGGCCAATCGAGCGCATCGATTTCATTCAGCAAACGCTCGGCATACGAGGTGATGCGCAGCATCCATTGGCGCAGTGGACGGCGTTCGACGATATGACCTTTGTTGCGCCATTCATCGACCTCTTCGTTCGCCAGCACCGTGCCGAGATCCGGCGACCAGTTGACGGGAGCCTCGTGCACGAAGGCGAGCCGCACAGCATCGATCTGCTCACGCGTCCAGCCCTTAGCCTCCAGTTCGCTGACCGGCTTGGCTTTTTGTTCCGCTTCATCAAAATACGAATGATAGAGCTGCAGGAAAATCCACTGCGTCCAGCGCACGTAGCTTGGATCCGTGGTATCGACCTCGCGATCCCAATCATAAGAAAACCCGAGATTTTTCAACTGCTGGCGGAAATTCTTGATGTTCGCCTCGGTGGTGACGCGCGGGTGCTGACCCGTCTTGATCGCATACTGTTCCGCGGGCAAACCAAAGGCATCCCATCCCATCGGATGCAGCACGTTGAATCCTCGACAGCGCTTGAATCGCGCCAAAATATCCGTCGCTGTGTAGCCCTCGGGATGACCAACATGCAGGCCCGCGCCACTCGGATAAGGAAACATATCGAGCACGAAGTATTTCGGCTTCGAAGCATCGAAATCCGCATCCCCCGGGCCAGCCGTGCGGAATGTTTTCTCTGTGTCCCAACGATTTTGCCACTGGGGTTCAAAAACATCAAAAGGAAATGGTTTGCGACGCTCGGACATGATAGCTGGAAAGTTCAGGGGCGGCAGATTGGCGAATTTGATGCAAATTGCAATGAAATATGCCAATGTAGCCTGTGATCACCTCGAGACTTGCCAAATTCCGCCAGTCTCTTACCCTGCGGGCGTGAGCGACGATACACACACCTGCTTTGCCGCGCGTCTCGATAAAAAACAAATCGAAGATGGATTGGAATTTGCACCGAAGTTTGATGAAAACGGCCTGCTTGCCGCTGTGGCGATCGATATCCACACTCGCGAGCCGTTGATGCTGGCGTGGATGAACCGAGAGTCTCTGCGACTCACCTTGGAGAAAGGCGAGGCCGTATATTGGTCGCGATCGCGACAGGAGATCTGGCACAAGGGCGCAACCTCCGGACAAATCCAAAAGGTCATCGAAATGCGCACGGACTGTGATCAAGATGCGGTGATCCTCTACGTCGAACAAGCTGGGGGCGGCGCCTGCCACACCGGACGGAATTCCTGTTTTTACCGCACGATTCACCCGGGAAGTCCCGCCGCACTGCGATTTTGTCAGCAAAACTCCTGAATTTTTCAAAAAAATCGCTGAAAATGAAATTCACAGTTGCCATCGCGCAAAAAAACCTCTAGTTTGCGCGCCCTTCGCGCCGCTCCTCGGAGAGCCGTGATAGCTCCAACAAACACATTCTCCTACTGAAGACCATGAACATCATTGCCAAAATTGAAAGCGAACAACTGAAATCGGACATTGCCGACTTCAACGTAGGAGATTCCGTAAAAGTGCATTGCCGAGTGGTGGAAGGCGGTAAAGAGCGCGTGCAGATTTTTGCTGGTCTTGTCATCGGCCGCAAAGGTCACGGTGTGAATTCCTCGTTCACCGTTCGCAAAATTTCCTACGGTGAAGGAGTGGAGCGGGTTTTCCCTGTTCATACACCCCGCATCGCCAAGATCGAAGTAACAAGCCGCGGCAAAGTGCGTCGTGCCAAGCTGAACTATCTTCGTTCTCGTGTCGGCAAGCGCGCTACCTTGGTGAAGAGCCTCGATGCTTGATTAAAGCATTTTGCCTACCATCACAAAAAAAGACACGCTATGACGTGTCTTTTTTTGTGTCGCAATGCATCGTGCTTGCGCGAAGCAAGCAATCGACTACGATTTGCGCTGTGAAAATCCCTTGGTATGCCTGCCTACCTTTGATCATGCTGACGATCGGGCTGACTTGGTGGCTAGGAACCCAGCAAAGGGAATTTGTCATGCCCCCCGATGAAAATGCTCTGGCCCAGATCCGAGAGCAGACCAAAGAAGAACTTAAAGCCGCAGATTTCATCACCCCCGAGCAACCGATACGGGTCACGCCCAAAAAGCTGCCACTGCCCGATGCGGAAAAAGAAGCACAAGCCTTGGCAACGCTGAAACCTGAGGAGTTTGGAGATCCAACCGTAGCACCGGGGCTGGACTGCTATCGCGTTCATGCCGGGCGCGGAGCCACGCTGCTAGCCGATTTGGCGACCCAACTGGAAACCCGCGGCGACATGCAACGTGCGCTGCTCGCATGGGAACGAGTGGTGGACTCGGCAGAGGCGGATTCCTCACAACTCGATACAGCTAGCAATGCCATCCAGCGGCTACGCGGACGTGTGCCCCTGTGGAATGTGGATCCCACCACAACAACGACAATACTACTCAACGCACGCTGTCATCCGGAACACAAGCAAGCGCTCGAACCCATCTTTCTGGAGATCATCTCTGTGCTCAACAAATCCAACTGCGGATTGATTGATTTCCAGGTCAAACTGCAAAGCGGACCCAAGCCCGTGAAAGGTTTGCCTCCACAGCCGGTGGCGCTCTGGTTTTCCGGTGCTGCGGGCGATTCCGCTATTTCCAAAACCATATCGATTCCATTGGCAAGTTCCTCGACCGAACAACAAAAAAATCAACTTTTGCTAGCGCTGTATAAATTGCTGCGCGACAGCTTCCGAGATCATGCGACACTTCGACCGCTGCGGGATCCCATGGGGCATGATCCTGCGATCCTCTTGGAAACTGCCATCACCCGGCGGACCTGGGAAGTATGGGCGCAAACTTTCACATCGAAAAAATCATAATTTTGCCAAGAAATGCGCTCCAACGACGTTATAAGAATGATACTCATGATCCGCTATTCCCTGATATTCTTCATGGGCCAAGTTTTGACTTGGGCCGATCCCATCTCGTCCACGAGCGAAGGGAGCGATAGCATCGCGAAAAGTCAGGAGAAACCGGCGGGTAACCCCGCGGAAAAGCCGAAGATGCTTAAGCTCGCCGATGGTCGCATGAAATATGGCGAAATCGAATTCGATCCCAAAACGCGCCAAGTCCGGATTCCCTGCAGTGTGAACATGAACGATGGACTGCTGGAATTCGCGGTAGTGCACGAAAACGGTAAGATTCACGAGTCTTTGCTGATCACGCAATGCTCACCCACCGATATCAACGTCGTGATGAAGTTGCTGCGCTACGTTGCATCGGAGGAATTATACGCGATCGAAAAAGAGCCGGGCGTATTGACTGATCGATTTCCCGAAGTGGCCGAAGCCACAAAAAAAGCCGCGCGCGTCAATCTAAGCATCGAGTGGCAACAAGACGGCAAGGCCCAGAAAGCCGCACTGGCCGACTGGATCATACAGGCCGCAACAAACAAACCCATGAATCAAGAGCCATGGGTATATGGAGGATCGATGGTCTACGACGGCGCTTTTTTGGCCGAGCAAACCGGAGATATCGCGTCCATTTTTGTGAGTCGTGGCTCCTTGCTTTTGTATCCAGGAAAAGATAACTTCAATGACGAAGCTTGGCTCGCCCACACCAAACGCATGCCCGCGCAGGGCACCAAGGTCCACTTCATCATTCAACCTCTTCAACCGTAAACCTTGCAAATCCATCCACTA
The DNA here is from genome assembly GCA_046052105.1 of Verrucomicrobiota bacterium. Lineage (GTDB taxonomy): Bacteria > Verrucomicrobiota > Verrucomicrobiia > Verrucomicrobiales > Akkermansiaceae > UBA956. The sequence continues at coordinate 3,516 of JBJOMZ010000055.1, read as the reverse complement.
TGAAATCCATCCTTTGCTTTTTCGCCGCTGCCAGCGTCACATGGGCCGATGTTTCTCCTTATGTCTCACTGCAAGAGGAAATGAAACAAGCCATCGCCCGCGGCAATGCCTGGCTGGCCAAACAACAAAAACCAGAGGGTCACTGGGATGACCCGGAAATTCCTGCGTTCACCGCACTGGCTCTCACAGCAGCCGTTCGCGATCCGAACGTGAAAGCAGGTGAGAGGCCCGCTCACATCAAAACTGGTTTCACTTGGCTGCTCGGCAACCAGAAAGAAGACGGGGGCATCTACAATCGAGGCCTTACCGTCTACAACACCGCCACGGCTGTGACCGCACTCACCTCAGCCGGTGATGAAGCCTATGAGGCCGCTATCGTGCGTGCGCGCAAGCACCTGATCAACAACCAGTGGGACACGGGCGAAAAAGGAAAAGCGGACGGCCCCAACGATGGTGGCATCGGTTACGGTTCGAAAAACGATCGCTCCGACATGTCAAACACCTACCTTGCGATCGAAGCCTTGGCATTGTCCAAAAAAGTCATTGAAGATGGCAAACACGGCGATCAGCCCGATCTCGACTGGGGTGCTGCGGTATCCTTCCTGTCGCGCTGCCAGAACCTCAAAGAAACGAATTCCAGCGAATGGGCCACCGAGGATCCCAAAGACAAGGGTGGGTTCATCTACGGTCCTAACGAAAGTAAAGTCACTGCGGAACCCGATGCCAATGGCAAGGTGCCCCTGCGGTCCTATGGTTCCATGTCCTATGCGGGACTGCTTTCTATGGTCTACGCGAAAGTTTCCGCTGATGACCCGCGGGTAGTTGCCGTGAAGGAATGGCTCGGAAAAAACTACACACTGGAGGAGAATCCAGGAGTTGGCGCGCAAGGTCTTTATTATTACTACAACACCATGTCGAAAGCTTTGGCTGCCGCCGGCATTGACAAGCTTCCCTTGGCAAACGGCAAGACAGTGGATTGGCGCAAGGAGCTTTGCGAGCGCCTGCTGAGCAAGCAGCGCGAAGATGGATCGTGGGTGAATGACAATGGTCGCTGGATGGAGTCAAACGCGGTTCTCACCACCGCTTTCACAGTCATGGCACTGGAGCAAATTTATTACTCCATTCCTCAGCGCTAAGCGTCGCCGCGAACGATAGGCCGCATGCCTAATTCGCTCGTGAATTACCGCTAATCATTCCAGTTTTCGCTGCGAACTATGAGCTCTGCGACAGATCGGCACGTCTTTATCATCGGCGGAGGAATCATCGGTCTTTGTTCGGCGTATTACGCGCTACAAAAAGGGCTGCGAGTGACGATATGGGAACGCGAGGAGGAAAAAGGCGATAACTGCTCGCTGGGGAATGCCGGCATGGTGGTGCCCAGCCATTTCATCCCACTGGCGGCTCCCGGTATGTTGGCCAAAGGACTGCGCTGGATGTTCAACCCGCAGAGCCCTTTTTACGTGAAACCGCGTCTCAGCCCCGCGCTGATGCGCTGGGGTTGGCTGTTCTACCGACATGCTCATTCACGCCATGTCGATGCCTGCAAGCAGTTGCTGCTGGACCTCAACCTGCAAAGCCGCGCATTGTTTGCCGAGCTGGCCAGGGACTCCGACTTCGATTTTCAGCAGCGCGGTCTACTGATGCTTTGCAACACCCAGCACGGGCTGGACGAAGAAGCCGCCGTGGCGGCCATGGCCCATGAACTGGGTGCCCGGGCGGAAGTATTGGATGCCGCAGCCACAGCGCGGATGGATCCATCCATCACCATGAACGTGAAAGGTTCCGTCTGGTTTCCCGATGACTGCCATTTGAATCCACAGGCGTTTTCCGCAGCCATGAAGGAACGGGTCCGCGCGGCGGGTGGCGAAATTCGCTACGGCACGAAATTGGAACGTATCGAACAGAAAGAGGGTCGGGTCATCGCCATCCACAGCCAGGACCAGCGCCATGCTGTCGATCAGTTGCTCGTCGCGGGTGGCTCCTGGTCCGCGGAAATTCTCCGCCAACTGGATATCTCCCTCCCCCTGCAAGCGGGAAAGGGCTACTCCCTGACCCTGCCGCAGCCGAAACAATTGCCGCAACTTTGTTCGATCTTCTGCGAGGCGAAGGTCGCCATCACCCCCATGAATGGGACGCTGCGTTTCGCAGGCACGATGGAAGTGGGCGACTTATCCCTGAACATCAATCCACAGCGCGTGAAGGGCATCATTCGCTCGATCCAGCCGTATTTTCCGGCTTTTTCGGAAGATGACTTCGCAAACATCAAGCCGTGGGCCGGCCTGCGACCCGTTTCACCGGATGGTATGCCCTACATGGGCTCGGCTCCCGGATGGAAAAACGTGCTGGTATCCACCGGGCATGCGATGATGGGCCTGAGCCTGTCGCCCATCAGCGGAAAAATCATCGCGGATCTTCTCACGGAAGCAAATCCAGGATTCGCCATGGACCGCCTCGCCGTGAACCGGTTCTAGACTCTGACGCGAGAAAATCTCACGAATCTCGTTCTTCCCTTGCATCGCGCGTGCGGAGTCACTAGCCTTTCGCCGCCACGCACATGAGAGCCATTTTAGCACTTGAAGACGGCCGCACGTTTGAAGGAATTTCCTTCGGCGCGGTCGGTACCACTACTGGAGAGATTTGTTTCAATACCTCGATGACGGGCTATCAGGAGGTGATCACCGATCCCTCCTACCGCGGTCAAATCGTGGCAATGACCTATCCGGAAATCGGCAACTACGGGGTAAATGAACTCGATGGCGAATCCGCATCTCCCCATGTTCGTGGTTTTGTCATCGGACAACTCTGCCCCGCGCCCTCGAACTGGCGCGCTACGAAGTCGCTTGCCGATTACTTTTCCGAACATGGTGTGCTCGGAATCGAAGACATCGATACCCGCGCCCTAACAAAACACCTGCGCTCACGCGGCGCGATGCGTTCCTGCCTCACCACGGAAATGACTGCCGAGGAAGCTGTCGCGCACGCACAAAAATCCGCCCCCATGGAAGGCAGCGATTTCGTGAAGGAAGTTTCCACACCCGAGTCCTTCCTATGGACCGCCGAGTCGCGCGAATGGACCATCCCCAATGCTTGCACCGGTCAGGAAACGAATTACCTCGAACTGCCGCCCGTGCGTCATCGCATTGTCGCTTTTGATTTTGGCATCAAATACAACATCCTCCGCCGCTTGCGTCAGGCGGGCTTCGAGGTAGAACTCCTCAACGCCCGCACCAGCGCCGCGGACGTGCTGAAACGCAATCCCGATGGCATTTTCCTCTCGAACGGCCCCGGCGATCCAGCGGCTCTGGGTTACATCCATGAGGAAATGCGCCAACTCATTGGCAAAAAACCCATCTTCGGCATCTGCCTCGGCAACCAAATTCTCGGCCACGCCTTCGGCGGCAAAACCTTCAAACTGAAGTTCGGCCATCGCGGTGGTAACCAACCCGTGAAGGATCTGCGCAGCGGTCGCATATCGATCACTTCGCAAAACCACGGCTTCGCGGTCGATGCCGATTC
>JBJOMZ010000054.1:0-18609 GCA_046052105.1 Verrucomicrobiota bacterium | reverse complement strand
AGTGCGACTACGCTTTCACGATCGGTAAAAGGCACCAACTGGATCGCATGTGCGGGCAATCCTGCTCTTTCGCCTCCCTGTTGCAGTGCGGCGGCGATGGCCCGATTCGAGTGGATCGCTTCCGATCCACCGCGCAGAATGGTGGCGTTGCCGGATTTGAGGCAAAGCACGGCGGCATCACTGGTGACATTGGGTCGGCTTTCGTAAATGATGCCAATCACGCCGATCGGGACGCGAACCTGACGGATGAGCATACCGTTGGGGCGTTTGACCTCGCTGAGCAATTCGCCGCAAGGATCGTGCAGGCGTGCGACTTGATCGATACCCGAGGCGATGGCTTCGATCCGGTGCGCATCGAGACGGAGTCGATCCATCATTGCCGCGCTCAAACCTTTTTCTTCAGCGTTGGCAAGATCGAGAGCATTGGCAGCCACGATCGTTTCGGTCTCTGCCCGCAATTCCTTCGCCATCGCGCGGAGAATATCGTTTTTCTGATCGGAGCTCAGTGTGGCCAGACCATATGCGGCTTGTCTTGCCTGTTGTCCCATCGTGGCGATGGTGGCGTGAACTTGTTCTTTTGTGAGAGTAATGGACATGGCAAAACGTGAGCGGGATTCAATGGGGCAGGAATCGCGTGCCGATGGCGTTGCCCTGGCAGATTTCCAAGAGTCGTTCGGGCCGTCGGCCATTGGCGATCCAGGTTTCGATGCCGTTTTCGACGGCATATTGCACGGCGGTAAGTTTGGATGCCATGCCACCGATGGAGAATTTCCCCTGATCATCGCGCACGAAGCTCATTACCTCCGCCACGTTTTTCACCTCTGGGATGGGTTGATCCGAGCCGGGAGCTAGCAAGCCCTCGGCGCTGGTGAGCAGAATCAGGCGTTTCGCTCCGGCAAGAACCGCCACGCGCGATGACAGTTGGTCGTTATCACCCACTTTGAGTTCATCGATGGCGACGGAGTCATTCTCATTGATGATCGGAATGATGCGAGGCTCGGCCAGCAGTCGATGCAGTGTGCTCGAAATGTGCGAGAAACGCTCGCCGAGATCGGCTGCGGTGAGAAGAACTTGGGCGACGGTGATGCCAAAATTGGCAAATAAACTGCCGTAGGTTTGCATCAAACGGGCTTGCCCAACTGCGGCGCAGGCCTGGCGGGTCACGATATCGCGTGGATAGCCGTCGAGCTGAAATGAAGCCACGCCGGAGCCGACGGCCCCCGATGAGACAAGCATGCAGCGATGTCCCGCGTCCATCAAACTTGCCAAGGCCGTGACCAGGCGCACGACTGCGGCGCCATCGAGTGTGCCGTCTTCGACACGCGTCAAAACGCCAGTGCCGACTTTGATAATGGTGAGATCAGTGGAAGGATTCATGCGAAGACTTGCGGGGAGAAATACAGCGGATTTTCACGACCTTGGCGATGGTAAATCCTGACAACTTTGTCCGGCAGGGTTGTGAAACATCACATGAACAAAAAATGCACCGCCAGCGACAAAAAACCGAACCAGATCAAGAACATTTGGGTGAAGTTCAGCGTTTGCGAGCCGGAGGTTTCACATGTTTCGTTTTTGGATCCAGAAAGATTCACGCCATATTTCAAAAACACCGCGATGCCCGCAACAACCCAGACCAGAATGAACAACAAGATCAACAGTTTGATCAATACATCCATAAACAGGGGTGATACTCGTATTCAGCAGCTGCGAAGCCCAGCCATACTGATGCCCATAAGATCTCAGCCTTCTGTCACCAGCGACTTGTGGCTGCCGTCACAGAATGGCGGGTTTTTCGTCGCCTTGCAGAGGCAGAAATAGAGCGTTTTTTTCTCTGGAACCTCGAACTTGAAGGCTTGCAGGCCCGTTCCTTTGTGGGAGCCATCGCAAAACGGCTGATTCGAGCTGCGCCCGCACGAACACCACCAATGGGTTCCGGCTTCGACTTCAAGCGCCATGGATTTGAGACCGCTGGGAATTGGTTTTTCTGCCATGGGCGGAGGATAGCAGAAAAACGTCTGAAGTCAATCATTCTCGGGTCGCGGATCGCGGGATAGCAAATCCCTTAAGGCCAAGGCCGCGGGGCGATCCTGATAGAGAATGCTGAACACGGCATCGATGATGGGAGTGCTGACATCCGCCGCCCGCGCGGCTTCGTAGATCGATTGGGTGTTTGGCACACCTTCGGCAATCATCCCAATGCCAGCTACCGCATCGTTGAGAGCCATTCCTTTGCCTAGAGCCAAGCCGACCCGGTGGTTGCGGGAGTGATGGGAGAAACAGGTGGCAATCAGATCACCCAAACCGGACAGTCCTGTGAAGGTGTCGCGCTGGCCTCCCAGCGCCACTCCCAGTCGCGTCATTTCGCTCAAGGCTCGCGTCACAAGTGCGGCAATGGCATTGTCTCCCAATCCTAAACCGGAGGCAATTCCTGCCGCGATGGCATAGATGTTTTTGATGGCGCCTCCTAATTCGATTCCAGCGATGTCCATACTGGTGTATGTGCGGAAGTGGGGAAGTGTGAATAGTTTCTGCAAAGCGGCAGCATACTCCTGGTCGTGCGAACCGATGACCGCACAGGTGGCTTGGCGGCATGCGATTTCTTCTGCGTGGTTAGGACCTGATATGACCGCGAGAGGATTGCGGGGATAGAAATCGCGCAAAATTTGGCTCATCCGATCGCCCGTAGCGCGTTCGATTCCCTTCGCACTTGATATCAGGGCGGCGTTTGTGCCGATGGCTGCCAACGCAGCTGCTGTGCTGCGGGTGGCCGAGGTGGGCACGGAAAAAATGATCAGATCATGGTCCGCTGCATCATCGAGCTTGACGCTCGCTCTGACGCGATCATGCAAACGGGTATCACTCAAATATTTCGGATTGTGATGTGTGGCATTGATTTGCTGCGCGACATGGGGGTCGCGACCGATGAGTGTCAATCGTTCGCATCGTTCGCCTAACAGATAAGCCAGCGATGTGCCGAAAGATCCGCTGCCGATGATAGCGATGGAGGCAAAAGTGGAGTTGCGGATGTCCGACATGGTTGGATACGACCTAGGATTTTTTCGTAAAACGGTTTTCTGTGCCGTTGCGCAAACGTTGGATATTGCTGCGGTGTTTGTAAATGGCCAGCGCGGCGATCAACAAAGAAAAAGCGAGCAGAGGTTTGTTCCAGGTGCCATCGGCGAACTTGCCATGGAAATAAGATCCCCAGATGGTCAACAAGGGAAGGGTTGCTGCGGCTATGATGCTGGCCAGGGAGACGTAGCGACTGAAAAAAAACACCAGGGCCCAGATTACCACAAGGATCACCACGGCGGCGGGCATGAGTGCGATCAACACGCCAGCGGATGTGGCGATTCCCTTGCCGCCTTTGAAGCCTACCCACGGAGAGTAGTTGTGACCGAGAATGGCGCAGAGACCAGTGATCACTTGCAGCAGTTGCGCCGTCAGCATGGGATAATTTTCCGCCTTCGAGCTCAGGAGTTCGAGACTCATGGGATTTTTCATGCCATCGAAATGAATCAGGCTGAGTCCGATCACAGTGGGTAGCACTCCTTTTAGCACATCGAGCAGAAAACAGGGAATGCCGTGGCTTTTCCCCAAGACGCGCCAGACATTCGTCGCGCCAATGTTGCCCGAGCCGTGCTGGCGGATGTCGATGCCGCGCCATTTGCCGAAAATCCAACCGAAGGGAATCGAACCACAAAAAAAGGCCAGGAGAGGGCAAAGCCAGAGTTGCATGTTAGTGGGCAGGCGGGTTGGATGGTTTGCGGATGCGTAAATTGATCAGTTCGACGCAGAAGGAGAATGCCATGGCGAAGTAGATATAGCCTTTCGGCACATGGAAGCCCACACCTTCCGCCAGCAGCGTTGTGCCGATGAGGATCAGAAAAGCCAGAGCGAGGATTTTTACCGACGGATGGCGGGAGACAAACGCGCTGATCGTGCCCGATGCCAGCAGCATGACGGCAATTGATATGACGACAGCGCACATCATTAGAGAAATACGAGTGGGATCATTTACCATACCCACCGCTGTGATCACGGAGTCCAGCGAGAAAACAATATCAATCATCATCACTTGCAGGAGCACTGAGGTCAGGGAGATCGCGGCCTTGCCGTTCTGACCTGACACGTCATCTGCGCTCTCCATTTTGTGATGGATTTCTTTGGTGGATTTCCAGATCAGGAAAAATCCTCCCAAGATCAGGATGATGTCTTTCACCGAGATTCCCATGCGGCCGGCGGCATCGACCAAGGCGTGTGCCGGATCCTCGTGGAGATTGCCCTGCAATACTTCAATCAACGCGGGATGGATGGAAACGGAGAAAACATCGTTCTTCAAGCTCATGATCCAAGTGATGGATGCCAGCAGCGCCAGACGAGCGAACATCGCAAGTCCAAGACCGAAGTATCGACCGAACTTGCGGTCTTTTTCTTGCAAGCGGTCGACTAAGATCGAAATGAAAATGATGTTGTCGATGCCCAGTACGATTTCCAACAAGGACAACGTGAGCAGTGCGCCCCATGCTTCCGCATGTTGCATCCAGGAGAAATCAATGTAAGAAGCGAGTATCAGGGTGTCATTCATGGTTTTGTGATGGGGTGGAAAATGCCAGAGCGCGCTGTTTCATTTGCGTCGCCATGAGGGATAGAGCGTTCGCCCGCGTGGGGGCCAGATGCTCTTTCAAACCGGTTTGTTCGATGAAAGACATGTCGCAGGTAAGGATGTCGTCAGGTGTTTGCTGATTGAGCACCTCGATGAACATGGCAATCATGCCCTTGGTGATGAGAGAATCGGAATCGGCGAAAAACTCGACTTTGCCATCGTGAATGGCGGCATCGAGCCAAACCTGGGATTGGCATCCCTTGATCAAATGATTGGCATTGCGTGCGGAATCGGGCAGGGGGGCGAGTTTTCGACCCAGGGCGATGACGTATTCATACCTCTCCTGCCAGTCCTGAAAAAAAGATAGTTCCTCGAGCAGGTGCTGTTGTTTCTCAACGATCGTCATCTTCGGCGCGGATGCTAGCGCATGATAGGACAGTGGGCAATTGTGAATTTTCCCTCTGATTCCACTCGGATGTTCGGGCATGTGACCGGTCAGTCATACAATTCAGAGTTGTGGCGCGATAGAATTCCGTTGAGCATTGGGCATTCTCCGTTTACGATATCGCTGCTGGAAGGGTCATACGGTTGATTAGATCGACGGGTGTGTATCCAAGGTTCATCTTCCGCCGTTTCAGCGAAAACCCGCAAATCATCCGCTTGCTGTGAAAAAAACGCTGGGAATTTTTATCGTCTTCGTGCTCGTCTGCATGCTCACCGCTGCGTTGAGTGAGGTTTTTTTGCGACCCCAGAATGTGGAGAACCTGATCATGCGCGTCGGTTTATACGGTATCATGGCAATCGGGGTTTCCTTTGTAATCATCACCGGAGGGATTGATCTCTCGCTGGGCTCCATGGTGTGCCTGACCGGATGTGGACTTCCATGGCTGTTGGTGAGAGCGGGTTGGTCACCCACGTCTGCCCTTATGCTGTTGTTGGCGCTGACGTTATTCATCGGCTTCGCTCACGGATGGTTGATCACCAAAATGCGACTGCAACCCTTCATCGTGACACTCTGCGGGCTGCTGATCTATCGCGGAGCGATGCGAGGCCTGGCATCCGACCAGTCGCTCGGCTTCGGCACTGCCTATGATTCGTTGCGGTGGCTGGCGACGGGAAAAATCCCTCTGGGCACGCTTGCCATTTCCTTGCCCATGCCCTTTGTGCTGCTCTTGGTGATCGCTACGGCCGCGGCGGTTTTTTTGCGTTATACCGTCGCGGGGCAGCATCTACTCGCTCTCGGGCACAATGAGGAGGCCGCTCGCCACAGTGGGATTCGCACCGACCGCCTGATCATTGCCAGCTACATGCTTTGTTCCCTGCTATCTGGTTTTGCCGGCATGCTTTTCTCCATGGACGTGAATTCATCGCAGCCCTCGGATTTTGGCAACTTTTACGAGCTTTATGCCATTGCCGCGGCCGTGTTGGGCGGTTGCAGCCTTCGGGGAGGACAGGGGGCGGTGCTCGGCGTGCTGATCGGAACCGCATTGATGCAGGTGCTTCGCAACATGATCGTGCTGGTATTTCCCGCCCGACAAAATATGGAGTTCGCGATCATCGGCGTGGTTATCTTGTTAGGCGTCATGGGGGATGAATGGTTCAGACGAATCTTCGCGCGGCGCTCATCGTAGGGAAATTGCTGTTGCTGAGAGTCTGGTTGTGGTAGGAGATCGTCATTATGAGCCAAACGCCAACTGTTCCCGCGCCACACTGCCAGATCTGCGGTTGTACCACACGATCGCAGTTGCGTCGTGTCCAGATGATACGCCCCGTGGTGCGCTCCCTCATTCAGGAAGATTGTCCGGCGTGGGATGAGTCGGGTTGGATTTGCCTCGATGACATGCAGAAATATCAGCAACGCTATCTTCATCAATTGTTGCGTCAGGAAAAGGGAGAGCTGACCGAACTCGAAAACGAAGTGATCAAGGACCTGCGAGATCACGAATTGACCGCAAAAAATCCTCTCACGGAAGACGACGACACGGCCGCTACCTTTGGCGAGCGACTCGCGGATCGCATGGCGGCGTTCGGGGGCAGTTGGAAGTTCATTCTGTCTTTTTGTGCGGTGCTGCTTTCGTGGATGTTGGTGAATGTGGTGGTATTGGCAGCGCATCCGTTTGATCCCTATCCGTTCATTTTGCTGAATTTGTTTTTATCAGCTCTGGCATCCGTTCAAGCACCGCTCATCATGATGAGCCAAAACCGCCAAGAGGCTCGCGATCGTTTGCGCTCCATGAACGACTATCAGGTCAATCTGAAAGCAGAGCTTGAAATCCGGCACTTGCACCAGAAGATCGACCACCTGCTTTCGCATCAATGGGAGCGCCTGCTAGAGATCCAGGAAATCCAGATCGAGTTGATCCAGGAGTTGCGTTCTCATAAATGACGGGATTTCCTTGCAAATAAGGTTTTCTCCCGCGCCTCAATCAGCTTGAATCGTGACGTGGATGTCATCTCCCTACATGGCGCGCGCCAGCACAACCTGCGCAATCTCTCTTTGGAAATTCCCAAGGGCAAGCTGGTTGTGATCACTGGCCCCAGTGGTTGTGGCAAGTCCTCATTGGCGTTTCACACGCTGTATGCCGAGGGACAGCGTCGATATGTGGAGTCGCTTTCCGCTTACGCGCGGCAGTTCATGGAGCAGTTGGAGAAGCCCGATGTCGATCGCATCGAGGGTCTTTGCCCCGCCATAGCCATCGAGCAGCGCAGCGGTGGTTTGAACCCGCGCTCCACCGTAGCCACGGCAACGGAAATCTATGACTATCTGCGTGTCTTGTGGGCGGCTGTGGGGATTCCTCACGACCCTGTGACTGGCGAGCGTCTCGTCCGCATGAGTTCCGCCGACATCGTCGCGCATCTGCTTGCTCTGGAGGAAAGCACAAAGGTCATTCTTCTCGCTCCCGTTGATTTACGGTCTCTGGACGATGCGGCTACTTTATGGAATGATCTTCGTCGTCAGGGATTCGTGCGTGTTCGTGTGGATGGCGAGCTGAAGGAGTTGGACGACATCATCACGACGGATCGCATCCGATCCTTGGAGATTGTCGTCGATCGTCTTGTGATGCGTCAGGGTATCGATTCCCGACTGGCCGACAGTGTGGAAGCTAGTTTGCGCCTATGCGGCTTGGAGGCCCGAGCACTCATCCAGAAACCGGAGTCGACCTCATGGGAGGAGCTTTCTTTTCAAACCAGTTACCGCAATCCAGTTTCCGGCTTTGTGATGGGCGAGCTGAGTCCCAAGCATTTTTCATACAATTCCCATTGGGGTGCTTGCGCAGCTTGTGAAGGCCTGGGCACGGAAATGTTTTGCGATCCATCACTATTGATCAACGATGCAAACAAACCCGTCACGGCCGGTGCAGTCACCGGTTGGTGGAAACCGCGGGGTCCCCGCGAGCTGCAGTTTATCCGCGAGGCCAGGGCTTTAATGAAACGTCATGAGGTCCCGGAGGATACCAGCTGGACAGATTGCCCCGAGGCGATCCGATCCACTTTGTTACATGGTGGCCAGGTTGACGCAGGAGTGAACAAGGCAAGCGCACAAGGCACACAACACAAAGCCATCGAAGGGCTTTGTGCAGAAGCCGAGCGCAAGATGAGGGAGGTGAAATCCGAAGCGGCGCGCCGGAGGCTTATGCGTGTCATGGCACATCGTGATTGCCGTGTGTGCGGTGGGGCCCGCCTTAAGCCCGAATTGCTCGCCGTGAAAATTTGCGGGTCCAAAAGTCGTTGGTTGGGAATTCAGGAATTTTGTGAATTACCTGTCGAACAGGCGATGGACTGGCTGGTAGGATTGGACATCGATCCGGAAAAACGCGCGGTGGTGGAGGGTGTGGTGTCGGAGTTAAAAAAGCGCCTGGGATTTTTGCAGGACGTCGGTCTCGATTATTTGTCCCTGCAGCGCGGCAGCGGGACGCTTTCCGGAGGAGAAGCGCAACGAATCCGTCTGGCCTCCCAGCTAGGATCAGGATTGTCCGGCGTGCTCTATGTATTGGATGAACCGAGCATCGGTCTCCATCCGCGTGATACGGGCCGATTGATCCGGACCTTGCTCCGCCTGCGCGATTCCGGCAATAGCGTGGTGGTGGTGGAACATGATGAGTGCATCATCCGCCATGCCGACTGGTTGATCGAACTCGGTCCCGGTGCTGGTCGTGAAGGCGGTGAATTGTTAGGTTCTGGACCTCTCACCGCGCTCGGTCATCTTCCGACCGTGCGCTGGCTTCACCATGCGCGGGAATGGCCGGAAATTCGCAGCGTTTCCGCTCAGGCTCATTGGTTGACTTTTCGACGCGTGAGGGAAAGAAATCTGCGTGAGATAGATGTTCGGATTCCTCTGGGGCATATGGTCGCGTTAACCGGACCCAGCGGCAGTGGCAAATCCACATTGGCAGAGGACGTCATCGCGCGCGCGCTGAACCGATATTTTTCCCGCAGTGGTGACATGCCCGGCGCCTTTGATTGCATGGATGGAGCTGAGCGCTTGAACAAAGTGATTTTGCTGGATCAAAGTCCGATTGGGAAAAGCCCACGATCCAACCCCGCGACCTACTCTGGGCTGTTCGATCTGATTCGCGAGTTGTATGCCAAGCTGCCATTGTCACGGCAACGCGGATATCAGGCCAATCGCTTCAGCTTCAATGTTCGCGGCGGTCGCTGTGAGCGATGCGAGGGCGCCGGACGGATCAAAATTGAAATGCACTTTCTGCCTGATGGTTGGGTGACCTGCGGTTCGTGTCAGGGGCAGCGCTTCAATCGTGAAACGTTGGAGGTTTTTTACAAAGGCCACCACATCGCCGACATTCTCTCTCTCAGCATCGATCAGGCGGCAGAGTTGTTCCAGCCCATGCCGAAATTGCACCGGTTGTTGGAAATCATGCGCGAACTCGGTCTGGGGTATCTATCGCTCGGTCAGGCGGCAAACACCCTTTCGGGAGGTGAAGCCCAGAGACTCAAATTGGCGGTGGAGCTTGCCCGTCCCGCTGCATCACAGACCTTGTATTTGTTTGATGAACCGACGACCGGACTGCACTTCGGAGATGTGGAGAAATTGCTTCACGCTTTTCGCCGATTGCGTGACGCGGGGCATACGGTGCTGATCGTGGAGCATCACCTTGATGTGATTGCCGCCTGCGATTGGGTGATCGATCTTGGCCCCGGTGGCGGGGAGCGTGGTGGTTGTATTGTCGCTCAGGGAACTCCTGCAGAACTGCTTGAGACAGCGGAATCAGCAACGGCCATGGCTTTGCGCGAATGGAAGGAACGTCGATAAAAAATCAAACAAAACACTTCATGGACAACGCTCCACCATTGAACCCTGATTCGCCAATGAGTGCCGCCGTATCATTATCACCTTCCGCTTCCGCCTGGCGCGATTGGCTGGTAGCGAATGGTCCTCGACTGCTGTTGTTCGCCAAGAATCAGACTCGTAACGCACAGGATGCCGAGGATGTGTTGCAGGATGCTCTGGTCAAATTGGTGGAAAAAATCAACAGTTCTTCTTTTGACGGTGGGCAGGAAATGTGGATCGCCTATCTCTACACAACCATCAGGCGCCTAGCCATCGATCTCGGTCGCAAGGATGATCGCCGTCGCAAACGCGAGGATTACGTGTCCGATGAAATGGAATCCGAAGCTGCGTTGAAATTTGATCCTTGGTTCGAATCCGATGCTTCGGAAGAAGAAACACGATCGCAACTGGAACGCGGACTGAAGGAGTTGCCGCAAAAATTCGCCGAGGTCATCGTGTTGAAAATTTGGGGTGACAAAACTTTCGCTGAAATCGGAGAAATGCTCAACATTTCGCAAAATACCGCGGCTTCAAGATATCGCTACGGGCTGGAAATTCTGAAACGCAAACTGATCGAATCGAAATCCAAAGGCGACCTATCAATCTAACATTCATTGTTGTCATAAGTATGGAAACCAATCGCAAAGAATTGGAGCAGGTGCTCCGCTCGCTGAAACCTGCTGGGCTCAGCGAGTCAACTTTGAATCGGCTTGAACGGGCGATGATCGGATCTACGGAGATCCATCCATCCTTGCAAGTCATCGAATCGCAACTTCAGAATTTGCGCCCAATCCCGTTTTCGGAGACTGCCCTTGAGCCATGGATGAAGATTGTCGGCGATGTTCCTTTTGCTTTGGACCGCAAAGTGCTGCTGTTTCCCGGCGCACGCAGGGAGATCCAACAGGCATCATCTCGCCAAGGTCTCTTGCGCCGCCTAGGCGCCATCGCGGCAATGGCCGCCTTGGGATCGCTGCTCGCCTTGTGGACTCCCGAGCGAAAAATCGATTCGCCTGCTATCGCGCAAGCGAATCCTCAAGCGCCCGGCTCCCAGCCTCCTGTCATGGCATCGCCGAACGGCATCGTCACCACCAGCTTTGGCACCGACATGGAACGTGCAGCGGACGAAGGTGTGATCTGGACTCCCGACCATCAACCCAAACGCGTTCTGCGATTCGAATATCAAGATCGGGTTTTGGTGCGCGACAAGAACGGCGTCGATCGCATGCTCTTCATCCCCCGCGAAGAACTTTTTGTTGTCCCTGAAAAGGTCGATTGACAACAACCGGATACGAAATCCATAAAATCAAATAACAAACGTAGTTCCGATGAAAACCAACATGATGTCGCTGCTGGCCCTGAGTTTGACGATGTTTCCTGTCATGGCCCTGGAAGCACCGCAAAAAATCGAACCCCTGGCACCCAATCAGGCTCCATCTGCCTCGCCTGTGCCGGCACCTGCCGAGAATAGGGCCGTGCCTGCCGACGCGGCTGCTCCTCAGCAGGAGAAGCCTGTCGAAAACATGCCAGAAGCTGCCAAGGCCAAGGCATACCTCGGGGTCGGTCTTGACAGCCTGCCTCTCGCTCTTTCCGATCACTTGGGACTCGATGCCGAATCTGCCGCACTGGTTCGCGTAGTTGATCCCAAAGGGCCAGCGTCCAAAGCAGGATTGAAAGAGGCTGATGTCATGCTCAGCATGGATGGCCAGATCATCAAAAGCCAGGAAGGCTTGATCCAGTTGATGGAAAAACATCGTGTGGGAGATGAGGTCAAAATCGCATACATTCATCGTGGCGTAAAACAGGAGGCATCCCTGCGGTTGGAGGCTAGGCCCGACGCCGGTATCGAAGGCCTGTTACGCGATGATGCCGCACTGCCCGAAGACATGCTCCGCGGCATTCCCAAGGAAATGCGCGAGGCAATTGAGAAAAACCTCAAGGCCCTTGGAGCCAACGGTGGCGCCCAAGCGCAGGTTCTTCCCTTGGATCAGAACGGCATGCCCGATCTCCAGAAGCGCGTCGAGAAGATGATGCAAGGGATGCAAATGCAATTGCAGCAAGGCGCTCCCGCCGCACCCGGGGTGCAGATGAAGAGCACCCTGAAAATGATGGATCACGATGGCAATATCGAGATCAGTCGCGATGGCGATTCCTGTGAAGCCAAGGTCTATGACAAACAGGGCGAATTGCTTTGGTCTGGACCTTACCAAACGCCTCAGGACAAAGCCGCCGTGCCGCCGCCCGTTCGCGATCGGCTTGAGGCGCTGAACCTGGACACCTCGGGCAAAGGCATCCAGTTGCGCATGATGCCACGCCGCTGATCGGCATGCCCACTGTTATTTTCCCGGAATTCACTCGTCTCTCGCGCACTGTCTTGCTAGAAACTTTGCACGTCAGCGATGAATCGATGTTTATCTCCAATCTTGTTGCCGCTCATGCTCGGTGGCATGCTTTTTGTTCCGTCATGCACCTTGAGAATGCCGAGTCCGGCCGAACCGCCTCCACTCACTTCCAAGCACTCGGATGCTATTGATACGCCTTCCGCAGGACAAGTAGCGATCTATCTGATGGCTGACAGCCTCCATACATCCCTGGCTGTTCCCTACGATTGGCTTGTGGAAAACGGGTATCGTTCTCCACAGGGTCTGAAGTTTCCCCAAGGGCCCTCGCGCTATGTGGTGATGAGCTGGGGAGATCGCGTGGCATACGAACAGAGGCGTTGGCTGCGCCCCGGCGAGGTCTTCAACGCCTTGGTGCTGCCTTCGCCGTCGGTGACGGAAATCATTCCCATTTCATGGAAAGTCGAGGAGGTCTGTTTCCAGCAGAGGATCTATCGGAAAGAGATTTCTCGCAGCAAAGGGCGCTTTCTCGCTCATTTTCTTAACACCAGCAATCGCATGGATGAACAAGGTTCGCCACGCGTCATCGGACCATCGAGCTGGGGTGGCGGGTATCTGTTGGATTGCCATTATTCCTATTATTTTCCTAGGATTTGCAACGTTTGGACGGGACACAGCTTGGAGGCCTGTGGCTTGACTATTTCGATGAAGTCGGCCATCAGCGCCAATGGTCTGATTCGCCAGGCGCAACAACAAGGCTTCGTGTTGATTCATGGGGGCGAGCTTTCGTCCCAATACGGCAGAAATGCGGCGAGACCACCGCAATCATGAAATCGGCGATGGAATGGGAAGGTCATGAGATTGATGAGTTTCTGCTCTTCATCGCTACCGAGCGAGGCCTCTCCACGGCGTATCAACTCTCCATTCGTCAGACACTCGATGCGCTGTGCGATTGGGCGCGTTCTCGCCGACTTGCCCTGCAGGATCTGGGAACTGAGGAGCTCTCGCAATTTCTCACTGATCGCAAAGAGAAATCTCTGGAGGCTTCCTCTCTTCGCATCGCTTCGGTTCATTTGAAAATCTTTTTCCGCTGGCTTGCGGCAAAAGGGCGATTGCCCATGGATCCGGCGGAACCTCTTCATGCGCCGCGCGCCGAGAAACTACTGCCTGGTACGTTGAATGTCTCCGAATGCCGACGGCTACTGGAAAGCATCGAAACCCAAGATCCTTTGGGTGCCCGCGACAGGGCGATGCTTGAGCTGTTTTATTCCTCAGGGCTGCGCCTGTCCGAGTTGTGTCAGGCCCTTCTGGAGCATTGCGACATGCAGGAAAAATTTTTGCGGGTCACAGGTAAGGGCAATAAAACTAGGATCGTCCCATTGGGAGAGATGGCTTTTCAGGCACTGGATCATTACCTGACGCATGCTAGAAAAAACTTCGTCAAAAAACGCACCCGTTCCCACATTTTTCTCTCCATTCGCGGAGGTTGTCTGTCTCCGGAACGAGTAAGAGAAATTGTCAAGCAACGAGCGGCGCACGCCGGTTTGGAGCAAAATGTCTACCCGCATTTGCTACGTCACTCCTTCGCCACCCACCTGCTAGAGGGGGGGGCTGACCTGCGCGTGATACAAGAGTTGCTAGGGCATGCGGATATCGCCACCACACAAATCTACACGCATGTGGATCAGAAGCGGCTGAAGCAAGTGCACCGAACCTTTCATCCTCGAGGTTAGTCCTCAGTTTTCATTTCACCCCAGTAGTTCTTGTAAAATCGGGATTCATCGCTAGCCTGTATGGCGATGGCATTACGAATATGGCATGGTCTTGGAGCGGCTCTGGCGGTCTCGTCCTGCGGCTTGGCACATCTGCCTCGGCCACAGGATTCATTGAAAATCAACACGCCTTCTGTATGGCAGTCGGCGGATCAGCAGAACAATCAAAAGATTGCGCAGGGATGGCTTCAACAATTTTCTGATGCCAGGTTGCGCGCGACCGTTCAAGAAGCTCAAACTCACAATCTCGATCTTCAGGCCGCCGCTGCGCGACTTCGCGCAGCCAAAGAATTGACCCTGCAATCACGAGCCGCGCTGTTGCCCCGCTTGAATGCTGGTGGCAGTGCTGGCGTTGCCGACTCCGATGTCGGCAGTTCCGAACGTTACGGACTTACGCTGGCGGCGTCCTGGGAGCCCGATTTGTGGGGACGTTTGAGGGATTTGAACCGAGCTGTCGCGGCTGATTTCGATGCTGCGGTTGCCGATCTTCGCAGCGCGCGTTTGTCTTTGGCTGCAGCAACCGCCAAGAGTTACTGCAATTTGATCAGCGCCCAGCAACAGCTCGCATTGGCTGAAACCACGCGTGATTCTTTTGAAAAAAATCTCCGTATCATCGAACGCAATTACAGGGCGGGAGTGCCGAATGTCCGAGCGCTCGACGTTCAACTCGGCCGCAGCAATGTTTCTGCCGCGCAACGATCCGCCACAGCTCGGGAGCTGGAGCGCGATGAAGCCACCCGTGCGCTCGAGGTTTTGTTAGGAAGGTATCCTTCCACCACGTTTGAGCCGGGTCGGGAGTTGCCATTGGTTCATGGGGGAATTCCCACGGGACTACCCGCTCAGTTGATCGAGCGTCGTCCTGATTTGCAGGCTTCTCGCGCGCGCATACTTGCCGCAGCGCGAAGAGTCAGCGCGTCGCGCAAAAATCTATTGCCGAATCTTTCTCTGCTGGGAAGTGCTTCCATCAATCAGGCGACTGTTTCGCGCCTTCTGAACCCCACCGATCTTGCCACCAGTATCAGCGCCAATCTCACCCAGGCATTGTATGCGGGGGGCGCTCTCGAATCCGAAGTGAGGGAAGCGGTGGCACGGAACCAGGCTGCCATTCACGATTACGCCCAACGCGCCTTGGAGGCTTTTCGCGAGGTGGAGTCTGCCATTGCAGCGGAATCATCTCTCGCCGCACAGGAAGCCTATTTGCAGAAGGAGGTGGGCCAAGCGGCACTGGCCGAAAAACAAGCGGAACGCGATTATTCCGAGGGAATCGATGGTGTGGATATTCTTTCCGTGCTTGAGTCGCAACGCCGCGCCAACAACGCGCGCTCGGCATTGATCCGACTGAAGAACGAGCGCTTGCAAAACCGCATTGATCTTCATCTCGCGTTGGGTGGCTCGTTTTGATCACCCGAGTTGGGAGCGGAAATAGCCGAGCGTAGTCGCCAGTCCTTCTTCGAGCGAATACCTCGGCTCCCAACCAGCGGCACGCAGTTTTTCGGCACTGGCGCGTGAGTGACGCACATCGCCCGGTCTCTCGGCCAGATGCATGATTTTCGATCTGCTTCCCGCTGCGGAGATGATCTGATTCGCCAGATCGTTGATCGTGATCTGTCCTCCGTAGCCCGCATTGTATGTTCCGTGGATGTCATGTTGCGCCGCAAAAGCCAAGGCGCCGACGATATCTTTGACGTAGATGAAATCTCGCGTTGCTCCTCCATCGCCGAAAATCGTGATATCCTCATGACGAAGTGCCTTTTCCATAAAGATCGGCACAGCGGCTGCATAGGCCCCTTTGGGATCCTGACGCGGACCAAACACGTTGAAAAACCGGATCGATGCGCTTTCGATTTTTCCTTCGCGACGGTAGAGCTCAAGGTAGTATTCGCCATCGAGTTTGGTGATGGCGTAAGGGCTCCTGGGCTCGGGAACCATGGTTTCGATTTTCGGCACGGAGGGATTGTCTCCGTAGACGGCAGCCGATGAGGCGAAAACGATTTTTTTCACCCCGGCGGCGGAGGCCTCTTCGAGCACATTCAACAGACCGTGAACATTGATGTCCACACATTCGCTGGGTTTGCTCATGGACTCGGGCACACTGACCAGCGCAGCCATGTGAAAAATGTAGTCCACTCCTTGCACGACATCGCGAACCAACGAACGATCGGTGATCGATCCTCTGATCACATCGGCGCGCAATCCCTCAAGGTTTTTGGCGTATCCAGTGCGATAGTTGTCGAGCACGCGGATTTCTTGTGCGCTGGATTGAAAATGTTCGGCAATGTGCGAGCCAATAAAGCCGGAACCTCCGGTGATGAGAATTTTCATATGGGTGGAACGGTAGGGGGAGTCATGCGGTGATCTCAGACACCTTGTCTTCGAGCTCGCTCATCCGACGCTCAAGCGCGCGGACAAAGGCAAACTGGTTTCGGCAGCGGTCGATGTTTTGGCTGGGACGTTTGATTTTGAAATACACATCACCCTCTAGGTAATCCGTGAGAAAGCGGATTCCACATTCTAGGGTGAGGAGTTTTCCCGCATAGGCAAGATGCTGTTTTTCCGTTGTATTGAGGAATGTAGCGGTGCCTGTGTATCCTTTCAGCAGAGCATCAAACATGTCCATGTTCAGATCCATCCGGGATAGATCGGTAGCGTCTTCCGCCAGTTGGGGAACTGCAGTACGGACCATATCGCCGAAGTCATAGAGTGCCGATCCGGGCATGGTGGTATCGAGATCGATAACGCACACACCCTCAGCCGTAACATCATCCAGCAGGACGTTGTTCAATTTTGTATCGTTGTGCGTCACCCGTTCGGGGATTTCTCCCGAAGCAATCAGATCTACGATCTTTGAACAATCGGCTTCGCGCGCACGCACGAAATCTACTTCGTCTCCTACCTCGCAGGCTCGACGGTGCGAATCGTTCTCCAGGGCGATCAGAAACGCTTCGAATCGTTTGCGTGTATGATGGAAATGCGGAATGGTTTCGTGCAAACGTTTTCCCGGCAGACCGGCAGCGAGTTTCTGGAACTCGCCGAAGGCCCGGGCCGCTTGGAAGGCCTGCTGCGTTGTTTCCAAGACGTCATAGCCGCGGGCGCGTTCGATGAAGGGGTAAGTCCGCCACACATGGCCCGCGGCATCGAACGCATAAGGTTTACCGTCGATGGCAGGAATGCAGGTCAAAGTGCGACGGTGGGCCTCCGGGTGGTCTTGTTGCAGCAAAAGCTCCAAACTATGGCGAGTGACGCGCTCCACATTTTCCATGAGGTGCACCGGATTTTTAAACACGTTGTGATTGATCCGCTGATGAATGTAGCGAATGCGCTGACCGGCCGCATCATACCATGCACAGTAGGTATCATTGATATGACCGGATCCGTAGGGCTGGGCATGAACGAAATCGGCTCGCATGTCAAAGAGGCGACCGACGGTTTTTATATCATGGTTCATCAGTCGTCACAGTGTTGCAGGATATTCTCCGGCGTCGATCAGAGCCCGGATATTCGCCACCACGTGGGGTTTGTCCTCAGGGTAGGTCACTCCAAACCACGAGCTGCTTGTCGGCAAGACACAACAAGTGGCCCTGCCCGCATGGATCAGCTCATCGACCACAGTAGGAATGTAGCACTCGGATTTTTCTTTTTGCCCGTGTTCGCGCAGAAAGTGGAGAAAATGTTCTTCGATCCGATCGATGAAGGATGCTTCAAAGGCCCAGAAGTTCATCGAAACAACAGCTTCCTGCGACACCGGTCTGCGCGCGCCATCAAGGTAATCGCCGTAAATCACGCCATCCGCCTCACGCTGGATTTTCACCACTTCTTCTACAGAGGTCAGATTGCCTTGTGCATCGGTGCGGCAGATACCCCGATTCACATCGCCATGATCCGATAGTGTATTCAACAAATCATATCCGATCATGGCATAGTGCTCGACGTCATGTCGCGGCGATGCTTGGCGGAGGAAAGCAGCCGCCCGCTCATAGGCATCACGACCGTAAAAATCGTCGGCATTGATTACGGCGAATGGACCTTGAATCAAATGACGTGCGGCACGGATCGCGTGGCTGGTGCCCCACGGCTTGGTGCGGCCTTCAGGTACAGAAAAACCCTCGGGCAGGTCGTCAAGTGATTGATAGGCGTATTCAACTCGGATTTTTCCGGCAAAACGTGAACCCACTGTTGCTTGGAATACTTCGGCAAAGTCACGACGAATGATGAACACCACACGCTCGAAACCGGCGCGAATGGCATCAAATACCGAATAATCGAGAACGGTTTCTCCGTTCGGCCCCATGGGATCCATTTGCTTCAGTCCTCCATAGCGAGAACCCATTCCGGCGGCGAGAATCAGTAGTGTGGGTGATGACATAATTGGTGTGTGTTCGCCATCATAAGCATAATTGCTTCACATTGACAAGCGGAGATCAAAAAAATCTGTAATGATAAATAGATCAGATAAAGCGCCTTCGTTTTGATAAAAAATGCTTTTCGAGCATGGTGTGTGATGGACTTTCAGTGCATCTCCTTGGGTTGGTTGAACTTGGGATTTCGGGAATGAAACTTGGTCGGGATGGAACAAACGAATGCAGGGCGGGAGCCGTATCGATTGTT
>JBJOMZ010000053.1:0-18812 GCA_046052105.1 Verrucomicrobiota bacterium | reverse complement strand
CGCTACTGGGCGATGATCGAATGGTTTGATGAAACCATCGGCCAACTGCGTGCAAGCCTGGAACAACGGAATTTGTTAGAAAACACGCTGATCGTCTATGTGGCGGACAATGGCTGGATCCAGAGTCCGGACAACCCGAAATACGCGCCCAAGTCCAAACAATCGCCCTACGATGGCGGCCTGCGCACACCGATTTTTTTCCGTTGTCCGAAAAAAATCCCCGCGCTGGATGCACCGGACCTGGCCAGCTCCGTGGATATCATGCCCACCGTTTTGCACGTGGCAGGCATCGCCGCCCCCGCCGACCTGCCGGGTCTCAATCTGACCGATAAGGAAAAACGCAGCAAACGTGACAGCATCTACGGCGCGTGTTTCACCCATAATGCCGTCGATCTGCAAGTCCCTGCGTCGTCCCTGCGCTGGCGTTGGGTCATTCAAAACGAGTGGAAGCTGATCATGCCCGCCGCGTTGGAAAAAGGAGCACAACCGGAACTCTACCATCTGGCCAAAGACCCGCGTGAAGAAAACAATCTGGCGGCACAAGAAGCGGAACGCATCAAGAGCATGGCGTCACTGCTGAACGCCTGGTGGCAGCCCTGAAGCTGGCATGGCTTTCCTGCGTCTGCAACGTCGAGGCGGGAAATTCTTGCTTTGCGCTTGCGTCCCGTCATGTCAGCAAGCAGGCTTCCGGCGCTCACTCATGTCCGATCTTTCTCTTGCCACACACGCCGCACTGGAAGCGGGAAAACTACTGCGCGAAAAATTCGGCCAGCTCGCTGTGGTCGATGAGGCGACTCATCACGACATCAAGTTGCAGCTCGACAAAACCTCGCAGGATCTCATCACGGGCATTCTGCTCGATGCCTGTCCCGACGATGCTCTCTACGGCGAGGAAGGCATTGCGGGAAACCAGGCATCCGAGCGCCAATGGATCGTCGATCCCATCGACGGCACGGTGAATTTTTTCTACGGCATCCCGCATTTTTGCGTATCGATCGCCTTGCGTGTGAAGGGAGAGATCGTGGTGGGTGTGATTCATGATCCGATGGTGCAAGAGACCTGGACGGTGGAAAAAGGCGGTCCCGCCCTGCACAACGGCGTGCCGATTTCCGTTTCATCGCGGACGCTTCTCGAGGAGTCCATTCTGTTTGTCGGCTGCGGCAAAGATGGCGATGCCCTGCGCACCGGCATGGACCGCTTTGCGAAGGCCTCCGTGCGCGCCCGCAAGATGCGCATGATGGGGTCCGCCGCGCTCGGCATGGCCTACATCGCCTCCGGCCGACTCGATGCCTATGTGGAGTCGAAAATTTCTCTCTGGGATATCGCAGCAGGGCAATTGCTGGTCGAGACAGCAGGAGGAAAAGTGAACCTAACTCCCTCGCCACAGAATCCCGATTCCTATTCCATCGTCGCCACCAACGGCTTGATTCCCATTGAAGAAATCCTCTAACAAATATACAACCATGTCCGCACTTCCTGTCATCGTCGGAGGCACCATTGCCATTGATAACGTCATCACTCCGCAAGCCGAAGCCAAGGAGCTCCTGGGTGGATCGGCCTCCTACGCCGCATTGGCCGCCGCGTATTTCACCAGCCCCGTGCATCTCGTGGGTATCATCGGCCACGATTACCCGCAGCACCATCTGGAAATGCTCGAAGACCACGGCGTGACCCTGCACGGCGTCGAGCGCTCCGCAGGCGAATCCTTCACCTGGACGGGCGAATACCACGCCAACATGAACGACCGCACCACACACCGCGTGGGCTTGAATGTGTTGGAAAACTGGCAGGTCAAGGTTCCGGCGGAAATTGCTACTACGTCCATCGTAGTTCTTGCCAACATGTCGCCGGACAACCAATTGCAAATGCTCGCTGGTTGCACCGCGTCGCCGCGTTTCGTCATCGCCGATACCATGGATCTGTGGATCAACATCGCCAACGAGCGTCTGCACGATGTGCTTCGCGAGCTGGACTTGTTTGTCATCAACGAGGGCGAGGCGCGCGAATTCACCGGCACCTCGAATCTGATTCTTGCCGGTCAGCGCTTGCTGGAAAAAGGTCCGCGCAACGTCATCATCAAGCTCGGTGAGTTCGGTGCGATGCTGTTCACCGGAAACCCGCAAGGCTGGCAAGTCGGCCCGCAAACCTTCTTCCGTTCTGCTGCATTCCCCTTGCACGAAGTGGCCGATCCCACCGGAGCGGGTGATACCTTCCTCGGCGCCCTGGCCGGCTACCTGGCATCGCTCGGGAAAACATCATTCAGTTTTGCCGATATCCGCCAGGCCGTTATCAAGGGATCGATCTTGGCGTCCTTCACCTGCGAGGAATTTTCCACACGCAAACTGCAATCCTTGTCGCAAGCCGACATCCACGAGCGCGAGACCCTTTTCAAAGTTCTCACGGGCTGGTGAATGCAAGCTCAATGAGGATGGTGTGGACGCTCCGAGGGCATGCTGCACATCATGTTGCACAAACTCTGGATGCTGCGGCAGAGGATTTGAGAAGCACGGTTACAAAATCAGCATGCAGTCGCCGTAGCTGTAGAATCGGTATTCCTGCTCCACGGCCTGACGATAGGCTTCGAGGATGAGCTCGCGGGAGGCCATGGCACTGACGAGCATGAGCAGGGTGCTTTGGGGTAAATGAAAATTCGTGAGTAAGGCATCGACCGCGCGGAATGAATAGGGTGGGTAGAGGAAAATATCGGTGCTGCCACTTTGTGTTCCTACCGCGATGCGTTGACCCGGTGCAGCTGTTTTTGCGAGGTGCTCCAGCACGCGCGTGACGGTGGTGCCGATCGCCACCACACGACCCGCGGCATTGATGGCAGCGGAGGTATCGGCGTTGACGTGGTAGTTTTCCGAGTGCATGTCGTGCTCCTCGGGGCGATCGGCTTTCACGGGGCGGAAGGTGCCGACTCCGACGTGCAGTGTGAGGAAGGTATGCGGGAGCGTCTCTAACAGTTCCGGGGTGAAATGTAGCCCGGCGGTGGGCGCGGCGATGGCGCCCTCGTTCTTGGCGTAAACCGTCTGATAGCGATCGCGGTCTTCGTCCTCGTCCTCACGGTTCATATAGTGCGGCAACGCGAGATGTCCGTGTTCGTATAGATCCAGCTCGCGATCCCATTCGATCAGGCGATCGCCATTATCGTAAACTTCCACCACAGTGCCGATGGCATCGGCGACCTGCACGGTGGCGCCGACGCGCATTTTTTTCCCGGGCTTCACCAAACAGCGCCACAATGTGGGACTGCTGCGGTCGAGGCAGAGCAGTTCGGTCTTGCCATCGTTCGAATACAAGCGCGCGGGGATGACCTTGGTGTCGTTGAGAATGATCAGGTCATCGGGACGGATGTATTCGGGAAAATTCCGGAACATGCGGTGCTCGATCACGCCCGTATCACGATGCACCACCATCATGCGCGATGCGGCGCGGTCGGCCAGCGGACGGGAGGCTATGCGTTCCTCGGGCAGGTGGTAGTCGAAATCAACGGTGCGCAAACTCATGGGCGTAACAAAGAAGAGAGTTGTGCACTTGGCAAATCAATTTCTGGACTTTGTTAATTCCGTGATTGCGCCCGCCTACCGGTTGTTTTAGAAGTCGACTCATGACTGAATCCGATGTCCATTCCCGCTATCTGCGCATTTCGCTGATGATGTTCCTGCAATTTTTTACCTGGGGCTCTTGGTTCACGACTTTGTTCATGGTCCTGGGGAAACATGATCTTGCGTCCATCATCGGCAAATCCTACGGCACGGCTCCGATCGCCGCGATCATCGCGCCTTTGTTCCTCGGGTTGATCGCCGACCGGTTTTTTTCATCCGAGCGACTCATGGGCGTGATGTTCCTGATCAGTGGAGTGCTCATGCAGTTGGTGCCGGGTGCCATCACAGCGGGCAATGGCTCGCTGGTGGTCACTTTATTCACCGGTCATATGCTATGTTACATGCCCACACTCGGCCTGGGCAATACCATCGCGTTCTCGCACTTGCCGCGTGACATTTTCCCCAAGACCCGCGTGTGGGGGACGATTGGCTGGATTGCTGCCGGATTGGTGGCGGGGTTCCTCGGCTGGTCGGATAGCCTGAACCTCTTCCGCATGGCCGGCATCGCGGCGCTGCTGTTAGGTTTGTTTTGCTTCATGCTTCCGCACACTCCGCCACCCTCGCGCGGCAAGTCGGTGGACCTGCGCGCGCTTTTCATGGTGGATGCCTTCCGCCTGCTGGCCAAGCCGGCGTTTTTTGTGTTCATCCTTTGTTCGATGTTGATCTGCATCCCGCTGGCCTACTATTTTTCTAGTACTTCCGGATTTCTTGCGAACATGGGTTTCCAGCAGCCGGCCTCGGCGATGGCGATCGGCCAGATGTCAGAGATCATTTTCATGCTGCTGGTGCCTTACTTTTTCCGCAAGCTGGGAGTGAAGTGGATGATCGTGGTGGCGATGCTGTGCTGGGTGTTGCGCTATGCATTGTTTGCTTACGGTGCGCCGCAGCAGTCGGTAGCGATGCTATTTGCGGCGATCGCCTTGCACGGGATTTGTTATGATTTCTTTTTTGTCACGGGCTTCATGTATGCCGACCGCACCGCGCCCGAGGCGATCCGCGGACAAACGCAAAGCATGTTGGTGTTTTTCACGCAGGGTGTGGGCATGTATCTGGGTTATGCTTTGGCGGCGCAAAAATTTGCCGCAGTGCAACCGGCATCGGACGCACTGGGCGCAGCGATCGCGGCGGAAAATCCCGTGGAAAAACTCACCTACGCACAGCAATTGGGGCGAATGTTTGCCGCGGAAATGCCACATGTGGATTACGCCATCTGGACAAAAGCCGCGGGGTTGTGGCAATCCTACTGGCTGTTTCCCGCCCTGTTGGCGGGAGCGATCGCGCTGTTATTCATCGTCGCATTCTGGGATCGTTCCCAATCGGAGGGGTGAGGAGGTGAGGGGAATTTTCCCTGTGCTTTCGAATCGACGTGAGTTCAGCGAAACGATAGGGTGCCCGCTATGGAACTCATGGATCAGTTGGGAGTGGCCTTTGGCTTGGCGACGCTGGCGGGCTTGAATTTGTATCTCACCGTCGCCCTGGTCGGTGCTGCGATTCGTTTCCAGTGGATCTCGTTGTCGGGGGCCTACGAACATCTCGCGGTGTTGGGCAACCCATGGATTCTCGGCGTGGCCGGCACATTGTTCGCCATTGAATTTATTGCCGATAAGGTGCCTTGGGTCGATAGCACCTGGGATGCGGTGCACACGCTCATTCGTCCAGCAGGTGCGATTTTGTTGGCATTGACCGCGATGGGAGATCTCCATCCGGTGATGACAGTGATCGCCGCTCTGTGTGCGGGGACAGCGGCACTTGCTACCCATGGCACGAAGGCGAGCGCACGATTGGTGATGAATGCCTCGCCCGAGCCGATATCAAACACAGTGGCCAGCCTCGCGGAGGACGGACTGGTGGTGGGCGGCATCGCACTGATTTCAGCCGCTCCGCTTGTCGCCCTCGTAGTGTTCGTGGTTCTGGTGATATTGTGCCTGATGCTGACGCGTTGGTTGTGGAAAAAAGTTTCCGGTCTGCGCGGGAACCGTCGTGGCATGGCAGGAGGTGGGGCATGAGTGGCAGGATCGCAGCGATGGAGCTGGGCGGCACGAAAACCGTCGTCGCAGTGGCTGACACCGATGGTCGTCTCTGTGAGGAATACCGCTTCCCCACCACCACGCCAGAGGAAACCATGAACATCGCCGTATCGTGGTGGCGCGCGCGCGGGGAGGTGGAGCGACTGGGCATAGCCAGTTTCGGTCCTATACGGGTGGATCCCCAGGCGGCGGACTTCGGTACTTTTCTGCGCACGCCAAAAGAATCCTGGCAGGGCTTTTCCTTTGCATCGTATGTTCAAAACCATCTTCCCGCTGTGCCGTGGTTTCTCGATACTGATGTGCAGGCTGCTTTGTTGGCGGAAATGACGTATGGTGCTGCGCGCGGTTTGAGCGATGTGTTGTATCTCACGGTAGGCACGGGAATCGGCGCCGGTCTTGCCTGTGGCGGGCGTCTGGTCCACGGCACTCTGCATCCGGAAATGGGGCATTTGCTGGTGCGTCGTCACGCCGATGATTCCTTCGCGGGCGTGTGTCCGTTTCATCGCGATTGTTGGGAAGGTCTGGCCAGTGGTCCGGCGATGGCCCAACGCTGGGGAGCGGCGGCGCACACGCTGCCCGTGGATCATCCCGCCTGGGATATGGAGGCGTTTTATCTAGCGCAGGGCTTGTATGCGGCTTGCGCCATGGTGTCGCCGCAGCGCTTGATCCTAGGAGGTGGAGTTTCGCAAGCCGAAGGCTTGTTGGACAAGGTGTCGGTGTGGATGGATCGTTTCAGCCAGGGCTATTTCGAATCTCTCGGCGCACGCGTGGTGGCTCCCGCTCTCGGACAGCAGGCCGGAATTGTCGGTGCCATCCAACTGGCTCTACGCGGAGAAACGAAGATGCCGCTGTGACACGAAATCCTCATCATGAAATGTCACGCGGATTTTTGTTCGCGTCTTTGCCTGAAATGCCTGTTGTCAATGCTCACATCATTTGTCAAATTGCGGCATGGAAGAAACAGCGGCGATTGGCATCATCGGCGGAAGCGGGTTGTATGAGATCGATGGTTTTGAAAAAACCGACGAGCTCGTCATCGATACACCGTTCGGTTCACCCAGTGATGCGTTGATCGGCGGCACGATGTCTGGGAGGCAAATCTGGTTTCTGCCTCGGCACGGACGCGGGCATCGATTGTTGCCCACGGAAATCAATCATCGCGCGAACATCTGGGCCCTGCGTAGTCTGGATGTGCGCTGGCTGATTTGCGTCACAGCGGTGGGTAGTTTGAAGGAAGAATACCACCCGCGCCATGTGGTGCTACCCGATCAATATTATGACCGAACCAGCCGCCGGGAGCATCATACATTTTTCGGCCAGGGGATTGTCGGTCACGTCAGTTTTGCCGATCCCGTCAGTGCGGGCTTGCGGGGCCTGTTGCGCGACGCCGCCGTAACGGAATGCCTGCAGGTCCATGATGGCGGAACCTATGTCAACATGGATGGGCCGGCTTTTTCCACCAGGGCTGAGAGTGAGACCAACCGCAAGCTTGGTTTTGACGTCATCGGCATGACGAATCTGCCGGAGGCCAAACTCGCGCGTGAAGCCGAGATCGCCCTTGCCACCCTCGCCATGATTACGGATTACGACTGCTGGAAAATCGAGGAGAGCGCCGTCACCGCCGAGGCTGTCATGGGCCATCTGCATGCCAATGTAGCCGCTGCCAAGGCCGTGATCCGCCGTGTCATCCCGCGCATTCCCACCTTGGCCGATGGGCCGGAACATCGTTCGCTGGATGGCGCCATCATGACCCCGCGCGAACTTTGGCCGCAGCAGCAAGTGGCGGCACTCGGAAAAATCCTGCAGCGATTCGCTTGATTCCGTGACGAACCGACGTAGTCTCTTGGCATGCGCCAACCATTGCTCATCACCTGCGTTGCGACCTTTGCGTTGATGGTAGTCTCCGTCATCGCGCAAGACCCCGGCAAAAAAGAACCGATGAAAATACAAGACTCTGCTCCCGCACAACCGGAGGCCAAGGTGGAAAAAACCGAGGCCGAATGGAAAGCCCAGCTTACTCCCGAACAATACCGTGTCCTGCGTCAGGCCGGTACCGAACCAGCCCACGGCGAGGTTTACAAACAATTCAAACAGCAAGGCGGCGGCACCTACTATTGCGCCGGGTGCGGCGCGGAACTTTTTTCCTCCAAGCACAAATTCGATTCCCACTGCGGATGGCCATCGTTTTACGATGCGAGCAACAACAAGAATGTGATCCTGAAGGACGATCTTTCGCATGGCATGATCCGCACCGAAGTTCTTTGCGCCAAGTGCAACGGACACCTCGGCCACCTGTTCAAGGGAGAGGGTTTCGATACTCCGAAGGACCAACGCTACTGCATCAACGGCGTGACGCTTCTCTTCGTGCCCGAAGGCGGAAAAACACCCGAGGTAAAGACTCCTACAGAACCCGAGAAAAAATAATGCTCTTGGATGTGATGAGCTTTCCTGAAATCGGGGAAAGCCATTGCTAAATCCTCATCATCCCCATTTACTTCGCGCCCCACACTTTTTGATCATGACGCCAGACTTCATTCGCGATGCGCTTCGCACGGTTCGCTATCCGGGATTTTCCCGTGACATTGTCTCCTTCGGACTGGTGAAGGACATCCACATCGAGGGATCCACCTTGCGCGTTCGTTTGGAAATCCAAACGCGTGATGCCGAAGTGCCGCAGCAGATTTTCAAACACTGTCACGAGGTCTTGGATCAATTGCCCGATTTCACCAACGTAAAAGTAGAGATCGATGTGAAAGATCCCTCCGCCCAAGCCGCGCCCGCCCAGGCCGGCGCTTCCTCCATTCCCGGTGTGAAAAAAATCATTGCTGTCGCCTCAGGAAAGGGCGGCGTGGGCAAGTCCACCGTCGCGTCGAACCTAGCGATTGCGCTCGCTGCGACGGGAGCAAAGGTAGGGCTCTGCGATTGCGATCTCTATGGCCCTTCGATCGCTATGATGTTCGGCTGCGATGAAAAACCGATGGCAAATGAAAAGGACGAGATCATACCCATCGAGACGCAAGGCCTGAAAATCATGTCGATGGGTCTGTTGCTGGAAGAACGTTCTCCCGTGATCGTCCGCGGTCCGCTTGCCACACGCTATACTCAACAGTTTCTGAGGCAAGTGGAGTGGGGTGAATTGGACTATCTGATTTTGGACCTCCCTCCGGGCACCGGTGATATTCAACTGACGATTGTGCAGACCGTCGCTCTGCATGGTGCGGTGATTGTGACAACTCCTCAGGAAGTGGCTCTTATCGATGCGCGCAAGGCGGTCAGCATGTTTGCCAAGGTCAACGTGCCGATTCTCGGCTTGATCGAAAACATGTCGTGGTTTGAGTGTGATGCAGGCAAACGTTATTATCTCTTTGGGGAAAACGGCGGTCAGCGCGAAGCAGAAAAACTCCGCGTTCCCTTGCTGGCGCAGATCCCTCTGCAAGTGCCGATTTCCCAAGGTGGCGATGCCGGGAAACCCGTGGCATTGCTCGATCCGCAGCGCAGTCCGGCATCGGCCGCCTTTCATCAGGCAGCGCGATTGCTCTTGTCTTGACCGGCCATGACCATCACGCGCTTCGCACCAAGCCCCACCGGATATCTCCATCTGGGACACGCTCTGGCCGCGTGGGTGGCTTACGATTGGGCGCGGAACAATGATGGCGCGATGCTGCTGCGCTTTGAAGACATCGATACCACCCGCATACGACCGGAATATTACTCCGCTATCGAAGAGGATTTGCGTTGGCTAGGTATGGAATGGCATGGAATCCCATGGCGTCAGACCGATCGTGCTGCAGCCTATCAAGCGGCATTGGAAGAGCTCTGCGCGATGGATGTGGTGTATCCGTGTTTCTGCACGCGGAAGGAAATCGCGCAGATGACACAAGCACCGCAACAGGGTGATGGAGGGGATGCCATGATCTATCCCGGAACATGCCGTGGACGATCGCACCATGATCGCATGGCCCGCATGCAGCGTGGTGAACGGTGGGCTTGGCGATTGGACGCCGAAAAAGCCGGACAGCTCAGCGGTAGCATCACTTGGCAGGATTATCGCTGCGGAGAACAGATGCTCCATCCAACAGCGCTCGGTGATGTTGTCATCGCGCGCAAGGACATCGGCGTTTCCTATCACCTCGCGGTGGTGGTTGATGATGCGGCGCAACATGTCAACTGGGTCACACGCGGTGAAGACCTTTTGAGTTCGACGCATGTGCACATCATGCTGCAACGTTTATTGCGTCTGCCGCATCCGCAATACTGGCATCATCCGCTGGTTTGTGATGAGGAGGGCAAACGACTCGCAAAGCGTCATGACTCGCTTTCGCTGCGCAGTATGCGTGAATCCGGAGTGACGGCCGATGAAGTGCTGCGCCGTATTAGCGCATATCTCTGATCGCACGCCGAGTGCGCAAAAAAGCGGGAGTGCGTAACGGCAGCGAACTGCCCGCATCTCCCGCTTGTGGCGGATCGCAGTCTCGTTCCTGCGCCGTGTTGAACAGCGCGGGAAACGAGGTGATGCGATACAATGGAATTAGCCTTTCTTAGTAGCTTTTTTAGCAGGAGCAGCCTTTTTGGCTGGAGCTGCTTTTTTCGCAGGAGCAGCCTTTTTGGCTGGAGCTGCTTTTTTGGCTGGAGCAGCCTTTTTAGCAGGAGCTGCTTTTTTGGCTGGAGCAGCTTTTTTCGCAGGAGCAGCTTTTTTGGCTGGTGCGGCTTTTTTAGCAGGTGCTTTTTTCACTGCAGCTTTTTTGGCTGGTGCTTTCTTTGCGGCTTTTTTTGCGGCCATATGTGTATTGTGTTGTTGGTTATGTTGTTGGTTTTTCCTGCTGAACAAACGAGTCCAGGGGAAAGCTTGCATTACCGGATGACCATGCGGCCATAGATCCGGTGAAAAAAAATGGTGTGATCAAATCACGGCAGTCATGGTCGACAAATGACGACGCTAAGGCATCGTTTTCTCTAACGAAAATTGTTTTGGGTTTTAGATTTTTGTGGTGGGAAACCATAAGCATCATCCAATTGCGTCGAGCAATGAAGCACACATAATTAAATTTCTCATTCACGTCAACATCAAAGTACTAGAATTCTAGGAATTCGTTAATTTTTTTTCAAGCACTCGTCGGACGGAAAAATTCACGGATAGAAAATCTTCATGGCATCTCGCAACTCGGGCACCTCGCGTGCCGCATGATAAATTGCGTTAGATTCCCGATGGCTTCTTTTCATGAAGTGATAGGCGCCAATGGCTTCGAAGCATGCGTTCAATGATCCGATCATCGGCAGGCTCTGCCCATCGATCGCACTTACATTCTCAACAAGCCCCAACGGAGTTAGCCAACCCTTTTGCTCCATGCTGCGCAAGACGTTGCGCAGTTGCGAGGGTTCTTCATCAATGGCCGCAGCCATCAGCATGTAATGAGGGTGCAGCACGGTCTGACCTGGGAGATCAACACCTCCGACAGCGTAACCGAAGCCATGGCGCTGCTCGCCTGCGGAGAAGCCGAAGATTCCCGACCGTGTGACAACAGCATCAGGATGGTTGCGCATCAGATAAGCTTTCTGATCGTGCAAAAGTTTTTTGCGCACCGCATGCCAATTTGCGCCACTGATCGCATCGGCTTTTTCGGAATCGAAATCGGGAAAAAACAAAGATTGGATTTCCGCAATGAAACCCGTCCCCTGATGCGGTCGTGCACGAGATGACATGCCCGCCTTGGCCTTAGCATCACTCAAGTGCAGCATCAACAGCACCAGTGCCGTTTCGCCTCCCCAGTCTTTCCATTGGTAAGGAATGATCGTTTTGCCATCATCCATCACACCGTGCGAAATGTATCCGCTTTCATTGATCAACTCCCGGTAGCGAACACTCTTGGCATCGCGCACAGCCTGGAGCAGATGCTTTTCCTCTTTCAGCATGCTTGCCGCCATGATCTGACTAAGATCGAACAAGCTGGTGTCGATGGTGGAATATTCCGTGCCAGGATGAAGCTCCAGCGCTCCGCCTTTGCCGCGACGGATGAAGTGAGGCAACAATCCGTAGGGACCGCGCAACGGGGAAATCGCGGTATGGGATTTGCGCAGCACGTCAGAAGCGAATTCAGAACTGACAATTCCCTCGCGCGCGGCCGCCGCCGTCGCAAGACAAAACATTCCCGTCGAAGAGACGGAGTCAAAGGAGCCATCATCAATGTGTGCGCGATCCCTGACGGTACCCGTGCTCTCTGACCAACAGGTGAGAGCCTTGGCATATGATGCGAGAAACCACCACTGATCTTCATCCACGTCGGGCGTCTGCATTCGCAAATCGATGCGGTCCACATCAAGATCAGAACCGGGTTCCGCGATCCATGTTAGATATTTCACCGAAGACAACAGTTCCGTGGGGAGATCGTATGCCACTTCCGCAAAAGCATCGTGTTGGATCTGACGACTTTGCGACCAAAGCACTCGGTTGTTTTCATCCGTTAGATCAATCTTCCAAGTGCCTCGCCCTCGTATCATAGCCCTCAAGCCATTGATTTTCGGCTGAAATCTGGGTTGGATCTCGACAGGATAAAACGCGGAGAAATTCAGTTTCGCATCTTTCATACGGGCAAGGCGTGAGAGCGAATGCCACATGCCAGCCCATTCGTTCGCCCCACGTCCCAGCGAAACTCCGATCTGCCCGCTTTGCCAGCCGATGAGATTTTCCGCAGGTCCCACGAATCCGAAGTCCGTTCCGATGTTGGTGTAGGACAAGAACGGATTGACCTTGTGGCGGTCCTGCCGACCGTTGTGCGCCGGTTCCACGATTGTATCGTAGCTATGCAAGGTTTGCCAAACTGTACGCACTCCGGCCGAGAGCGGTCCAACGAGCAAAATCATCCACGCGATGCTGCGCACCATAGAAGTAATATGAACATGGGGAAGAGTCACCATTAGTGCATTAGGAAAAAAAACAGGGCCGCCACCAGCGTGATAAGATCTGCGATCACACGGAGGAGGTCAGCAGAAAAACGATGTCGCATGCGATTCACCACATACATCAGGGCTGCTGAGATCAACATGCTGATATAAAAGGGATGATACTGTTCCTTGTGCACCGTGCGCATCATCAACACGGAAAAAAACGCCAGCATCATTAAGGGCAGGGTCAACGCCCACTCGTTTCCTTCGTCATCCAGCTCATCGCTGCCCTTGATCCACAAATCGACCGCCGTGATGTTGATCACACACATCAGGCCGAATACCAGCATTTCCGGCGCGAGTAGTTTGAACAAATTCATCGGCTGAGGCAAACCGAGCAAGCCGATCAGACCAGCTCCCACACCCCAGGCGAAAGCGTAACCCGCGAGCAGATTCTTGGAATAGGAAACGCGCGTCGTCGATGAAGAGAAAAAAGAAAGAACAAAAAATCCGGCAGTCGCCGCCAAAGGTAGCATCGCTGTCTGAACAATGCTCCACTGCAATACGTTCAGTGAAATGACCAGCGTCGCCAGCGCGGCGATCATGATCGCCCACTGGAACTTTTTTTCATAGTATCGATGTACCAGATGGCGTAGCGGAAATGCGCTGGTTTGATGAAGTTTGCCGTCCAAGAGACGATCCGTGGCGTAGACAATCCATACCACGAGCGCCAGCACAACGGGCAACAGCGGCTCCACATAGTTCACATCCCAGATCCAGGAGAAAACGTAAAGCCAGACGACGGCAATCAGCGGAGCATCGAGGCTGAATACATTCGCAAACATCCACCAAGGAATGTGTGGTTTCATCCGGGAGTCCGTTGTCAATCCGCTCAACGTCGACACATTCCTTGACATTCGTCCGTCGCGCAAGTGCGATCTTTAGCGAAATTGCGATTTCCTTCCTTCGGCGTGCGGTCCCTTTCGAGATCCCCACCATGATCCATGTCTCTTGTGGTTTTTTTCGAGTGATCCAGGAAAGACTGCTTCCTGCAGATGGCAGAGACCGCATTTCTCAGCGGATCAATCCCGAGCACAAAAACCTATGCAAGAACGGCATCGATTTTCGATAGATTATCCGCATGCAATCATTCGCATCAAACGCGTCCGTCATGTTCTCTTGTCCGATAGACGGATGGATCACCTTGCTGGATCATCAGGGCTGTCGGTTTGATCGGTTTGGCTCTTGACAATGCGCGTGACCGTCATACTGTGATGGTGTGAGCAGGATAAAAAATGGGCTCGTTGCCGTCGCGCTGTTGTGCGTGATCACGGCGATGGCTTTGCCTCCTGTCACCTTCCTTCCTGCCGATCCCTCGTGCTGTTGCGATCCTGAGGGTGAAGGCAATCAAACCTGCCCCTGCGACTCAAAACAAGATTGCTGCCCGACTTGCACCATGGTCTATCGTGCACCATGCCTTGCGGTGGAGCACGCCCGTTGGATTTCCCATGCACCCCATGTCCGGCGGGAGCATGAGGATGATGAACGCCACGCCGGATCGCGATGTGAAGTTCCTCCATTGCCGCCGCCCGAGTGCTAAGGGCCCACACCGCGTCGGTCCGGAATCACTTCCGGAGTCATTCACTAATTTCATGTTTACGATCTGATTTCTTATGAAAACTGCTTTTCTTTCCATCCTCTGCAGCTGCTTCGCCAGCGCTTTTGCCGTCGTGCCCAGCACGGTGAGCAATGACGCTTGCAAATGCGGCAAGTGTGAGTGTGCAAAATGCGAATGCGGCAAGTGCAAATCCTGCAAATGCGATGAATGCAAATGCGAGGACTGCAAGTGCGGTAAATAATTCGTCATTTTACTGACACCTCTTTCTCACCCGCGCCGGTTCTCATCGGCGCGGGTTTTTTGTCATAGGATGCCCCCCCCGTCCTTTTCTCTATACCCAGGCATTGCTCGGATTTGCGCCCAATCGTGCGCTTAGAAATGTCCTGTCAGGAATCAGAAAAGAACGCGAGCACCTCTTGTGAGAAACGTTCGGGTTGGTGCCACGGCACACGATGTCCGGCTCCGGGTATGACCACGGCACGCGCCTGCGGGATGCGCTCACAGGCGGACCGAGCTAGGGCCCCGAACTTGGCATCCGATTCTCCCGTCATCCATAGCAGGGGAATCTGGATTTCCTCCAGTCGCGGCCATAAATTGTCTTGGACCCCCAGCGACCATTCGAGAAAACTGCGGGCGATTTCCTTGCGCCGCAAATGCAAGGGTCCGCGATCCATGCAGATGTCCTTCGGTTCCGATGGCATCTGCAAAACCGGTTGCGCCTGCCATTCCTCGAGAAAATCATTCCAGGAATCGCGATGGCAACTAGCCGCCCAATCTGCGTCTTTTTTGCGCCGTTCGCTTTTTTCCTGCTCCGTCTCCAAGCCCGGATGCGCGCCGATGATCACCGCTCGATCCCAAGGCGCTTTAGGGCACAGTAAGGCATGCAAGGCGATCCGACCACCCATAGAGTAACCAACCAGTAGGTTTTTTCCTGAATGTGCAGAAACTTCCGCATTGAGTGCCAGCGCGGTATCGCCTAGGGAGCGGGGGCAACAATCCAGAAATCGCCACAGATCGACGGCACGGCATTCGTATCCCGCTTGTTCCCAGGCGTGGCGGAAACGATGCCAGTCGGTGGCCGCACCCACGGCTCCGTGCAAACACCAGATGGTAGGTTTAGGCGCTGACATCAAACGATTCGTTCCCACGCCTTCCAAAAATCGGCGGTTTGCTGCGGATCCGGCCGCACTTCCAGCACGAAGGTGCGGGCCCCTGGTTCGAAAGTATCGAGATCATCGGGCGAATCGGCACGAAGATAGGTCATGCCCCACTGCGTGGCCCAGCCGGAAAAATCAATGGAATGCGGATGGATCATCAGCGCGCGCGCATTCGCCTGCATCTGCTTCAATCGTGGCAATCGTTCAAAAATCCGACCACCGCCGTTGTTGAGAATGACCAAGACACGACCTTTTTGTTCGCATTGTTGCTGCAAAAACGCAGCGGCGGAATCGTAGAGCGCCGTGAGGTCGCCGACCAGGCACCATGCGTTTTCCTCATGCGCGCTCGCTCCCCACCACGTGCTCAATTGGCCGTCGATGCCATTCGCGCCGCGGTTTGCCAGCACGCGGTTGACGGGGCGCTGCCATTGCGCGAAGCCGTTCCATTCGCGAACCGGCAGGCTGTTTCCCACAAACAGGGAGCTCGCCAGAGTGGCGTAGTGCGATAAGGTGCGAATCCATCCCGGTTCACTCTCCGGATACGCTTCCAGTAGCTCTTCGATTTGCGCCGCACGTCGGGCGGTATTCTCGAAATAACCCAGTGGATCCCCAATGCGATCCTGATGACCCAATGATTTCACCACGCGATGCACCGGACCCGTCACCACGTTGCTTGACCGAGCCAGACCCGTAAAGCCAGTGCGTGTAATGGACCACACTTCGGTGCTTGGCAAGGATTCCAAATCCCTCCAAAACCGACCAGTTGGAATATTTCCTAGGCGCAGAATTTTTTGCGGTGGTGTCTGTCGCAGTAGGCGGTCACCGTCGGGAAGGCCGATGTGAGCCAAAGCCTCGCGCAGCCCGCTGGTCGCATCCGCCAGAACGGGAATGCGTAAGGCATCAAGAAAATGCCAGACTTCCTCTTGTTCTTCCGGCTCGAGACTCCCGACCAGAGCCACCAATCCACCGGAATTGTCATCGCGCAGCCAGCGGGCGAGAGCCGCGACCGTCACGGGTTTCTGTGCCGTCGCAGGCGGGGAAAGGTCGGCGGAAAAATCGCAGGATTGCACGGCAAACTCTTCTTCCAGTTCGACATTGCACTGCCATGGCCCTATGCGCGACCAATCTGCTAGAGGCCCGCATCCGGCATAGACTCCGAACAGGTTCTCCTGTTCGATCGCCTGGGGCGCACCCGTGCCTCGAAAGATCGCTGGGCGATCGGCGGTGATGGCGATCAAAGGCCTTTGTTGATAATGAGCTTCAATGATCGAGGGAAGAAGTTCCGCTGCTGCCGTTCCGCTGGTGGTGACGACAGCACAAGGTGCTTGTGTCGTCATGCATCGGCCGAGGGCGAAAAAACCGGCGCATCGCTCTTCGAAATGCCCCCAAAGGGTAGCTTTGCCCGCCTCTTGCGCCTGCGCAAGAACCTCCACCAGTGCCGCGTTCCTGGCACCGGCGCACACCACGAACTCCCGGATTCCCGCAAGCAATGCGGCGCGAATCGTTTGTTCAGCCACGGAAAAGGTATCCACGACCGCTATGTATCGCGGATTCGTCTAGATGGCAAGGTGAGAGATGCCCAACTGCTAGCGCGCTGTGCGGTGGTCGAAGCGATCAATGATGCCATACGCTCGCGAGTTGATCGCCTTCATCGATTCTAGCAATGGCCGATAGGGCTCGTAGCGGTTGCTCAGCATGCCTTTGTTCGAATCGGTGTTCGACGGATCGGCCTTGCGATCGGCGGGATCGTTATCGATGTATTTGAACCAATGCCAGCCGACGCAGCTTTTTGATGACAACAGACCTAGGGTGAAGTTTTCATAAAACAGCCCGCGGTCGCGCTGGGTCTTGACCAGCCATCCGGCACCGCTGGTGTTGCCCATACCCGAGTCCACTCCCTTCGCATACCATTCGGTGATGATCACGGGTTTGTTCGCCTCGCGACTCCACATGTCCAGACGCTTCGCATCCGGCGTCCAAGCATGGTAGTAGTTGACCGAAATGACATCGGCATGACGACCTGCAGCACGGAAAATTTCCGGTAAACGCAGTGCGCTACCATGAAAACGAGATCCTAAGTATAAATGGTTGGGATCGTGTTTTTTGATGGATGCAGCTACAATCCTGAAATAGCGCTCCGCCATGAATTCCAAGAATGCCGATTGATCGGAAGACTTGATGTCCTTTGCGGTGATTTTTTCGCCCCGTCTTGCGCGCAGCCATTTCCATGCCGTCTGATGACCTGATTCATGGGCCGGAAGCGCTAGAAATTTTTTCAGTGCGTCCTCTTTGAATGGCAGTTCGTTGTCGGAAAAATGACCTAACAGCCATGGGTCATCCCGATCCTTGGCGAGTTGCCTCGCGTGTTCGTCACAAAATGTTTCGAATTCGGGGTCGAAGACAAACATGCAGTCGTTGGGATAACCCGTGTGGCCTGGTTTCTGATAGGTGCCGCCGCGTTTTTTGCCATAGCTGGACATGAAGTTCCAGATCTTGGTAGAGACCAGCGGTTGCTTCACTGCGCGCATGTGGTCCGTGTCCGTCCATGCGCCCAGTCCGTTGAATCCATGATCGCGCAGCAATGCCGTGGTGCTCTCGGCCCAGCCTTCGGTCGTGTGGAATTTCCGTTCAAATGCCGCGCGCGCGGCATCGGTGGTAAGACGGTTCACCGAGCTTACACCACGATGCAAAAACAGGCAGCCTTCCGGATCGACCAACCACCATCGACCATCGATTTGTGCCGTGCGAAAAAACCCTGTGGCTTTTTCCCGGCGCGATGTCAGTCCACCGTAAGGGCTCAAGTTGTTGTCTTCGGCGATAACGTGTCCATTCGTGAATGCGGCCAGACTTTGCGTGTCCATCGCTACCCACTTGGCGCCGGGCTTGGTTGCGACCTCAACCTGCAAGGGGGCTTCCTGCGCGAGAACCAGAACGCCCACGCAGGAAAGCGCCGTGATCAATGTCCGTAGCCTCGTCGTCTCGGTTTTTTTTCGCAGGATGATCATCAGGTTTCGCTAGCGTTTACCCTAACGAAAAACACGATCTTTCATCGAGAGCGGATATGGTTTTTGCAGTTGCCAGTGAGGATGGCATCGGTAGTGTGGGGCCATGCTCGCTCTACTCCGTCGATGGCAACAGTGGCCTTTGTATTTGCGCACGCTTATCGGCATGCTGATCGGTGCCGCGATCGGCATGTGGCAAGGACCGCAGGCCGCGGCGCTTGCCAAGCCGGGAAGCATTCTGATGGGGTTGGTGCAGATGCTAGCCGCGCCGGTAGCATTTTTCGCCATCGTTCACGCATTAGCGGGAGCCAAGATCGAAAAAGGAAAAATGCCGCAACTGATTCGCCTTCTTCTTACCAATACAATCGCGGCCATCGTGATCGGCATGACCGTGGCCAATGTGGTACAGCCCGGCAAACGCAATGCTTTGGAGGCGGAGCGGGCTGCGGTGCAACAGCAGGCGGTGGCACTCAAGGATACCATCCACACGGTGCAGGCCAAGGCCAGCGAGGGAAAACTCATCG
>JBJOMZ010000052.1:0-19153 GCA_046052105.1 Verrucomicrobiota bacterium | reverse complement strand
CGGTGCCGGCAAAACCACACTGCTCTATACCCTAGCCGGACTGGAAACCCCGCAGGCAGGGCGCGTGGTCATCGACGGCACGGATCTCTACGCCCTCTCGCGCTCCGCCCAAGCTCGTTTCCGCAATCAACGCATCGGCTACATTTTCCAGAACTACCACCTGCTCCCCGAGCTCACCGCGCTGGAAAACGTGATGGTGCCGGGAGCGATCGGAGGGAAACATCAGGAAGAACAAGCTCGCACCGCGCTCGGGCGCGTGGGACTGGCTGATCGCGCCGATCACCTACCCGCCGAGCTCTCGGGCGGCGAACAACAGCGTGTCGCCATCGCCCGCGCCATCGTCAATGAACCAGACATCCTCTTCGCCGATGAGCCGACGGGCAATCTCGACTCGCGGAACAGCCAATCGATCATGGATCTTCTTTTGCAATTGGTCGGTGAAAAACGAACCACCCTCATCGTCGTTACCCACGATCCGTCACTCGCGCGCTTAGGCGACCGTGTTCTGACCATCAGAGATGGCAGAATCGAAGCCTAACTGGCTACGCGCCCGCATCAAGGCTATCTCACGGCTTCTGATCCGCGGGAAGGAATTCATCCACGGCACGATAGGTGATGCGACCGGTGGCATCCTCCAGGAAAAACAGATAACTGCGGATCTGATCATCGATGGGCCAACGTGAGGAACTGAAAAGGCGGTCCTCGTTTTCCTGGCGCGTGGCGAAAGCAATGTCGTAGTAACCTTTTTCCTTAGGTCCATCCGCACGATTCAAGGCTGACTTCCCCGGCTCTAGCACGAGGGGTCTGGTGCCGAGTTTGCCCAATACGGTTTTGGTGGAGAGATTGAGGAAAAAAACATCGCCGCGGCGGAATGCTGGATCATCGGTGCGAACTACAACACTGCGATAGCCGCTTGGTTTCGCTGGGGAGAGGACCACAATGAATTCGTTGCCCCCCTCGGGCAATTGTATGCTGCACAGCGACAGATCCTTATTCGATGTGTGAAGTGTGAAAGCCCTCTGAGTCACCGACAGGGCCTCGCTGACGTTGTTCGCAGGCAGATCAAATGCGGTCGTCTTGGTATCACCTGATAGCAGATACACCTGTCCCAGATCCTCTGGCACGATCACGGCGAGCAACTTCACCAGCAAGCGGGGCTTTTTCCCGTCCTCAGCCTCCTGCGCCTGCACCACGGGCAGAAATACCACACCCAACAACATTATCAGCCATTTCATACGATCAAATTTCTCCTGGTGACAGCCAACGGAACGATACGATTTGGAAACGTCGGCCAAAAACACGATTGATAGGATTCAGTGATGCGATGGCGGTGGTGGGAACATTGCGTGGGTCCACGAAGTCCGCCACACGTTGGACCACTGCCTCGCAATAAGCACGGGCGATCACCACACCATTCGCATCGGTTTTCTGACCCGCGGTGCGGATCAGGAAAGAATCTGAGCGCGCGCTAAGGTAAGGCGCGATGGGCGTGAGAATGTCCGCCTGTTTCACCACGCCCGGCGCACCCTGCGCGGCAATGCCCGCCTCTGCCTGCGAAAACGTATAAGAGGCAGTGTTGGCGACAGTGCGTCCGGCCTGGCGGAAACCGCGGTTGATCGGAACGGAATCGCTATCGAGTGCGCTTTGGATGGCGCCGGACGCAGCCTGTTTGATATCCGTGGATACACGCCGATTGACAAAATCCGAGAGCGAAAGAAAAGGTCCGCGCAACCTCACCTGCAACACGATAGCCTCGGCCAACGCGGTGATCTCCTCATCGCTCAGCGTGCGATAGCCGACCCACTGCGAAGAATCCTTGATGTCCACGGCATTGTTGGCGCGGGTGATCAAAGGACGGGGCGCGTTCAAGTTGGCAACGGGCGTGCCCGAGTTAGAGGCGATGGTCTCGTTGCCATTCACATCGGAACTGATGATCTCGCGTTGCTTCAGCGAGCCTAAGAGGGCCTTCCACGCCTCGACGGATGTGGAATTCACATTGAACATGCCATCGACCTCGATCAGAGACGCGCTTTGCGTGTGAGCGCTGCCACTGGGGGTGGCGCCGCTGAAAAGCAAGGCCAGAGCCTGGGTGGCATTGTAGCGTCCCAGTGCGGGCACATAACGATGCAGGGGCAGACCGATCTTGCGCTCCAAAAAATCCTGTGCCACCCGCTGCTGCGTGCGCTTGGTGGCGAAGGTAAACGAATTCTGCGGCGCGATGCCGGAAAAAAACCAATCATCCCATAACGCGCGGTTGGCAAGGAACGAATGATCCGCCAGCGGACGGGGACCACCGGGCAGACTATCTTCCGTGCGGTTGGAAGCCATCACCGACGGCGCGAAAGAATTCCCGATCGGATGACAGATTTGCGGCAGTAGCGGTTGCCTACCGTTGATAACCGCGTAGCCGGCCTGTGGCGAAAGGCTCTGGCAACCATTGGCAAATGAATGCTGCAGCGCCGCCAGTGAGAGGATGGGCTCACGCGGAACGCTGTGTGTGGTGATGAACGACACACCATCCTGTGCGTTCATGTCACCGCCGTAATAGCCGTTACCGTTAGGGCTCACTTCCAACAACGGAGTCTTGAAGCTGTTGAGCGGCTTGATCTGCACCTCAAAGGGAAGAACATCCAGCTCGCGAGTACTAAGGTCATAGTAATCCAACAGCATGGACTTGGGATTGAAGCGCGAGAGGAAACGCGCAGGGCGATCGGAACCGCGTTCGGTCTTGGCCTTATAGGAATAAAGCATCATCGGCTCCTTGCGGCCGCTGATCTGATCCATGGTGAGCGTGCGCGTGCTGGACGCTGGAATTTTATTGAAAAAGTCGGCGCGGTTTTGCGCTCGGATGCGCAGATTGTTCGGCTTGGGATTGCTTTCGTTGTTCGGCTGACCGTAGATGTAGTCGATGAAAATACCGCCGATACCGATCGATTCTCCGCGCTGGGCCCGGTCTTCCTTATAGTAGCACTCGTGATGGGTGACGGACCAGTGCCGCGAGCCTAACGAAACGGTGGAGTTCGGCACAATGTCATAGCGTATGGTATCATTCGCAGTGGTAAAGACTGTGGCGCCTGCTTTATCAATGATATCGAAGGCGCGCCCGCCGCCAAAATTCCATCCTGCCATAGCATCCACGAAATTGCTGCCCAAGCCTCGGCGCGTTTGCACGATGGGCGTGTTCGGTCCCTCGGAAACCACCATCACCTCACCAGGCTTGAGCACGATGGGTTGAGTCCTCCCGGCGATGAGTGTCAGATAGTGCCAATCTGAGTTACCGAGCAATTGTTGCAAGCTGACACTAACACTGCGTCCGCCTATGGTCAGATTCAAATCGTAGGGAAGTTGCCAGAATTTGATCGAATTGTAGGCTGGTGTGAGAGCCACAGGCACATCAAGAGGGTTCCAGTATGTC
Organism: Verrucomicrobiota bacterium; assembly: GCA_046052105.1. Taxonomy (GTDB): domain Bacteria; phylum Verrucomicrobiota; class Verrucomicrobiia; order Verrucomicrobiales; family Akkermansiaceae; genus UBA956. The sequence goes on along the minus strand of JBJOMZ010000052.1, from coordinate 15,738 downwards.
ACCACGGGATCGACGACCAACTGCAAAAATCGCCCGCTCTGTCCCTGTGTGTTCGTGCCAGTACGCGCATGAAAAGACAGAATCGTTTGGTAATGAATGAAGGTCGGTTGCTTGTAGTAGTAGGCATGATCCGAGAAGGCCTGGGCTTGAGTGCCGAAGACCTGCAGGTATGGTGCGCTGCTCGGTATCGAGCTACCAGTGGTGTAGGCCAATCTGCCGCCGCGCTGGAGATTTTTATACATGTTGTAGTGCAGCCACAGCTCCTGCATGTTGATCCCGGGAGAACCTCCCGCACTGTAAAGAACGTCCTGAGGAATCGCCGATGCGTCTTTTTCCAGATAAAAGGAAAGGTCGCGACGGAATCCGCCGCTGCGCACATTGGTGAGCAAACCGCGATTGTAGGCCGTCACGTCGTGAATCATGGGTCGCGCGCCGCTCGACTGAGCCGATAACAAAGTCGTGTTGCCTGTGGTGGTAACTTGCCCCAATCTGGCATCCTGCAGACTGATGCCCTGAAAAGGCCGTTCCGCTCCTCGGGCCATGGTGGTGATGTCGTAGGCTGGCATCGCCTGCATCGCTTCTCTGGCAAGTTGCGCTTGACCGCCGGCTGGAGCCTTCGACGCGGCAACCAGGGCTTTTGTTCCTAAGTCACTGACCCACCAAGCGTATTGATGACGCGAACCATTGGCATCAATTTGTGAAATCATAGGAACGCGCACCGCGTCGTGTGCGGCAACCGCAGAACGCACGCTCACCAATTCCATCAGCGACCCCGGAGGTTGGTTGCGCACCCAATCACGATTCAACAAATCACTGCGGTTCGCTGAAACGAACCACTGCACGAAAGTAGGACTCGCGGGTCGGTTGACAGCAGTGGATTCCCACGATCGATAGGCGCCTGTGAAGTGTTTCTGGGGTTGGTTGGTCGTGAGCGGAGCGGTGGTGGTTCCGAGCAATTGATCCGCCGTGAATGAGATCCTTTGATCCGGTCCCAACGATTTTTGCAAATCGCCCAAAGCGAGCAGCATCGCGACCTTGGCATTGGCGCGGGCTTCCTGCATCGCATTTCCCTGAGAAGAACTGCGAATCGTAACACTGGACAACGAGAGCAATCCGATTGCCACCAGGGTCAGCAACACCAGAAGAGAAATGGTGATGACCAAGGTAAAACCATCACTCTTGCGAGATGTATGTCGAGGTTGATGCATGGGTGAGAAACTCAGTTACCCTAACATACCATGTGCATACAAGCAAAAAAAAATGAGGCAAACCATCGGGCGATCAACGGTTACTTTTTGCGTTTGTTTTTTCTGACTTGCCCGTTCCGCCCAACTGTGGTTTTCTCTCCCTTTCCCGCATGAACACATCACCTGTCATAGGAATCATCATGGGCAGCACATCAGACTGGCCCACCATGGAGCATGCCGCACGCACACTCGAAGACTTTGGTGTGGCGTGGGAAGCGCAGGTGGTCAGTGCTCATCGCACGCCCGAAAAACTCTACGACTACTCGCGCCGTGCTGCATCACGTGGTTTGAGAGCGATCATCGCCGGTGCGGGTGGCGCGGCCCACTTGCCGGGCATGTGCGCGGCCATGACAACACTGCCCGTGCTTGGGGTTCCGGTGGAATCCAAGGCGCTCAAAGGCATGGACTCGCTTCTTTCCATCGTACAAATGCCGGGCGGCATTCCCACCGCCACCTTTGCCATTGGCAAACCTGGCGCCATCAATGCCGCTCTGTTCGCCATCGCGCAACTGGCCACAACCGATGAGACGCTGGCTGAAAAACTGCTCGCCTTCCGCTCCACTCAAACACAAACCGTGCTCGATGCCGAGCTCCCTCCCCTCTCCTGACATGACGCCGCAGACCTTTCCTCCCGGATCGACGATCGGCATTCTCGGCGGTGGCCAGCTCGCCCGCATGCTTTGCATGGAAGCCAAGCGCATGGGGTATCGCACGCTCGTTTGGACCGGTGGCCTCGAAGCTCCTGCCATGGCGTTGTGCGACGAAGTAATCGAACTGCCCTTTGACCATCCTGAAGCCATTACCCGTTTTGCTGAGGAGGCCGATGTGGCTACGGCGGAGTTTGAAAACATTCCGCGATCCACACTCGATGCCGTGGCATCCCGAGTCAGCTTACGGCCCAGTGCTCACGCCATCGCCTGCTGCGCGAACCGCGAACAAGAAAAAACATTTTTGCGCCAGCAGCATATTCCCTGCGCACCCTTCTGGATCGTCAGCAGCGAAGATGAGCTGGCCGTTGCCATGAAGCAGCTCGCGGGGCCGGGCGTATTGAAAACTTCAGCCTTCGGCTACGATGGCAAGGGACAAAAAAAACTCACAGGAGCAGAGGATCCCTCGCAAGTCTGGAAGGAATTTTCCTCTCAGCGCGCGATCCTCGAAGGCTTCATCCACTTCCAAGCCGAATTGTCTGTGATGATCGCACGCAACCCTGCAGGGCAGATCCGATGTTTCGATCCCGTGGAAAACCATCATCGCCACCACATCCTCGATCTCACCATCGCCCCGGCAAACGTTGCGGCCGATATCCTGCAGCAAGCCATCGAGATCGCGACGAGGATTGTCGAGGCGTTCGATTACGTCGGCATCATGGGCGTGGAGTTTTTCCTCACCACCGAAGGACTCCTATTGGTCAATGAAATGGCGCCGCGCCCGCACAATTCCGGGCATCACACGATCGATGCCTGCGAAACTTCGCAGTTCGAACAACAACTCCGCGCAGTTTGCGGACTGCCCTTGGGATCGACTCGCCTGATGTCGCCCGCCGTCATGTTGAACCTCCTGGGCGACATGTGGCCCGGCGTGGAACAATCACCTGACTGGTCTGTGATTCTCGATGACGGCTCCGCAGCCCTGCACCTGTATGGGAAAAAACGTGCAATCGAGCGACGCAAAATGGGCCATGCGACTTTCCTGGGCGACGGCGCCCAAGAGCGCGCGGAAACAGCCAAAGCGGCGCTATTGTCGAAAGGCAGGCACTTTTCGGCGCTCTAACATGTCGTAAGCATGACGACAAAATTTGATCCGATGCTTGCCAAAGATCGGATTTTTTCACACGTTCGGCTCGTGCTGGAAATTGTATTCAACGAACTCAGTGCTGCGGAAATGTCCCAGATGGGCACGATGGAGCAACTCGAATTGCTCGACCAGTTCCATGTTCGGGAAAGCGACCTGGAAAAGCTCGATGGCGACAAGTATGGTTTGATCGAACGAGATCACAAAAAACTCTACCGTTTCCGCACGCGCGACTGGCGCATCTACTTCGAAGTCAAGGACGGATCGGTCGTTGTTCACCGCGTATTGCACAAGGGCACTCTATCGGACTTCCTGTTCCGCTCGAAAATGCCCGTCGCGGAAGATGAGGCACTGGCTCAGTCCAAGCACTTCTGGAAACTCATCGACGAAGGTCGTAACGCGAAACGCGTCTGAACAGACCCTTCCCCTTTTTCAACTCACTTGATTGTAACGACTCACCTATGAAGATTTTTTTTCACCTGATCGCCATTGCCGGAATCGGCTGGGGATGGATCAGTCATTTGGATAACAAAAAAACCGTTGCCGACACCAAGGCGCTTGTCATCTCCATCAGCGAATACGACCTCCGCAGCGACCAGCTTCCGGAGTTCATGGAAAAAAGCACCGACTCCGACGAAAAAGAAGCTTTCAAAAAACTGATTGAATCGCTCAAAGGCCGAGAAACCGACGTCGATGGAACCATCGCCGCCGCCAAACAGTTGGCCGACGATGTGGACAACACATCTACCTTTTCTGGCATCCTGCTGACCTTTCTCACAGCCGGTTACGCGGGAATCGTCTTTGTGGCCTACCTTCTGCCGCGCTTGGCTCATCGCGCCACTCATACGATTTACGACAGTGGAGAAATGGTGGAAAAAGACAGCATGTCGGAGGCCCGTTCGAAATTGGCGCAGGGAGACTACGAGGCGGCGATGCTGGCTTTCCGCGAAGCTGCAGAAAAAGATCCGGGCAACCGTTTGCCTTGGGTGGAGATTATCAAGATCCAGCGCGAGGTTCTGCATGATCCTACCGGTGCCATCAACACCATTCGGGAAGTGCTGGAAAACCATGTCTGGCCGGAAAACGATGCTGCTTATTTCCTGTTCCGTCTGGCTGAACTGTATGATGGTGACATGAGCGATCGGGATTCGGCAGTCGCCATCATGCAACAGGTGATGGCACAGTTCCCCGAAACACGTCACTCCGCCAATGCCCGACACAAGCTCCACGAGTGGGGGGTGGTCTAATTCAATTGCCACGCATCTCCGCTGGATCCGGCGCCACCGTCTCGCATGGCTCGCGCTCGCCGGAGGTGTTGCCGTCCTAGCAACCGACCAGCGCTCGGTTGTCGCTTGGCTGGCAGCTTTGTTGCTGATCGCATTGATGTTCGGAGCATCGCGCGGACTCGCACTGATCGGTTGCGGGATCGCCTTGACTTGCGCCGCACTTCACCATCACAGAACAGAGTGTCTCGCCGAAATCAAGCGCAGTGTTGACAGTGGCGTATGGATGGAATTTCGCGCTCAAGTCGCAGAAATACCGCGAGCGGGTCAGGACACCTGGCGCTGTCTTGCGCGGGTAACGGAAAACTCCCGATGGCCCGGACGGGAGCAGCGCTTGTTTCTTTACGGTCGCGGTTCCCCTCCTCAGTGGGGGCAGATCATTCAAGCCCAAGGCCGCTGGGAGCCCGTGCCACCGCCGCGTAACGAAGGGGAATTCGATCGCGCCGCCCACATGCGGCGCTTGAGTGTAATGGCGGAATGCACGATCACGCAATGGCAACCAGTGGCGGCGCCTCATGCCTTCTGGCGATGGATCGCCGCGGCCAAAAAATCATTCGAACAATCCATCACCCGAGGAGTCGAAATCGACAGCGACGAAGCCAAGATCATTCTCGCCATGGTGATGGGAAAACAACCCGCGTATGACGATGACGTAGTGGAACCTTTCCGACAAACCGGGACACTTCATCTGTTTTCCGTCAGTGGGCAGCACGTGAATCTTGTGGCGCTGATTCTGTGGGGCGCTCTGCGCCTCTGTCGAGTTCCCCGGCGCACAGCGATTTTCCTGCTGATCCCTGCCATATTCGGCTACGCTTGGCTGACGGGAGCATCCCCACCCGCAGTGCGAGCCGCATGGATGGCGGCACTCTTTCTTTCCGCCTTCCTACTCCAACGAAAAGCCGATCTGATGTCGGCCCTGGCAGTCGTTTTCCTCACCGCTCTGCTGATCGATAGCAACCTTCTTTTCCTCCCCGGAGTGCAGTTATCCTATGGCATTGTGGCCATCATCGGGATGGGACTGTCCCTGAGCCGGAAGTTTCTAGAGCGTTTCCCTTGGAACGACGATTACTTGCCACGCGAACTGCAAACTCCGTGGCAGACCCGCTGCGGTGATTGCTGGCAGCGTTTCCTGCAGTCCTTGGTGATTTCGACATCCGCATTCTTGGGCTCATCGCCTCTCACGATCTGTTATTTCAGTCTGGTCACACCAGTCTCGATCCTCACCAATCTGATACTCACACCACTGGTGGCGGGATTGCTAGGTCTCGCCTTGTGCGCCGCTGCCATCGCTCCCTTTTCGCACGCAGTCGCTGAAAAAAGCAATCGACTGAATGCACGCGTGGCGCGAACCTGCCTGCGTTGCTCCCGTCTCTTTGCAGAAATCCCCGGAGCCCATGCGATGATCTCGAGCCACAAGCCCGCCCGTGACACCATCCGCATCTATGACCTGCCTCGCGGCGGAGGCGCGGCACTCATCCAGACCCACGCGTCTGATGTGTTGCTTGACACTGGCAACGAGCAAGCATTTCGTCGCATAGTTTTGCCTTCCCTGCGCTACTTTGGCAGCCAACCAGATACCCTGCTACTGAGCCATCCGGAAGCCGCCCACATCGGTGGCGCGCGCATGGCGCTCATGCAACTGCCGATCCGACAAATCGTTTCCCCCATAGCACGCGCCAAGACCCCTTCGTTTCGGTCACTCCATCAACGGGCGATGAACTGCGCCGTGCCGATCTACCTAGCCCAAGTTGACGTCAGTCTATCTCAAAACAAAGATGTTTCCTGGCAAATCGTGCACGGCACGGATCCATGGGACATCCATCGGATTGCCGATGATCGCCACGTCATTCATCTCCTTCATTTTCACGGATTTCGCCTGCTGTTTCTTCACGATGCCAGCGCCAAGGATCTGGCGGACCTATCCCGACGACTGCCATCCTTGCGCTGTGATGTGATGATTATCGGGCGCCATAGCCTGCATCCTGTGGTGGTTGGTGACGCCGTGAAAATGTTCGCGCCCTCCGCCGTCATCGCCACCCATGCCGCCTTCCCGGAATCGGAGAGGATCCCCGAGTTATGGTTCGAAAGTATCGAAAAAAGCGGTGCTACGCTCTTTCATCAGGGGCAAACGGGTATGGTCGAGATGGCCATCACCTCTGAAGGGTCCCTGCACATCGAGGGCTTTCTTAACAGTGCTCAGTGCACCCTAGCTCCGCATCGCTGAGGGCACAAAGTCAAGATCGAACACAGGCTTGCAAATGGCACGACAGGTTTTACAGTGAGCCCGTTTTCACCCTTATCCCATCATGCCTACATACGACTACGAATGCGAAACTTGTGGAAAGCGTTTTGAATTGTTCCAAAGCATGAAAGACGCAAAACTGGAAACGTGCCCGCCCCATCTTTGCACGGGCATGGGAAAAGTCCGCCGGCTGCTCGGAACCGGTGGTGGCATCATTTTCAAAGGGGGTGGTTTCTATCAGACGGACTACCGTTCAGCCTCCTACGAGAGTGGTGCGAAAAAAGACTCTGAAAGCAAACCCACACCGCCTGCCAGTGATTCCAAACCAAGCACTCCCCCTGCCAATCCGTCCTGAGGACTAAGGAATGGACCGCGGGAACCACCATCTCCCCAGCCGTTCAATTCCCATCATCTACTTCTTGCAAAATCGTGTAAATCTCATAAAAACGTTCTGACATCTCCGATATGAAACGCAAAACTCTCTTCCACTTCGCATTTCTGGCATTGTTCGGCACATCACAAGCCGCGATCAGTCTTGAAACGAAAGAGCAAACTCCTGCCGCTCCCGCTCAAGTCGACGGCCCCATGAAAGAAGCTCTCGATGCTTTCAACGAAGGACGTGATATCAAAGCCATGGATATTGCCCGGCCTCTGGCCGACAAGGGCAACGCGGACGCCTTGTTTTTGCTGGGCTTCGCTCACGAAAGCGGCCGTGGCGTAGAAGCATCAAGGGAAAAGGCCATCGAATACTTTCAAAAGGCCAGCGCCGCCGGGCAGAAAGATGCGACGTATCGCTTAGCATTGATCCTTCTCAGTTCCAAGGAAAAGTCCGAACGCGATCAGGGCAAAAAGAACCTTGAAGAAGCTGCGAAAAAAGACCCCGCTAACGCAGGTCGCATGCTTGGGGAGGCCTACATCAAGGGAATGATTGATGAAAAACCCAATTTTGACGAAGCCGTCAACTGGTGGACTCTCGCGAGCGAAGCTGGCGACATTCCCTCGATCTTGGGACTTGCTCGGCTTTACGAGGCGAAGAAGGAGTTTCCTGACAAAGTCGACGCCAAAAAGGCACTCTCCCTCTATCAAAAGGCCATCACGCTCGGTGATAAGTCCGCTATGGTAGCGGCCGGATCACGTCTGCTCAACGGCGACGAAGCCATACGCAATGAAACAGAGGGTCGTGAACTTCTCGCCAAAGCGATCGAAGAAAAACAATACGACGCGTATCTCGCGCTGGGTGACTTTGAGGAGAGCGTCAAGAAGGACCTCAAGGCGGCTCTTGTCCAATACGAACTGGGAGGTGCCAATAAACAAGTGGATTGCGCGCTGAGAGCCGCTGATTTCTATTTCGAGGGCAAGGGCAAAACAGAAAAAAATGCCATTAAGGGTATCGATTGGCTACGCAAGGCGGCCGAGACCAAAAATCCCGTGGCAGGCTATCGTTATGCCGCGAAACTGATGGAGTCCCCTGAGCCGGATGAACGCAAACCCGAGGAAAAGATCGATGCTGCCCGTCGCGCTTATGATCATTTGCTAAACGCCGCTCTGGGTGGCATTCCCCAGGCCCAGAACGAAATGGCGCTGTTTTACATTTCTGGATTGATGGGAGTGGCTGACCCTTCCGCCGCCGCCGGTTGGTTCCAGCGTGCTGCGCAAGCAGGAAATCCGATTGCCATGAACAACCTCGCCACTCTCTACATGCAAGGAAACGGAGTGGCACAGAATTTTGCGCAAGCAGGACAACTCTATGAAGCATCAGCACGTCGTGGCAACGCCCAGGGCGCACTCGGCGTCGCCCGCCTGATGGCATCGGGCGCGGGAACGAAAAAAAATATCCCGCAAGCTTGGGCTTGGGCCAACATCGCGATTCAAAATGGTGACAAAGATGCCAAATCGGTTCTCGGGGAAATTTCCACAATCGCATCCGCCAAAGACATCGAGGAAGGCAAAAAAGCTCTCGAAACATTGAAGAGTGAACTCGCCAAGTCCGCTGAAGAGTCCACGAGCGACAAACCCGCAGCACCGGTGGAGCAAAAAGACCCCACTACCAGCTCGACAACGGCGACAACTCCACCCGTTTCTGCCACAACGGCTCCTATCGAAGTGGTGACACCCCCTGCCCAACCGCAGACTCCCCCAGCACAGGAGGCGCCGAAGAAAGAACCATAACGCTGCTGACCGCAACAGCCATCCGCCAAACGGATCGCATCCATCATTCGGAGTGAAAATTCTGATCACAGCCGGTCCCACTCGCGAACCGATCGATCCCGTGCGATTCATCAGCAATCGCTCTTCGGGAAAAATGGGTTATGCGCTAGCCCGAGCTTTTCGGAGTCTGAACCACGAGGTCTTGCTTATCTCCGGGCCAACCCACATCGAAGTGCCCGATTGGGTCGACTTTATCCCAGTTGAAACGGCGGAGGAAATGTATGACGCCGTGGCGCAAATGATTTCCCGTGCCGACGTGGCGGTTTTTTGCGCTGCTGTGGCGGATTACACGATGAAGGAGATCGCGCCTCAAAAAATCAAAAAGACCGAGGACTCGCTGACCTTGACCCTCCAAAAAACCAAAGACATCCTCGGATCTGTTCGATCAGTTCATGGATTCACAGGATACTTGGTAGGGTTTGCCGCGGAAACAGAGAATCTGGAGCAGCAAGCCCGAGAAAAACTCAAGCGTAAAGCATGCGACATGATCATTGCCAATGATGTCTCGCAGCCAGGCATCGGCTTCGATACTGCTGAAAATGAGGTCATGGTGGTGGAGGCTCTTGAAAACACCATTCTACCGCGCGATAGCAAAGAGCATATCGCCCAGCACCTCGCCGCCATGATCGTGGAGCGGGCGACTCACAAACACATCTCGGACACTTGAGGCTCCAGGTCCACTTACGGCAAGCGAATGCATCATCAATCGACTCGAAAAACCAAGGAACCGCTGTGAATCGGTAGGTAAAAATGGGACATTTTCGTGTGTTTCGTCGACACTTCTTCGCTTGCCACCCGCGTCAGTTGCCTCTATGTTGCTCGTGTCAGTATGAAAACAATCACTCTTGCGACTTTGCTTGCGCTGATCAGCCCTGTAGCTTTGCACGCTCAGGCCGTCAGCCCCAAGGACTTAAATGTCGACAAAACTCCTGAATTGAACGATGCGCAAAGGGAATTCACCAACCTGCCAGAACAAAAGCGCATCGACTACATCAATCACACCACAGAGGCAACACGCCTTTTCGGACAAAAGCGCATTTTCGAGACCCTGGAACAAACCGATTCGGCCCGCAAGATTTTCGATCGGAATGCTGATGTGCTCAACATGGTTGCCAGTTGCTATGTCGAATTCCGCGATTTTACTAAGGCTCGAGAATTCTACGGCAAAGCGTTAGCTCTCGCGCCCCAGTCGAGCGTGATTCTCTTCAACATTGCGGAACTGGAATTCGTCACTCGCAATTGGCAGGCATGCTTGGAAAAAATGAAGGGAGTTTTGCCCATGATCCCTGAATCCGGTATACAAACAAGGCGCATCATTGAGCTGAAGATGCTCTTATGTCATATCGCACTAAACCAAGTGGATGAGGCCAAAGCACTTGCGAACAAATACGACCCCTTGCGCGATGACACACCTTTTTACTACTACGCCCAAGCGTGCCTAAAATATCTTGAAAAAGATATCGTTAAAGCGGAAGACTATCTGCAAATGGCCAACCGCGTTTTTGTGAATCCAGCCTACATATCCCCATGGCAAGATACGCTGATCGAATTCGGCTACATTTCCAGCTTTTATGGCGGTGAACCCGAGGGAGGAGACGTTTCTAAAGATGCTTCTCCAGCACCACAGCCACCGAGCGGGTCTGGGGCAAAATGAATTTTTCAATCGTTACCTTAGCCCGAACCAACGGGTGATTCTCTAACAGGAAGTCAACGACATCAACCGCCAAGGTTTCGATCAATCGTCTTGGTTTGGACCTAGCAAGGGCTTCAAGTTGCTCGACGACTTTTGCGTAGTCGACTGTGGATGCAATATCATCATGCAGTTCGTCCCAAGCATGGATCGGTGTCATCTCCACATGCAACAGCAACTCTTGCGCAACAGCGAGTTCCTCGTCGGGCACTCCGACGTGACAAGAGACGCGCAAGTCGTGGATGAGAATGCTTTGATTCATGACAACGTGGGATGTTTGCCTTCCATGAGCATACGAAACTCCAACAAGTCCGCCATCAACCAGTCGGGATCGTGGGCTTCCAGCACTTCTCGGTGGGTGTAACCGGTGAGTAGCGCGACGCTGGAAACGCCCCCATGTTTGGCCGTCACCACATCGTGAATCATATCACCCACAAATGCGGTATGCTCGGCCATCAGTTGATGATTTTCCAGCAACTGACCGATGACCTGCCTTTTGTCCAGCACACCTGAGTAGGTTTGTTCGAAATAATGTCTCATCTGAAGATCGTCCAACTGCAGTTCGAATGTGCTACGATCCATGCTGGTGAGAACAAAGCAGCGGATCTGCCGATCACGACACCACTCTAATTTTTCCCTTGCGTGTGGCAAGACTGTAACCGGCACCCGTGATGCCGCAAAGGCACGACGGAAGTGATGTTCCAACTCATCGAGGCGGATTCCGGGAAGATGTTCCTCGTAAAATTCGGAATACGGAAGACGAAACAGACGGCGGAATTCATCTCGATCCATCGCGGGGCGACCGTGCAAGGAAAATACCGTATTGGTGGCTTCCAGTGTGGGCCCCAGATCGTCCACCAAGGTTCCTGACCAATCAAAAATAAGATTCTTAAACATAGGATCGTTCATCAGCCCACGGCGAAGCGCAGGGATTGAATTTTCTGATTCGCTGCAGCCTTTTGAATCTTGTCCAAAAGGCTGCCACGCATTTGTTCCAAGTGAAACCTCATCGCGGGCTGGGTTACGCGAATCGTGAGGCAACCACGTTTGAGAGATACGGGCTCGCTGCATTTGGCAACAAAATCCCCCACCAATTCTGTCCAAATGGCACGCAAATGGCCCTCTTCCATGCCCTCTGTCAATCCAGCACGGCTCAGAATGTCAGCTACGCAGTCGCCAGCCAACCGGACATTTTGATTGAGATCCAGAGGAGCATCTACGCCCCACCATTCACGCCGCACCTCTCGGCGCAATGTTTCTTGGCGGGTCAGCTTTCTCATACCTTATTCCCCGTCCTCACCAATTGCTTCGACCGGACATCCTTCCATCGCCTCACGGCATTGCTCTTCCTCTTCCGAGGACTCAGGCTGTTTATAAACATAGGAATAGCCTTCGTCATCCGAGCGGGTAAAGTTTTTCGGTGCCGTCTCGCGACAGAGGTCACAATCGATGCACTGACTATCGACATAAAACTTGCCGGATACGTTTTCCTTATTACGGTCTTCCTTGTCTGCCATGGCTTGATGTTGTGCAGGGAATCCATCGCCTGTATTTGATCATCTTGCAATCAGTTTTTTCGTTTTTCTCTTTTCCGAAGGAGCTTGCAACGCTAGCATATTCGGCGTCAGCTCTTCTGTTATGTCCGACTCTTCTTCCGATCAAACACCGAAAAAGCCGGATCGCCGAAAATTGGGTGCAAGCACCCCTCTGACACGAAGAACTGATCCTCACGAAGAAGGTCTATGGAATCTCGATGAGGAATGGAATACGGATCGCGCGAACTCTGAAAAACCAGTTCAAGAAAAAGCAGCACCCGCTCCTGAGGTCGCCACGCCCGCACCTCAAGTCATTGAGCCAACACCCGCCTTCATCGAACCGAGCACGGAGCCATCAGACGATCATGCCGAGCCCGTCACCCGCATCGAGCCGACGTATAGCCGCCGGCGTCTCGCGCGCAACCAACGTCGCAACGAGGAAATCGAAGAGCTGCCGGAAACCGCCGCAGAAACCCAACAAATTGAGGAAGCGCCATCTCAGGCAGAGACGCAGGATCATGCCGAACCGAACTCTCTGCCCAGCGCCTCGAGAGGCGTGCCTGTCGGTTTCGGTCTTACAGAAGATGAAGTATGGTCTGATTTCCTGAGCGATGATGAGCCTGACCATGCAGAGATGCCTGAAGCCATGCCATTCGCAGAGCAGGTCGAGATGACCACAGCCACCGAGCCAGCCGCTTCAGAGCCCGCAGCTCATGAGATTTCTGCAGTGGAGCATGAAGAAGCCCGTTTTGTTCCCATTGAGAATGAGACGCCGGCGCCCGAAGCAGAAATTCCTGGCATTACCACGCAAAAACCGGCTGAGGCAGACACGGCGAATGACAACCCAGTGGGTCCTCCGCAGCCCTCCATTACAAAGGAAAATCCGCAATCGAATGCGGCCAACCAGACATCCTTGCGATCGTTCCTCAAATTGTCGCGCCTTGAATGGCTGGCTTGTCTTCTTTTCTTCTCCTTTCTGACATACGGCGTCCTATGGTCGGTTCAGGCGTTCCGCTCGGAGGTGCAAGCTCAGCCGAATCCTTACCAACAGCCCGATCTCCCATCGAACGGCACATGGGCCACGGTGAGAGCCGTCAATACGTTCTGGAGAAAACCCATCCTGGAAGGAGCGAATGCGGACACGGTCAGACAGGACGTCACCATGATTCCCGTCGCGCGGATTTCTCTGGGATCATGCGCTTCTTCTCATGGTTCCATACGGGTGATTTTTTACAATGACAAGGGCAGCATCGCCGGTGATACGGTGACTCACCGTTTTGAGAATCATTGTTTTTCCAAAAGCGGCGCATTGGAGCAGACCTTCTCCGCAACCACGGGCTTCACCAGTTTCGGCGATCAGGAAGCATACCGGGCCCGCCTCGTCAAACCATGGACCATCCGGGTTTATGAAGGCCCCGATGAAAATGCCCCCAGTTCCGCCTATCGGCTTCTCTTCAGCGCGCCGATCTCAACCATCGTTGAATAATTTTTGATCATCATGAGCACCCATACCCCATTGATTCCTCGCGAAGGCTGGCATGTCATGCATCTGTTCTATCAAATTGACCACTCGCAGTGGCAATGCCTGAGTCAGGAAGAGCAGCGCGGAGCCAAGACGCGACTTACGCAGCTGGTTCAGGAAATCCGATCCACGCCTGACACGCACCTGCTCACCTTTGCCATCGCCACACCCAAGGCCGATCTCGGATTCATGCTACTCACACCCGATCTGCAGGTGGCGAATGCCTTTGAGAAACGTCTGACCCTATCGCTGGGCGCTGATATTCTGAACGCATGTTATTCCTACCTATCGCAAACTGAGTCGTCCGAATACACGACCACGACCGAGCAATACATCGAGGAGACCTTGATCGGAGAAAAATCTCTCACACGCGGCACTCCGGAATTCGACACTGCATTGAAAGAATTTGAAGATCGCATGGCCCACTACCTGAAGCATAGGCTGTATCCGGTTTTACCCGATTGGCCTGCGATCTGCTTTTATCCGATGTCAAAGCGCCGCAGTGGCAGCGACAACTGGTATTCTCTCGACTACAAAGCTCGTCGCGAACTCATGGCTGGACACGCCCGTGTCGGCCGCACCTATTCAGGCCGGATTCTCCAGCTCATCACCGGCTCCACGGGCTTGGACGAATACGAGTGGGGGGTAACGCTATTGGCCAAGGACACGATTGACATCAAGGCTATCGTTTACGAAATGCGCTTCGACGAAGTATCAGCCCGCTATGCCGAGTTTGGAGATTTCTACATCGGCATGCAACTGCCGCTTGATGAATTGTTCCGCCGAGTCTGCCTCTGAGGACTTGATTGCTAGGGTTTTTTTGATGGATCCGGAGGTGTCGTTTTTTGCTCTGGTGCAGGAGAAACCTCGGTTTTTTTTGTGCTGCCGAAGATTCCCATGACGCCATCCACTACTCCCGTGGCTCCCTGGACAGCCTGATCTACCACCCCTGTGCCAGTTTCCAAGACCTTGGCACCGGCGTCCACGGCCTTGTTCACCGCTCCGTTGCCCGATGCGGCATCCTCCACCACCTGCTGGGTGTATTTGAGCACTTTGACGCCAGTCGCTGGTATGATCTCGAACATCCTTGCTCCGGCCGCAGCCATCAGGCGTTCGCTGAGATCCTCCTTCGGGTCATTGAGAGTGCCGCTGAGTCGCATGGGCGCCCACAACAAGCCCCTTTCACCGGGTGAAAAAACATCTTCTTCCGCACCGGGAATCTGAGCCAGAGTTCCAGGTGCGAGGCCGACTTGAAAATCGCCGCTCAATTGATAATCCGCTCCCGGTCCCGATCTCATCAACGTGATTTTCCCCTCCATGCGGGCCAATCCCTCAGAGCCCAATTTGACGTTGGTCAGAACCAAGCGATCGCCACTCCACTCGTAGTCACATTCGGCCGCGTGGAGGGTGAGGGTTCGGAACCGAAGAGACTGGGAATAAGCGGCCAGTTTATCGAGAATGGGCAACGCGGTGAGGATGCCTTGATCGATTTGAAGATGCCCCTTCACGGTGGGTGAGGATGATCCGGAACGGATGGTGAAAGAACTGCCCACTCTGCCCGTGAGCCGCTGGCGCCAATCAGCAGGCAACACCTCGTGACACATGACATCGCGCAGAGATCCCTCTACCGAATAATTGCGATTCTCAAGATCAAGCTCTCCCCCGACATCCAAATGGCCGTTTTGATAGACTCGGTATGCGGCATCCGTGAGATAGACATACCCCTTCTGATACGTGAGACGCATTTTCTCCAGCTTTAGCTCGGGAGCCCATGCATAGGGAACCCTTATCTTACCTCCATTGCCGCGTAGTTTGCACTTATCAAACGAGTCGGTAGGTTCCACTTCCCATCTCGTGCCAGCCCACTGAGCTTCGCCGTCGGCCGTGATCAAGCGGAATGAGGAATCGTTGACCACCAGAGTATCGGTCTCAATGGCTTTGGGTATCCAGGCGTCATACCAAGCTTTCGCCTTCGAGGGGGCAACGGCAGGAGCGTCGACGGTTTCATCAGTGGATGGGGCTTTAGCCTTAACCGTCGCGTCCCATGTGGCGGATAGTTTAGTGATGCGACTGGGACTGACACTCCATACACCACGTATCACACCGCCTGCATCAATGCCAGTTTTGATCCCCTCCACGGAAATTTGCTTCATCGCCGACGATCCGGACGCTTCGAAAGAATCGGTGTTGACCTGAAAGCCGTCCCAACGCAGTGGACTC
>JBJOMZ010000051.1:0-19439 GCA_046052105.1 Verrucomicrobiota bacterium | reverse complement strand
AATCGGACATCGGCATGACTTTCTCCAACGCCCTGCGAGCCATGCTGCGTCAGGCGCCGAACATCATCATGATCGGTGAGATTCGTGATGCGGAAACGGCCAATATCGCGATCAATGCATCGCTCACCGGCCACTTGGTGTTCTCCACGCTCCACACCAACGACGCCCCTTCCGCGGTGGCTCGTCTGGCGGACATTGGCATCAAGCGCTTCCTCATCGCCTCTGCGGTGCGCGCCGTGCTGGCCCAGCGACTGGTGCGCAAACTTTGCCCCGGTTGCAAAAAGGAAATGCCCATGACCGACAAGGAATTGCGGGCCTTGCGCCTGGATGCCTCACGCATGGTGGATTCCACCATCTATGGTCCCGTGGGATGCGAAAAATGCCGCAAGAAAGGGTTTCGTGGCCGGATGGGGATATTCGAGATTTTCGAAATTGATGACGAGGTCCGCCACCTCATCAACGCCGACCTTTCGTCATCCCAGCTGCGCAAAAGAGCTCGGGAAATGGGCATGCGCTCGATGCGTGAGGACGGCATCCGCAAGGTGCTCTCCGGACTTACGACCGCCGAAGAAGTCATCCACGTCACCATGGCAGACTTCGATTGATCATCCTTCCAGAATTTTTATTCGTCTTAAAAAAACTTCACATCATGGACAACCAACAGGTTCTCGACCTTTTCATCAATCGCGGCATGATCGACCATGCCCTGGCGAACGATATTCTCGCGGAGATCGATCACAGTGGCAAAGAGATCGGAGAAATTCTCGCCGACTATCAGGTCATTCAACATCGCAACGATATCTGGCCCATGGTCGCCGCGGAACTGTCCACGGAAATGGTGGATTTGACCGACTGGTCGCCCTCGTACGACATTCTGGCGATGCTACCCGCCGGCTTGGCCCGTTTGCATGGCGCGTTGCCGATCGGCGTCTCCACCGAAGGCCTGCAAGTCTGCCTCGTTGATCCGCTGAACCCGCAAACCGTAGAAGACCTGCGCTTTGCTCTCGATCGAGAAATCCAGGTGTTTGTGGCTCCCGATTACATCGTGGAGGATCGTATCAGCCAACTCTACGGCGGCGATGGCAAAGCGATGGAAGACATTCTCGGCCAGCTGGAATTCGACGGCGGTGCCGATCCGAATTCCGTGGATGTTGAGGCCGAGGCAAATTCGGCGCCCATCATCCGGTATGTCGATCTGGTGCTCTATCAGGCGATCAAGGAAAAGGCCTCTGACATTCACTTCGAACCCTTCGAAAAGGAGTTTAAAATCCGCTACCGGATCGATGGCGCTCTCTACGAAATGGCTCCCCCTCCCGTGCACCTTGCACTGCCCATCATTTCGCGCGTTAAGGTGATGTCCAATATGAACATCGCCGAGCGCCGCATCCCGCAGGACGGCCGTATCGTCAAACAGTTCGGCGACAAGCAGGTGGACATGCGCGTTTCTTCGCTGCCTACCCAGTATGGCGAATCCGTGGTGCTCCGCGTGCTCGACCGCTCCTCGGTGAACCTCTCGCTGGAAAACCTGGGGTTACCACCGCATATTTACGAATACATTGGCGAAACCATCGAGAAACCGAACGGCATTTTCATCGTGACCGGTCCCACTGGAGCCGGAAAAACCACCACGCTCTACGCCGCGCTGCGCCGCATCAACACCATCGATTCCAAGTTGCTCACCGCCGAAGATCCGGTCGAGTATGACATTGATGGCATCGTGCAAATTCCCGTGCAAGAGAGCATAGGTCTCGATTTCCCGCGCATTCTCCGCGCCTTCCTGCGTCAGGACCCAGACCGCATCATGATCGGGGAAATGCGTGACATTGATACCGCTCAGATCGCCATTCAGGCGGCGCTGACAGGTCACTTGGTGCTCTCCACCCTCCACACCAACGATGCTCCCGGCGCAGTGACGCGTCTGATCGACATGGGCTGCGAACCGTTCCTCGTCGCAGCCTCATTGGAAGGCGTCCTCGCCCAGCGTCTGGTCCGCACGATTTGCAAAGATTGTAAATCTCCCTACGAACCGAACGAGGCGATCCTCACCCAACTGGGCGTCTCTTCGCATGAAATCGGGGACAAGAGCTTCTACACCGGTCGTGGCTGCGATTCCTGCGGGCAATCCGGCTACCGCGGTCGTCAGGGACTTTATGAGTTGCTCGACATCACTGACCCCATCCGCGACCTGATCATCGAACGCGCGCCCTCCGTGGTGATCAAACAAAAAGCCGTGGAACTTGGTATGCAGACACTTCGTGAGGACGGACTGCGCAATATTTACCTCGGCAACACCACCATCGAGGAGGTGCTGAAATACACCTGAGTATGACATGCGAAAAAATCCAGCCCTTGCAAAAAAATTCATCGCCAATCCCCTATCTTTTGTCTTAACTCGTTCTGACTTCACCCCACGATAAACCCGTTTTCCCATCATGCCGAATTTCCAATACATTGCCATGGATGCCAAAGGTGAACAGACCTCTGGCACAATCGAAGCTTCCAATGAGTCCGATGCTCTTGCCAAGCTGCGCCAAAACGGGCTTTACCCCACCCAGATCGCCCTGTCCGGTCAGCCCGGGAAAAAAGGTGGGAAAAAAACCGCAGCTGGAAAATCAGCTCCCAAGGCGAAAACCGGTGGACGGATTAAGCCCAAGATCCTGATGATTTTCACGCGTCAGCTAGCCACGCTGATCGACTCCGGTCTGCCGCTGTTGCGCGGTCTCAATGTGCTGGGAAAACAGGAGCCGAACCCTGTGCTCCGCAGCACTATCGATGCGTTGGGTGACTCCGTGCAGGGTGGCTCCACCTTCTCCGAATCGCTGGCTCAGCATCCGAAAATTTTCAACAAGCTCTACGTCAACATGGTGAAAGCTGGCGAACTGGGTGGTGTGCTGGAAGTGGTGCTCAACCGTTTGGCGGAATACCAAGAGAAAGCCCACAAGCTGAAAAACAAAATCGTTTCGGCCATGGTTTATCCGGTGATCGTGATGTTTATCGCCGTCTCCATCCTGCTTTTCCTGATGGTTTTCATCGTTCCGAAGTTCAAGGACATGTTCTCGGAAATGGGTGATGCGGAGCTGCCGCTGATTTCTCGTGCGGTCTTCGGCTTTTCGGATTTCCTGATCAAACCTACCGTCTGGATCATTCCCAATATCGTCTGGATCCTGCTGGCCTTCACCGGCATCTATCTCGGTCTCGCCTCCTGGGGTCGCACGCCGAAAGGGCGTAATTTCCTTGATGCCCTCAAGCTCAAGCTGCCCATCTTCGGGGACATTCAGCGCAAGAGTGCCGTATCGAGATTCTCCCGCACCTTGGGCACTCTGGTCACCTCGGGTGTGCCGATTCTGCAAGCCTTGAACATCACCAAGGAAACCGCGGGCAATGTGGTTATTTCGCAAGCCATCGCGCAGGTTCACGAAGCGGTGAAAGAGGGGGAATCCATCGTGACCCCGCTACAAGCTTCCGGAGTTTTCCCGAACATGGTGATTTCGATGGTGGACGTGGGTGAGGAAACCGGTCAACTTCCCGAAATGTTGTTGAAAATTGCCGACGTGTATGACGATGAAGTTGACAACGCGGTGACCGCACTCACCAGTATTCTGGAACCTATCATGATCGTGTTCCTTGCTCTGGTCGTCGGTTCGGTCGTATTCGCTCTGTTCCTGCCGCTGATCAAGATCATCAACCAAATGGGCCAGCAGTGATGCGAGCCAAGGTCAATCCCCACGAAGTTATGAAAGTCTCGTTGTCGTCCCCTTCCCGGAGTCGCGGTTTCACACTCATGGAGTTGCTGGTAGTGATTACCATCATCGTCATCCTAGCCGCCCTGACCATGGGGGGCCTAGGCTTCATGCAGCGCAACCAGGCCGTGCAGAAATGCAAAGCGCAAATCGGCATGCTCTCCTCCGGTCTCGAGGAATACAAACTGGACTTCGGCCGTTACCCAGTGGCCACTGATACTGGCACCAGCGGCGATCAAGGTTCGAATGTGTTGTTTCTCGCCCTGTATTGGGATAGCGACAACAACGGGGCGGGCGTGGGAGCGGATCCCAGTCAGCGCATTTATCTCGCCGAACTGGATCCATCGAGCAACAAACAAGGTTGGAGCAGCAACCCAATTGCTTCTCCGCAAAACACGATCCGCGATCCTTGGGGGCAAAACTACCGCTATCGCTCAGGCGTCAACGCCACCGGCGCAGTCAATACGGATTGCATGAATCCGGACTTCGACCTCTGGTCCTTCGGTCCCGATACCGTCAGCGGCAACGCCGCTGGCACCGACCAGCAAGCCCAAGACAACATCACCAACTGGAAATAACAGTTGGTTTAGGAAAATCCGCAGGGAAAGCCGCCGTCATGGCGGCTTTCTTCTTTTCGCCGTAGGCTTTGGACTGCGGTGAGCAATCACCGCTTTGCGAAGCGCCTGAAAACATTCTGCCAAGCAACGACACCCTTTTCCCAAGGTCCCATCACGATCGGAAAGCTGCGATTTCTCGCAGCAGTCCAAAGCGGCGTTCGCCGCGAGAATGTTACCCGGATATCTTACGCCCGAAGACCAAACGCACGAACAAGGCCATGCCGCATCCAAAGATCAGTCCAAGCGTTGCTCCCATAATCAGGTTGAGATTGACGTTGGGGCTGGATGGAAACTGCGCGACAAGAGGCTCCTCATGGAGCTCCACTAGTGAGACTAGCTTGGAGTTCATTCTTTCCATCGCCAATTTCTCGCGCATCCTTTCTAACAAAGCTTGTTGAGTTTCGAATTCTATCTGAGCCTCGCGCTGAATCTGAAGAACTTTGCCATCAAGTGGCGGAGTCGCGATACTAGAATCTCCTGGATGATAAGGCGCTCGGCGTAAGGTATGATCTCTTAGTTTACGTTTTTCTGCCACCAGATCATGTTGATCCAAGACGGCCTTTTCCATCTCCGCATGAAAGTTCTTAATCTCTTCTTGTGCTTTTTCCTCACGACGTAGCTTATAAGAACGATAAACCTCCATCGCAATGTCACGAGCCTGCTCCGGATCCTGGTGCAACACATTGATTTCGATCAGGTCTGTGCCGCGGATGTGTTGTAGTCTCAAAGTGCTCTGCAAAATTGAAATCGCTTGATCCTCAGGTGTCATCCATTTTTCGAGCAGTTCCAGTTTCTGCACCACGGGCTTGAGGGTGAGATTGGATTTGATCACCTCTGACTCGGTAACAAAAAATTGTGGAGTGATGCTCTGTCCCATTTGGGTGAAGGGACGCACTTGAATGATCGCATTACTCACAAATTTTTTCGGCATCAGATAGGTAATCACTGCGGCTGTCATGAAGACGATCATGAATGTCGTAATGCCGACAGCGAGATAGATAAGGCACCCGCGAGAGAAGGTTTTTGTGGCCGAGGTAGGTGCAATCGAGTTCATGAAAAAACAATTTCTATCTCGAAACATTTGTCATGTCTATCGAGAAACCCCTATGGCATAGCGCAGTTGCGTCTGCGCGATGTTCGACTCGGTGATGAGATCGAAATACGCCAGCCGGGCGAAGCTGAGGTCTTCTTCCGAGCGCAGGGTTTCCAGCACACCGCCGATGCCTTGTTGGCCCCTTTCACGGGTGAGGGCGTAGGCTTTTTCCGCCGAAGCTAACAGTTTTTCGGCGATGGCGCGTCGATCGCGCAGGGACCGAACCGCCGCCACCGATTCCAGCACTTCGCGAGTGATTCGTTGTCGGGTTTTTTCCACAAGGATCCTCTCCTGGTCAGCGATACTGTTTGCTGTGACGCTGCGCTGGCTGTCAAACAATCCACCAGGACCCACACGCCAACCGAGGCCGATCACACCATCCGCAGTATCATCGAAATTCCCCGTGCTGGAGTTAAAGCCGCCGCCAAATCCTCCGAAAAAACCGCGCACGGTGAGATCCGGATAATACGGCGCCTTTCGCGTTCCCTCGGCATCGGTGGTGGCGGCGGCGAGCATGGCTTCGCGACTCCGCAACTCCGGACGTCGGTTGAGTGCAGTGGTGATCAGCGACGCGAGTGAGGCATCAGGAGAAACATCGCTGAGCGGTGTGAGTTCACCGGTGTCGCCACGCAGCTTCAGCCCGTTGGGCAAACGCAGCATTTCACACAATGTCGCCGATGCCGTTTCGACGTCTTCTTGGCCTTTGCGTATCATCAGGTCATGGCGAAACGTTTGCACCTGAGCGCGCAGTTGGTCGGATTCGAAGGCCACCCCCGCTTTCACTGCGGCAGCCAGTTGGGTTTCGTAATCACCCGCCAGCACGCGCGATTGCTGGCTCACTTGCAAACACGCCTGCGCCCGCAGCAGACGGAAGTAGGCTTGCGTGACTTGTGCCACCGATTGGTTGCGCGCTGCATCGACCTGATACTCCGCAGCCTTGGCGCGTTGTTTGGCGGAAAGATTTCGATAGATCGCTTCGCCCACGCGCAGTTCCGCCGCGACGCCGATCCCGGCTTGGTAGTTGTTTTTTGATTCCTCGGTGACGTTGCCGGGGATGTCCTGCAAGTTTCCGGCGGTGCGATGGTAGCTCGTGCCCACGCTGAGCCATGGGAAAAATTTCCGGCGTGTATCGGCGTGCTGCGCACGTGCGGTTTGCAAAGAAACGCGCGCCGCTTCGATATCGAGATGATTCGCTCCCGCCAGACGCAGCGCCGTGGCGAGGTTGATGTCGTTCGATGTCCCTGCCGCCAGCTCGCTAGCTTGCACCGATACCACGAGAACGAAAGATAACAGAATGCCGCGCATGAGTGGTGGGGTTTATTTTTTCGCAGTCACGACTTGGCCATCGGTCAGTGTCAGACCGGTGATTACGATGATGACTTCTTCGCCTTGCAGACCACTGAGAATCTCGATGTTTTTGCCATCGTTGAAACCTGTGGTGACGGGGGTTTTTACCGCCTTGCCGTCTTTGAACAAAAATACGGACGAAGATACTTTTTCGATGAATACGGCACTCGCAGGAGCAAGCAGAGCGTTGGTGTGCGTTTCGGCAGCGAGTTGGGCTTTGACGTAGCTGCCGTCAATCCATTTGCCGTCGGCATTGGTAATATCAACTTCGATTTTCATCGTTGCCGAGCGGGCATCGATGGTCTGCGCGCTGCGTGAAACTTTGCCTTCCCACTCATGCCCCACGATGCGGGCGAGCGTGCCGGGTTTCATGAACTTCGCTTCCGCTTCAGGCACGGGGATATCGGCGCGCAGGGTTGAAACATCGGCGATGGTCACGACAGCACCGGCCTTGTCCGTGCCTCCTGCGGGGATGAAGGCGCCGAGATCAGCGTGGCGTGCGGTAACGATACCATCGAAGGGCGCTTTGATGCTAGCGTAGTCTAACAACACTTCGGTGCGTTTCTGAGCAGCATCGGCGATTTTTACCGCTCCCTCAGCTTCCTCGAGATCCTGCGGCAAGACCAGACCAGGCGCTTTTTCGCTAGCCATGGTGAGGCGTTGGAAGGTGGTGACGGCAACTGCGCGCGCCGTTTGTGCACTGATGAGATCGGCCTCCAGTTCAGGCACTTCGAGCACGGCAAGCACTTGCCCCGCCTTGACACGATCTCCGACATCGACGCTGATCGATTTCACATGACCGGAAACGCGCGCGTGCAAGGTGGTGGATTGGTTCGGTTGCAAAGTGGCGGGAATGGTCACCCATCGGTGGATGCTACCACGTTGCAGTGGTGAGAGCATAACCTCCACAGCACAGAGAGGTGCGGCAAGAAAACATAAGATGGTGAGAAGTCGCATCATAGAATTTGTTAGACTGAAGTGGAAGGATGATAGTGAACGCTCGTCTCGTCATCGGGATCAAGCGATAGGGAGTCGGTGTTTTTTCCGGCAAAGAGAGCAAAACAGGCAGGTAGAAGCAGCAAGGTTGCGGCGGTGGCGAAGACCAGACCACCGACGACAGCACGACCGAGCGGTGCAATTTGTTCTCCGCCTTCGCCGGCGCCTAGGGCCATCGGAATCATGCCGGCAATCATCGCCATGGAGGTCATCATGATGGGTCGCAAACGCGAGGAAGCACCAAGCCTTGCGCCCATGCGAGGATCTCCTTCATTCGCACGACGTTCGCGCTCGGCGAAGGTCACTAACAGAATCGCATTCGCCAGCGCCACGCCGATGGCCATGATGCTGCCGATCGCCGACTGAATGTTCAAGGTCGTGCCGGTGAGCCACAGCATGACGACGACTCCTAACAACACCGCGGGCACCGTGGAAATGGCGATCAAGGCCATGCGCCAGGATTGAAAATAGGCGGCGAGCAGGAAAAACAACACCAGCACCGCGATCGCAAGTCCCTGACGGAAGCCTTTTTCCAGAGCATCCATGGTAGGAGCCTGTCCGCGCAGTTCGATGCTGGTCTTCGGAGGTGGTGCACCGGCGGCAGCAATGGCGGCACGCACCTTTTTCATCGCCGTGCCGTAATCGGTGGCGTGGTAGTTCGCCGTCACGGAAATGAGACGCGCCATGTTGAACCGCTCGAACTGGCTCACCGAAGTGGCATTACTGATCTTGGCGAAATGGCGCAGAGCGACTGGCTGACCTGAGGATGAAGCGACGTCGATGTTACCGAGGTCCTCCAGGGTTTTCGTATCCGCTTGCGGAATTTGCACCTGCACATTGTAGGAAACACCTTTGCTCGGATCCGCCCAAAAATTCGCTTGGGTAAAACGACTCGACGTAGTGGCGGCGACCATTGCCCGCGCCACGTCCTGCATGTTCACGCCGAGCAAGCCCGCGCGCTCACGGTCAACCTCGATCTTCACCGAGGGGAATTCGGTTTCCTGGGCGATCTGCACATCACGCAGCTCGGGCACTTTGCGCATCTCGGTAAGAATCTTTTCCGCATGGGCCTTCGATACCTGCAGATCCGCGCCGCCGACGGCGATCTCGATGGGCGTAGGCGCACCAAAAGACATCACCCGCGTGGTGATGTCCGAGGGCTCGAACGACACTCGCAACTGCGGCATTTCCCGCTTCAACACGTCGCGCAATTTTTCCTGCAAGGAAAACACATTCACGCCCGCGCCTCGCTGCAACTGCACTGCCAGCCAGCCTTCCTCGGGGCCGCCGTTCCAAAGGTGGATGAGGTTTACGGGGTAATTCGCAGCATGCACGCCGACGAGGCCCATGGTAAGTTTGATCTTATCCTTGCCGACTTCTCGTTCGATCAGCGAAAGCACCGCCTTCGCATACTCCTCGGTTTTTTCCACACGGGTTCCTGCTGTGGCACGGAAACGCAGGGCGAACTGATCGGTATTCGCGCGCGGGAAAATTTCCGTGCCGAGCCGAGGGGCGATGCCTATTACAAGCAGCGCCGAGCCGCCCAGATAGACCGGAATGAGAATCCAGCGCATGGCGATGACAGGACGCAACCAAGCTTCATACCAGCGGGCGAGAAAAAACGGTTTCTCCTCGTGTGCCTTGCGACCACGGAGCAGCCAAATCGCCAATACCGGCACCAAGCTGGAGGAAAGCAAATAGCTCGCGATCATCGAGAAGCCCACGGCCCATGCCAACGGTTGAAACAAGGCGCGCGCAGCGCCTTCCATGAAAAAGGCTGGGATGAACATGGCCAGAATGCAGAGCATCGCCAACAAGCGTGGCAGAGCTGTTTCTTTGATCGCATCAGCAGATGCCCTGCCTACCAGAGCACCGCGCGCCATGCGGGCATGGATGTTTTCCACCGCGACCGTTGCTTCATCGACGAGGATACCCACCGCCAAAGCGAGACCGCCGAGCGTCATCAGGTTCACCGTTTGTCCCGTGAGCCACATCGCCAAGGATGCCGCCAACAGGGAGAGTGGGATGTTCACCACGACGATGAAAGCACTGCGCAGGTCACGTAAAAAAAGCAGCACCATCAATCCAGTGAGAATCGCTCCCAGTCCCGCTTCTTTCACCAGAGAGTTGATGGAACTCCACACCACCGGCGATTGATCGAACTCGTAGGAAACTTTCACGTCTTCCGAGACGGCCGACTGAAACTTCGGGATGTTACTTTTCACCTGCTCCACCACCGCGAGGGTCGAAGCCTCGGAGCGTTTCGTCACCGGCAGATAGACCGTGCGACGACCGTTCACCAAGGCGAACGACGTCGTGATATCCGAGCCATCGGTAACCGTAGCCACATCGCGCACATAGACCGCGCCGTCGGCCGCGGAGCGGATCGGCACATCGGCGAGTTCAGCGGGCTTACCGACCACGGTATTCATCGGCACGATCGGATAGAGATCACCGAGAATCATGTTGCCGGACGGAGATACGACGTTGCTCTTGGCGATCGTTTGGACCACCTCATCGGGGCTGAGACCGCGGGCGCGCAGTTTGTCCGCATCCACATTCACTACGATCGTGCGAGCCGAACCGCCGAAAGGTGGCGGCGCAGAAACGCCGGGTAACGTGGCAAACAAAGGACGCACCTTGTTCAAGGCCTCGTCCTGCATTTGCCCGAGTGTGCGGTTGGGATTTTCCGTGGAGAACGTGAGATAACCCACCGGCACCGAGCCGGCATCGAAGCGCGTGACGAAAGGATTCGGCGCACCCGCGGGCATAAAGGCGCGTGCACGGTTCACATACGAGATTGTCTCTGCCATCGCCGCCGACATGTCGGTGTTGGGATGGAACTCCAGTTTCATGATCGAAGCACCCTGAATGGTCTTCGATTCCACATGCTTCAGGTTCGCGATGTAGAGAAAGTGATACTCGTAAAAATAGGTCAAATATGACTCCATTTGTGAGGCATCCATGCCGCCGTATGGCTGCGCCACATAGATTGTCGGCACGCCCAATGGCGGGAAAATATCGCGCGGCATGTTTCGAATCGCCAGATAAGAGCCACAGAGAATCGCGGCCACGGCGACAAGAACTGAGATCGGACGGCGAAGAATATGGGCAATCATGCGGTGGAATGAGCTACAGCAACGACAGAGGATCTCCTCCTGCGAGGAACGACATGCAGCCTAACAGTGAAGGGCAGGATTGTGCAACGAATGATTGAGCAAATTGCCTATGCAAACGGGTGCGGCCGAAATCATCCGCAGCTTGTGGAGAGGCTGATGCCTGACCATGGTGCAAGCGTGGAAAAAAATCACACGGATGCGATCACATTCTAAGGGAACCCGATAAGACCTAAACGATCAGAAAACATGATCCCTGACCGTCCACCATGCTTTTTTTGGCAGGACAGCCCGAAGACCATCCCGACCTGGCTGGCCTCAATCTTTCCCCAACTCCTTGGCCGTCCATGGCTGAAGCTGAGTTTTGATTTTTTCTCGGATGGTTTTCACCTGATCAGGTGATATGGCGGGCGCATCATTGCTCCATGAATGACGCGCAAAGCTGAGAACATCGGCGATTTTCTGATCATCGAGATCGTTGTGCGGCGGCATCACGCTGGTGAATTTCACGCCCTTGACGGTGACCGGTCCTTGCAGCCCTTTGAGAACAATCTTGATCGGCAACTCCGGATCGTTGACCAGCCACTCCGAGCCATCGAGCGGAGGAAACGCTCCCGGAGTGCCTTGGCCATCCGGTTGGTGGCAGGCGGTGCAGGTGAGCGCATACACCTCAGAGCCACGCTTGAGAACCGCAGCATCCACTTTGTTTTTCTTTTCCACGACACTCGCTGGTTTGGCAGAGCTGGCATACCAAGCACGCAATCCATCCAGAGCCGACTGAGGACTTCCGCCGCCGCCGAGTTTGGTCAGAGACAAATCATCGAACCAAGCGGTTCCCGTGGAACCACCATAACCGCCTAAAAGACAATGCAGGAGCTCGCGACCATCGCCATCCGTCTTGAAGTCGAAGCTGAGCAATTGCCAGTCCTTAGTGCCGTCCATACCCTTGGATTTCTCCTGTGCGCCATGCACATTGATCATGGCTCCTAGGCCTCCGGTGCGCTTCACATTCTCCGTGCGCACCCACGCGGAAAAGCGATAGGTCGTGTTCGGTTCCAGTTGCAGTTCGATGCCCGCACCCGCGTCCACGGATTCGGTGGCAGTCATCTGCAGCGCTTTGCTTTGATTGCGCCCCTGATCGGATACGCTCATCTTCACTCCATTCCGATTGCCGCCATACATACGAAGTGACCAGCCCTTGGGCTTGCCATTTTCCACTTCCGAAAAATCAGCATTCGGCATGAAGTTGGCAGGTGGAACTGTGGAAACCTTTTTACCTCCCTGCGCATCGGCAAGAGCGATGATGGCCGCGGCATTCCGTCGCGCGGCGATCTGCCATGCATCGGCCAACACCGCATCCGCGAACAATTCCTTCGAAGAGTCCGTCGCCATGCTGTAGAGCAATCGAGCCAATTCTTCCGAAGGCGCGCCATAGGACAGTGCGACGCATTTTTCCGCGAGTTCGCGGGGCGACTTCGTGCCTAGATCAGGCCCCGTGGCCGAGGCCAACAATACGGCAGGAGCGGTTTTTCCGGCATAATCGACAGCGATGCGACGCAAAGCACGATGCGGCGAACGCAGAGCCGTGGCGATGCCGGCATCATCCAGCACGTGAGACACCGCCAACACCGCGAACGCGTGTGCGGAAGCCACTTCCGACTTCGTCACCAATTCCTTCAGGGCGGGAATGACATCGTTCTTCCCTCTCTGAATCAGCAAGCTCTGGGCGGTCATGCGCCAGAACAAATTCGGATGCGACAAAGCGGCGACCAAGGTGTCCTGCTTGGACAAATCCAACCCAGGATTCTTATCATCCCGCGTGCCGGCGGGATAAATCCGATAGACCCGTCCGTGTTGTGTGTCGCGCACCGGAGTTTCGTAGGCATTGCCCTTGCCGTTTTTGGCATCGAGCCCAGAATTCGCTTTGTTCGGTGTGGGATTGTGCTGGATGATCAGGTTATACCAATCGCTAATCCACACCGCGCCATCGGGACCGGTTTCTGCCGCCACGGGACCGGACCAGGCATCGGCGGAACTGTAAAGGTTGTTGTAAGATTGTTTCGCTTGATAGCCAGCACCTTTGGGCGAGACGACAAATTGTCCGACCAGCTTGCCTGTGCCTTCGGTGACAAAGGCATACTTCTCGCGATATTCCTCGGGGAAACGCGTGGAAGTGTAAAAACTATGACCTGCTCCCGCGGTGTAGCGTTCGAACTGATCGACCTGACGGATGTCGTTCGAGGAGGGATTGAACAAAGGATTGTCATCCGCGCGCGGTGTTTTGGGCTGAGTCAGACCGAAGGTTTCATAGCGCTCTTTCGCAAAAGTATACACCCAAGAAGGATTGCCATTCGCCGTGGAGCCGAGAATATCAAAGTCCGACGTAAAACCAAGACCCCACGTATTATTGGTCGTACTCTGCAAATATTCCAACCGCGAGCCATCGGGAAGGAAACGGAACAAGCCAGAGGAAAACGAAATGTCTTTGCCTCCCACGGAGCCACGGAATCCGCTGTAGCCGACGGTGGCATAGACCCAGTTGTCGAGACCCAATCGCATGTTGGAGACACCCGCATGGGTATCGCCGATGCCGAACCCTTCGATGATGGTTTTCCGCACATCCGCCTTATCGTCGCCGTCGGTGTCTTCCAACAAAAGAATCTCGGACGCGTTCGTGCACAGCAATCGGGTACCTACGAAACACAGCGACGTGGGGATGGACAGCTTATCGGCGAACACCGTAAATTTATCCGCCCTGCCATCGCTATCGGTATCCTCGCAGATGGTGATCTTGTCATTGCCCATCTTGTTGTCATGGAGATTGTTTGGATAATCGACCGTCTGCAGCACAAACGCCCTCCCTTTATGGTCCCATGCCACATTGATGGGATTCACAATGTTCGGCTCGCTGGCGAAGAGTGAAATTTCAAAGCCCACGGGCACTTGCGCCATTTTGATCGAATCCTCCGGCTTCAGCGGCTTCTGGCCCTGCGGAATCAACTCACGCTTGAGGTAGCCGGGCAATTTCATCGGCTCCATCTCCAATTTCGGCAGATCGAGGGCTTTCAGTTGATCGTAAGCGGCAGGCCCCACCGACCAATAGACGGCGCGTTTCAACAAATCGTGAAATTGTGGCAGATCCCACACCCGGTGATCGTGACCCGAGGCGGTGTAAAACACCCGACCTTTGCCCTGTTGGCGCACCCAGGTCCAGGGCTCTTCATCGCGGGTTTGCAGAATGGTGCGGTCATCGCCATGACTGTCGTGAACGTATGTCTCATCCCACGCGGAAAATCCTCGGTAATCCGCCGTGATCGGATGTTTGGTGTTCACAGTCTTCGGCTCAAACTCACCAGTGGTGTGGGACTTGAAACGTCCGCCCACCAGCTTGATAAACTCAGGAGAGCCACCGTAGCAGGCGGAAGCGCAATGGATCGGTAAAAACCCGTGACCGCTCTCCACAAATTCCGTCAATGCCTTCAGTTGTTCCGGCGGCATCGCTTGGTTCTGGCTCCAGTTGCCATACATCATCACCGCATCGAATTGACGCAAGGTGTCCGCCTTGAATACTTCGGCTGGGTTTTCCGAATACGTGAAATTGATGCCCTCCGTGCCAAGATTGCGTTTGATCACACGATAACGCGTGACGGGATCATGACCGGGATGGGCGGCTGTAGGCGCTCCAAAAAACAGCACCTCCAATCGGCGTGCTCCTTTTTTCGGTTGAATCAAAGATGCCGCGAGCGCGGACAGACAAAGCAGCAAAGGAAGGATGAGGCGCATATGCAGAAAACGTCTTGGCAATACCGACATGCTATCGAACACTTGTCAGAAATCGAGAATCCGTTGTGTCATCAGTAGGGCACCGCGCTGGGCCTTCGCGGAAATGGTTTTGAATATTTGTCGCGCGGCACCGTCGCAAGGATTGCCATGAAACGTTCGTCGATCCTCGCCATCGTCGCCTCCGCCATCCTTTTTTCGTCTTGCGCCGATCCGTATTATGGCCCCACTTATGGCCCCGCTCCCTATCCTGCAAACTGCGCAGAGACCGTAGTGCCTCTCGTGGTGGGTGCGGCGGTGGTCGCCGCCCTGCTGAGCCATGACAAGGGCTGCGCTCCGCCGCATTCCTGCCACACGAGTCACCATGATGGTCCGCCCCCTCGTTATGGTTGGTGATTCGAGTTCTTTCTCGGCACCTCCCACAACACGGCATTTTCGATGCTTTGCAAATTATTTAAGCATTACTAGATATTTAGTAATTCCCGCAACCCTTGATGCAGCAACATACCAGACCTGCTATACAAATCGTTTTGACACCACCAAATGTTCTTTCTTAGTTTTTGCACGTCGTTTTTTTCCCGCTCATGCGTTGCATCCAATGTGGTTCCCTCAAAGACAAAGTTCTCGACTCGAGGATGTCGAAGGACGGCACCACCATTCGGCGACGTCGCGAGTGTCTACTCTGCAATTACCGCTATACCTCCTACGAGCAGATCGAGCGCACGGAGCTGCGGGTGGTGAAACGCGACGGCACGCGCGAGGCACTGAATCGTGAAAAATTGTTCCGTGGTCTTGTGAAAGCTTGTGAAAAACGCCCTGTCCCCATGGACCGGCTTGATCGCGCCGTGGAAGAAATCCTCAGTGAACTGCACAAGGATCACTTGACCGAGGTGCCCTCCGCCGCCATCGGCGCCAAGGTGATGGACAAACTCCATTCGATCGACCCCGTTGCCTACGTGCGCTACGTTTCCGTGTATCGGCAGTTCGACAACGTCGGCGAGTTCATCAACGAAATCCAAGCATTGGAGCGCCGCGCTGCCCGCGATCCGATGCAACGTCGCCTCTTCAAAGACTAACTTTTTTACCATCCCAGCCCTAAGCCCGTCCACTCACATCCTCACCCCACGTCCCTGCTTCCCTAACCAAACACAGTGATCGCACTCATCGGCAACCGCCCCGTTCTCCAAGTCGGCCGTCATCAGGTATCGTGCTACGATTCCCAGTGGCTGCGCGATGCCCTATGCCGCGCCATGCACGATGCGGACCGTCAGGATTTCCCTTTTATCGATGAAATCTGTCAGGGGATTTTCCACTACTTGGAGAACAAATGCCCGCTGCGTTTGCTGCCGCTGCCGGCACTCTACGACAAAATGCGCCGCATGCTTCAACACATCGGCTGCGACACCATTGCCCAGGCGCTCAAGCCGATGGCACCACCGGTGCAAGTTTGCCTGTTGCGTTTGATGCAAGAACATCACTGCTCTGTCGAGTTGGCGCTGTTCCCGATGCTGCGCCGCGAGATCGATGAACTCTGCACCGCTGGTGCGAACGAAATCCGTTTCCTCCACATCAAGGAAGCCGCGATGCAAATCCGTGGCACGGCCAAGTGGGACAAGCACTGCGAACGCTTGCGCGTGGAGATCGAAAGTTTCCTACAAAGTTATGATCCACGCTCCCACACCACCCAATCCAGCACTCTCATCCTGCACTTGTGCGAATCACCGGCGGAGTGAATGACGCGCCGATTTCTCAACCGCAAAAAACAGAGAGATCAGAAAAAGGCATCAGCATGTTCAGCAAAATTTCTTGCCCTATGTGTTCTTTGTGCCAAATCATCTGGCCCTATGTTGTTAGATCGTAGCCCATGCGAACCTTAATCATCGGAACGCCGAAACCGGTTGCGGCTTGACACCGAGTTTTTCGTAATGGAATCCACTGGAAAGCGGTTGGTATGCGGAAACGTATTCCACCGAGCTGGTGGCGGAAATCTTGTCCTCCATGCCCAGCCCCCAGTAGGCGGCATTCACGATCATGCGGCGCAATCCGGGATTTTCCAGATCCTTGGCGCTACCCATGGTCGATTGCAGCACCCGCGCTTCTTTGCCTTGGCTGGTTTTCCACAGCTTGTGCCACACCACCGGTAGCGGTTCTTTTTCCGGGTTGTCCTTACCTCCTTGCATTCGACCAATCAAGGGCTGACCCATGACCAGCGCGGTGCATCCCGCAGGCAGACCTTCGCCTTCCTTGTAGGTGCGATAGACATCCGTGAGACCCCAAATATCGTTGACTCCGGCAAGGATGGGGTGATTTTTCTGTTCAGGCACGATATCGCCACGCGTGGAATCCGCCTGCCAGTTGCCATGATGACTGATGAAACTACCGCCAAGAATGTCGCCGATGGTCACGCGTTTGCCGTTCATTTCATAGGGCAAGGGACTGCGGAACGCATGGTTCGCGGTGCGCAGGCCGATGATGGGTTTGCCCGAATCGAAATATCCCACCCAGTGCTTCAGTTCCTCATCGGACAAGGTCAGCAACCGAGCCGAAAAAATCAGCAGATCCGCTTTGGCCAAGTGTTCCATGCCAGGAATGTGATGCGGTTTGAATTCGCTCTCCTTACCTTTTTCCGGATAGACGGGCATCGTGGGATCGACGAGCCCTTGCCCATTCACACCGAAGAGCACAGTGCAATCAAATCCATGATGCTTGGACAAAATCCCCGCCAGCATGGGTAGCGATTGTTCGCTGCGGTATTCCTGATCCGCTGAAATCAGCACGATGTGCTTGCCCTTGCCTGGACCTTCCCCACCGGGATAAATCAGCCACTGTGGGCGATCCGGCACGGGATGAGCGAAGGATGACATCACAGATACGATGCAGGAAAGCAGCATCACAGCAAGTGCTTTGATCGAAAAATCATTCACGTTTTTAGGATAAGGCGAATCCACCTTGTGCCAAGGATTTTTAATTCGGAACAGCCATGATCTTTCGAGGAAACGTTCCGGCCTCTCCACCGCTTTGTAATCCAGCATTGCCAAACGCAAATCCACGATGTTGATTGGCACATGCCCTTGCTGCTCGGAGTCAATGTCGATCATGTCGCCACACTGCGCCAGGCGCGCTACGCGCTCTTGCCGGATTCACCGAATGCGGAACCTTGCCCAGTGCAGGCATCCGTCGACGCCATCGCCGGCGGCGCCGACTCGATCACCATCCACGTGCGCGGCGACCGACGTCACATGCAGGAGGCCGATGCCTTCCGCATCAAGGAAGCGATCCACGTGCCGCTCAATCTCGAAATGGGCGTCACGGCGGAAATGATCGATATCGCCCTGCGCTTGCAACCCACCTTCGTCTGCCTGGTGCCGGAAACGCGGGAAGAGGTCACCACGGAGGGCGGCCTCGATGTAGTCAGCCGCCGCCGCGAGGTGGGCGATTGCATCCGCCTCATGCAGCAATCCGGCATCCGCGTCAGTCTTTTCATCGATCCCGAAATCTCCCAAGTGCGCTGCGCCGCCGAACTCGGCGCCGAAATGATCGAACTCCACACCGGCTGTTTCGGCAATGCCACCTCCACAACCATCGATGCCGAAATCGCTCGTTTGCGCGAGGCTTCCGTCGTCGGTCACGAGATCGGCCTCCAAGTGAACGCCGGACATGGCATCAACTATAACAACTGCCGTTTGCTCGAAGCCGTGCCGCATTGGACCGAATACAACATTGGTCACAGCATCGTCGCGCGGGCCATGCGCGTCGGCATGGAGCAAGCCGTGCGTGAAATGAAATCGCTGATGAAGCTTTACGCCTGAATTTTTCCCACCATACGCCATGAAACCATTTCGCAAACCCGGACGTGATCGCCACGATGGTGCGCGCGAGAACCGCCACGTCCGCTCTCTCGGTCCCGAGGCCGAAGCCGTGCCTGCACGCGACGAAGACGATATCTGGGAGCTTCTCAAGTCCACCCCTGTGCCGCTCGTGCTCATCCTCGACTGCATTCAAGACGTGCACAATCTGGGAGCCATCCTGCGCAGCGCCGATGGCGCCGGCGTCACCGCCGTAGTAGCACCCAAGGACAAGGCCGCATCCATCACGGAAACCGTACGACGCGTTTCCACCGGAGCCGCCGACTGGATGCCGTTTTTCCAAGTCACCAACCTGGCCCGTTTCATGGAAAAACTCAAGGAGGTCGGTATCTGGATCGTGGGCACCTCGGACAAATGCGATAAGTCAATTTATCAAATCGACCTCAAAGGTCCCATCGCTCTCGTCATGGGCGCCGAGGGCAAAGGCATGCGCCGCCTCACCGAGGAGCACTGCGATTTCCTTTGCAAGCTCCCCATGGCTGGCAAGGTCGAATGCCTCAACGTCTCTGTCGCCACCGGCGTCTGCCTCTACGAGGCCGTGCGCCAGCGTCTCATGCCATGAAACAACCCGTGCTGATTCTATCGGATTTGCACCTGGGCCACAAGGCCTCTGTTCTCGATGACGTCGCCGCGCTGGAACCCCTGCTCGCAGGAGCCGGCACACTCGTTCTCAATGGCGATACCTGGCAGCAACTCGCGCGCGACTTTTACGATGATGGCCTGCGCCTCTGGGGTGAGTTGCAAGCATTGTGCGAGCGACTCGGCATCGATATCATTTCCCTGCCAGGCAATCATGATCCCGATCAACGCGATCGAGACCACCTGTCTCTGGCC
The DNA here is from genome assembly GCA_046052105.1 of Verrucomicrobiota bacterium. GTDB lineage: Bacteria > Verrucomicrobiota > Verrucomicrobiia > Verrucomicrobiales > Akkermansiaceae > UBA956. The sequence continues at coordinate 50 of JBJOMZ010000051.1, read as the reverse complement.
GACGGGAAAATCATCGTCATGCACGGCGACGCTGTCTTCCCGGAGGTCGC
>JBJOMZ010000050.1:0-19498 GCA_046052105.1 Verrucomicrobiota bacterium | reverse complement strand
AACTTCGCGCTGATGCCCGTTCCGGCTCCGGCGGCGATGATGGATTCGCCTTTGCGAAGGGTGTCGTGCAGTCGGTCCAGCACTTCCGTGCGGGTGTAGGGATTTCCAATTCCAGTCCAAGGGTTCGGCATAGTGGTAAACAGAGTATCCGGATTACGCGCGGAAACCATAAGACATTTCCACAAGTGCATATCCAAAATCCACATTCAGGAATGTTTTGTGCTTGTCTGTGGGGGAGGGTTTCGTCGATGATCCCTATCAGTCATGACAAAAGCACGGATCAGCGAAATCCCTTCAGAGCAAGATGAACAGCGATTTGGTGCCGCCACGTATCAGGTTGTGCGCTCGGATACCTCGGATCCCCGTGAATGGCTGCAAGAGGCACCGGTGAGCCGTCTATTGAAAACCCACCATATCGTCCATGCGGGTGTGATGCAGGCGAGGCATCCGTTTCGGGTCAGTCGCATCAACCCGAACGGTGCCTACATGATGGCCTGCATGGAAGGTCGCGGTCAGGTGTTGGTGGACGGGCGATGGGAATCGCTGGTGGCAGGGCAGGGGTGCTTGTTGCCGCCGTTTGTGATGAACCGCTTCCAGTGCCTGCCGCGTGTGCCGTGGAAATTCTGCTGGGTGCGCTATGCGGAATCACGCGAGACGCCCTCGTTCATTTCCTCCAGCACGCCGGTGATGGGAGCCTTCGCGCACGAACCGTTGTTGCATGCCATCCTTGGTCTGCGCGCGGAAGCAGCGGACCGCAACGATCCTCAGGCGCAGGAAGCATGGGTGAATTTATTGCATCATTACGTGATGGGTTTTGCCCAACCGCAGCATCGCGATGAGCGCATTGTGAAGTTGTGGCAGGTGGTCGAACGCGATCTCGCGCGGGCCTGGACCTTGGAACAAATGGCGGATCTGGCGCACGTGAGCCATGAGCACCTGCGGCGCTTGTGCCGTCAACACCTGGGGCGCAGTCCCTTGCAACAATTGACCTTTTTGCGCATGCAGCGCGCGCAGCATTTGCTCAGCCACACCCGCGAAAAAATCCAAACCGTGGCTCACGCGGTAGGATATGAAAATGCATTCACTTTTTCGACTAGCTACAAAAAGTGGATTGGCTGGCGTCCATCGGAACATCGCTAAAGTTTCTACGGCTTTTCCCAAACTCCCGCCTCGATGAGCTGTCGCTGTGCGGTGCCCGCCCAGTCGCGGTTGGCGGCGGGGGAGGCGGGGGAGGGGTGGAGGATTTTGCTGATCGTGCCGCTCAAGTCGGGGGCGGCTTCGCGCAGGCGTTGCTCGGCATACGCGCCGACGCCGACCAAGGCCCGCGGCTGCAAGTGCTCGATCACACGCCGCAAATGCGTCAGGCAGGCTTCTTCCACCGGGCGGATTTCCGCGGCGGGGAGTTTGTCCGGGGTGATGTTCGCACCGCTGGCGGACATCCAGACGAGCGGGCAGTAATTGGCCACGAAATGATCGCGGAAAAAATCATCCGCCACGGGGAAACGTTGCGCAAACAGGCCCCACAAGCGCCTGCCGCTGACCTCGGATTTCGTGCAGGCGAAGCCTTCGATCGGTCGTTTGGGATGAGGATTTGCGGGAGTGCCCACGGGGCCGCTGATTTTCATCCAATCGCGCACGGCGGGGATTTCTCCAAACGGCACGCCGGTCTGTGCCATGCCGAAAGGGCCGGGATTCATGCCTAGGAAAAGCACGCGTTTTTTGCCGGATCCGAAGCGTTCCAAGTACGCGCAATGGGTTTCCCACGCGTAGTCGAGCGGCTGGTAGGTGTGAGTGACGGGCGCGGAAAAGCTGAGGCCGCGCAGGCTCTCTCGCAGATCTTCAGACGCCTGGATAAGAGGGTGCTTCATCGTCTTCTGGTTTTCAGTAGCAATGATCCGCCGCTTCGCCATGCATGGAATCACAATCCTTTGAGTCCGTGGTAATCGGCATAGGTTCCCACTGGCGTCGCCTGCTTGCGCCGCTCGCGACCAAGCTTGCGGTATTTGGTAATGAAGGTGCGAGGATCAGCCCAGTGCTCCATCGTGGCAGGCACGGATTCGCGCACCATTCCAATGGTGATGTTGTGACGAATTTCAAAATGCAAGTGTGCCGCATACATGCCGCGGTTCGAGCCCAAGGTGCCGATTTGCTGCCCGCGTTTCACCATGTCACCCACCTTGACCATGCGCTGCAGCAAATGCGCGTATTGGGAATCGCAGAATCGCACCTGTCCGGTTTGGGGATCGCGATAGGCATGGCGTATGAGCACCACGTTCCCCCAACCGCCCTGACAGTCATAAGAAAACATCACCACGCCATCGGCGATCGAGTAGATCGGGTCGCCCATGTCTGTATCTCCACCACTCAGTCCATTCCAGTCCTCGCCAAAATGCATGGGGGATCTCAGTCGCAAGCCCCTTGCCACATAGTAGCCTTTGGCATCGGGCTTACCCACAGGGAAGTCAAAGCCATCCGCTAAGGGTAATGCCACCGTGCGCTGGGCGTGGGCAGAGACATTCATGCCTGCCATGGCAAGCAAGCAAAACATCCATCGCCATCCGGCTAACATTCGGGTCATCCACAAGACCATCACGCTTTTACCCTGACTTGACAAGGAAAAATCGTCTTGTAGCCTGCGCGTCATATAGACACTGATTTTTCATGATTTATGTCGCAGTCGCAATTCCGCAAAAAACTGGATGATGGGTCTGTGATTCCCTCTTACGATTGTGCTCGCTCCAAACGCGACATTGGTCCTAAACCCATACAATGCCCATTCCGAGTAGATTGCTCCATGCAACTCGGTAGAATGGATCAATTTCCACACACGCCGCGGTTGACTTTTTCAAGTGCCGTTACGGCTTTTTATCATACACACGCACATAGTCCACTTCCATGAACGTGCCGTGGATGGCATCGGTGATTTTTCCTGCCCAAGGTATGATGGCGAGGCTGAGCCAGATGGGCGATGGGCTGTGACAGAAGTCATTTTTTTCCCGACGAATTTCTTTTCCATCGAGATAAAAGATCAGCTCTTTTTCATTCCACTCGAGCCCGTAGGTATGGAAGTCACGGGCGAAATTGGCATGGCCGTTTTTGATGTCGAAGCTCGAAATTTCCACCCATTGGTTGCCATCGTGATATTCCACTCGATAGTCGTCCATCACGCCCTGCCAGTGCCCCCTGTTCTCCCAGCCTTGCACAAACTGAACGCAGCCGATTTGACGCTCTTCGGGAAAAGAGAACTCTACCCACTTGTCGCCCTGTTTTTGTGAAATCCAGCGATTGGTCGGATTGCCGTCGATTAGCATGGTCAGGGGATTGCTTTTTGGAAGCAAGCAACCACTGCAACTCACTTGTGTTTTGGGATCGCGCGCATGATTGACCAAAAGTGGCACATCGCGATCCGCCGTGCGCGAATTTGGTTTGGGGTAGCCCTCGGCATTGACTCCATAGATGCGGAACTCGCCCAAGTGAAAGTGCTCCCGATGGTGCGAGACCATTCGAATACGACGAGTTTTGATGGGGATTTCCAAAGTGAGATTCACTTCGGGCAGTACACCATAGGAAAATCCTTTTGAAGAACTCGGATGCGTTTTTTTGCCATTGACCACTTTGATGTCAGACCAATTGTGAATGTTGGTGTTCACTTCATTGGGATAGTGGCCTTCGTTGATGTCGATCTCGAACGCCTTTTTTCCTTCTGGAACTTTGGTATTGGTCATCAACCAAAAGGAATTGTTGGTTCCTTCTGCTGCGGCATAGCGATAGCGACATTCGAAGTAACCATATTGAAATTGTTGCTTGGTCCAGATGCTGCCTGATGTCCAGTCATTGCCACCGCGCGACTCTTTCCGATTGATGAGCTTCAATGTCCCATCTTTGACTGCAGCGTTTTCGCGCCAGCGACTGCTAAGAATGTGCTTGCTCGCGGAATTTTGTGAAACCCACGCCTGATCCAGTTGAGCATCGGGATAATCAAATTCATCTTCCCATCGCAATTGCCACGTCGCTTCCTTGCCGGGTAAGATGGAGGGAGCTTTCGGCGTCGCGGTGGATACACCAAGTAGCGAAATGGAAAAAAGAACAATATGGATGACGTGGGGCTTTTGCATGGGGCTTATTTACACTACGTGCCAAAAATCGAAAATCTAACAAACCTATGGGGTCCTGAATGGCACGGCATTAAGGACTCCATAACCAAGCAATGGCTGCGTATCAAAATTCAGCTTGCCTTAGCCCTCGTAAGGATCTGATCATACGCCCATACATTTCACTTTGTCTGGAAGCAAAAATGAACGGCGACCCATCTTACGAAACATCGGACTCATCAACCATATGACGAACTACGTGCTAACGTTCGCTGGTCGTGGAGCGACTGGGGTTTCATGTCACATCAACAAAGGATCCATAGGATCCTCGTCCTTGGATTATGATCGGAAAATCAAGCAACGGAGATGGGTTCTATCGAATCTGTCGACGGGTTGCATACGTCAAGCCTTGTCCTAGATTAGAATCCCATACGAAACCCACATGATTCGGTCTTTATTGCTCCTCATGGTATTGTTGGCGTGCGTTCGTGCGAACGACGCCGGCGGCGGCGCGCCGGGCGTGGGTGCGAACGTGACCCTATCCACTACCACGACCACTGCCACCCTTGACAATGGCGTCATTCAGGCGGTCATCGAGAAGGCCACAGGCAGAGTCACTTCCTATAAGCTGAACGGCTTCCAGATGGTGGATCCCGCCAATCCAATCTACTACAGCATGGACGGTGGAGCGTCCTTCGATGTGCCAAGCGGCTGCGTTTATTCATTGATCAGCAGCAGCTCCGATCAAGTCGAGATCTCGTGCAAACGAACCTGGAACGCAAGCGCCGGATATCGGCACAATTTCGACATTGATTTGCATTACGTGCTCCGCCGCGGCGATACCGGACTTTATGCCTATGCCATCCTCGACCACCCGTCATCCTACCCTGCCGCTACGGTGGGGGAGTGGCGAATCGTGTGGAAACTCCCGCGCAGCTCCACCACCTTCACATTCGAGCGTGCCTATGTCGATGAACAGCGCAACTGGGAGATGCCGTCTTACTACGACTATCAGAACGCCTCGCCGACAGGGATTGCGGAGATCGTGAAGCTCAATACCGGCGTAATGGCTGGGAAATACGATGGCAAATACACCTACTCGGTTCGTTATTCGGAAGTCGGTACCTGGGGGCACGCCAGCAATATCGCGAAGAAGGGGGTTTGGTTCGTGCTCGGCGGACATGACTACTTCAATGACGGTCCGACCAAGCAGGACCTCAGTTCGTCGGAGAGCTACATCCTCATGCACTTCGGCAGGAACCATTACGGCGGTTCTGGCACCAGTGTCGCGGCTGGTGAGAGCTGGCGGAAGATGTTTGGCCCTTTCTTGCTTTATTGTAACGCAACGACCGCCGCCAGCAATGCCGGAAATGCCTTGTGGGCGGATGCCAAGGCGCAGGTAGACGCGGAAAAGGCGGCATGGCCCTATTCTTGGCTAACGACTACGGATTATCCGGCGGCGGCGGCACGCGGAACGGTGACGGGACGTTTGCTGGTGAACGATCCGCTCAAGCCGTCAATCACCGGCGCCAACGCGAACATCGGTCTCGCGGCCGCCGAGGAGACGGACGGGAACTGGCAGTCACAGTCCAAAGGCTATCAGTATTGGACCAAGGCCGATGCATCGGGAAACTTCAGCATCCCCGCCGTCCGGCCAGGCACCTATACACTCTATGCGTTCACCGATGGCGTCGTGGGCGAGTTTTCGAAAATCGGAGTCACAGTCACTGCCGGCGGAACGAATGCACAAGGCAACATCACGTGGAATGTCTCGCATCCTGGAACCAGCATCGCATGGGAAATCGGCGTGCCGGACCGCACGGCGAAGGAGTTCAAGCATGGCAACGACTATTTCACGCCTTACCTGTGGGATGTTTATACCAAGGAACTGCCGAATCCCCAAGTTTACAACGTCGGCTCCAGCAATCCGGCCACAGACTGGAATTACGTGCACAGCAACTACACCGGAGCCACCGCTGGATCCACGGTTCCCTGGGAATGGGATGTGAATTTCAATCTCCCCGCCGTCCCGCGCAGTGGCAGCGCGACTCTGACGGTAGCCGTCGCCAGCGCGAACTACGCTGGGCTCTTTCTTTATCTCAACGACTCGTCAACATCGTTTGCTCGAATTTCACCGCCAGTGAGCGGTGGCAACGCTCTGTTGCGACAGGGAATCCATGCGAAATATTCCTACGTGGACATTCCGATTCCCGTTTCCTTGCTACGGACTGGAGCCAACACTTTCACCTTCCGCTTCTCGGGTGGTAGCGGATTTTCACCTCACTTGATGTATGATTATCTGCGTCTCGAACTACCCGATTTCCCGCCACCACCGCCGGATTCCAAGCGATCCATCGTCTGGGCAGGTGGAACGAATGCTGCAGCCAACACATGGGACAAAGGCACTACGAATTCCTTCCGACTGAGCGGAGTTGCTACGTCGTTCGCAACCGGCGATGCGGTGACCTTCAGTGATACGGGATCCAACACGACTAGCATCAACCTCACGGGCTCGTTGCAGGCAAACTCGGTGATATTCTCCGGTTCGAAAAATTACACCCTTGCCGCCACTGGAGCATTGGATGGATCAATGTCACTGCTGAAGAGCGGGACATCCACACTCACCATTAGTCAGGCGAATACGTTCTCGGGGGATACCGCCATCAACGGCGGAGTCATTTCGCTTGCTAACGATACCGCCAATGTGGGTGGCCTAGGAAGCGGCTACGTCAGTCTCAACAATGGCACGCTCAGAATGCATTCCAATCTCAACACCTACAATGACGCACCGTGGAACCTGGACGTGCCGTCGGGTGCGACCGGCACTTTGGAACTAGACGCACGCTGCGATCTGAGAGGCAAACTCACCGGTGGTGGAACATTTCGCTTCCGGCTTCCATCGGGGGCCGTCAGAGCCTCCATTTTTGGCGACTGGTCTGGTTTTTCCGGAACGGTGGAGGCCACCGCCATTTCGGGAAGTGCTGATTTTCGCATCTCGCCTGATTACAACTGGCCTGGACTCCCCGCCGCTGCGCTTTCGCTTGGAAATGGCATCACTGCCTACTGGTCCGGCAATCTGAACTCGGGATCCGGTACCTTCGTCAACTTCGGTCAGTTGTCCGGCACCGCGTCCTCGACTTTCAAGGGAGGAGCTGTTGGGGGGCGACAGATCACCTACCGTGTCGGAGGTCGTGGAACCGATGCTACGTTCGCCGGTACCATTTCCGAACAAACCAATGGACTCACCAACCTGATCAAAACCGGCGGCGGCACGTGGACTCTATCAGGCACGGGAAACGTAAACGGCGGTCTCACCGTGGAAGCCGGCACATTGGCCATCACCGGCTCCTTCACTCAACCCTCCACCAAGTCCACTCTCGTGCAGGATTCGGCGGTCCTCATGCTGGATGGCACTTTGGTCTCTGGAAACCTTGAAGTCGCCGATGGCGGTAAGCTGGTGGGCGAGGGTTCTCTCAACGGCGCGCTCGTTAACGACGGTTTGGTCGAGCTGTCCTCTGGTTCGTTCGATATCAGCGGAGCCTTGACCAACAACGGATACTTCCGCGTGAAATCTCCGGCCACTTTCAGTGCGACTGGAGTCGTCACCAACAACGGCACACTCAACCTCATCGGATCCACCCAGCCGATTCCACTGGGCATCGTCAATCACGGTCTCATTCTCACCGACCGCGCTCCCGCTACGATCACGTGGACCGGTTCGGCAGACTCCACATGGGACGTCCAGACCAGCGTCAACTGGACTCATTCGTCCGGCCAGCCGGACGTTTTCTTCCCGGGAGATACGGTGCTTTTCAATGACACGGCTTTGATAAACGCCATTGAGCTCGCCGGCACTCTCACGCCCGCATTCGTTTCGGTCGACACATCCCAAACCTTTAGCCTCAATGGCGGTGTGCTCGATGGAGCGGGTGGTCTTGCGAAGTCAGGGAGCGGATCTCTCACGGTTTCGTCGGCCTTGAACTTCACCGGCCCCGTCCATGTGGCAGGAGGAAAACTCGCCCTTGCCGATGCAATGTCATGGCCCTCCGACAGCACTCTCATCGAGGTCGCCCAAGGTGCGATTCTTGATCTCACCACCTTGCCTGTCGTCACCGTGACCACAGGCCAAGCCCTGCGTGGCGCGGGTGCGGTGCAAGGCACCGTAACCGTCAATGGCTCGCATGATCCCAGCCCCGGCGCGTCGTTCACTGGTAGCCTCTCCTATGGCTCTACGGCACGGGTTTCATGGTCGCTAACGGCGAACAGCACCACTGCCGGAACATTCGACTCGATCCAGGCCGAAAACGTGACGATTTCCACGGGGGCGGCATGGGATTTGGTGTTCAACGACTCCAACAGCGGCGTGAACTTCTCGGATTCATTCTGGGCGGCTGCTCGCTCATGGACGATTCTAACATCCAGCGCTAGGACAGGCGTTTTTTCCATCGGTAACCAGACCACCGATCTGGCGGGTCGATCGTCGGCTGATTACGGCACGTTTGCGATCAGGGAATCCGGAAACTCGCTGGTGCTGACTTGGCTGCCGGCGGACCTCGTCTGGCGCGGCACCACCAATTCAAATTGGGATTTGGCCACCGCCAACTGGCAGAAAGGCACCTCGACCACTGCGTTCCAAGACGGCAGCTCAACCCTCATTGACGATGGGACCAATGTTACGTCCATCAACCTAGTGAGTGTCGTTTCACCCAGTTCGATGGTTTTCGATTCAACGAAAAATTATTCCATCGGAGGCGCTGGTTCCATCAATGGCGCGATGGTTCTCGAAAAGAAGGGCGCTGGAACGTTGGCGTTGTCATCGGCCAACGGTTTTACCGGCGGCACGGTTATCTCCGGTGGCGCCGTGGCGATCGCTAACGCTGCCGCGCTCGGCACCGGACCGGTCACTCTCGCAGGCGGTTCGTGGGATACGGGCGCGCTGACACCAGCGAATTCCGTAGTGGTCACAGCCGACTCCACGATCATCGGTGGCAGTGGTAGCGGAGCCCACGGAATCAAGGCGGTCTCGGGAAGTGGTGTCTTAACTCTCAATTCAACGAGCATCTTCGATCTGGAAAGCACCATGACTTCATTCTCGGGCACGGTGCGGCTCACAGGCAGCGGAAGTTTCCGCCTATTTGGAACTGGCGGTTCTGATTTTGCCTCGTTCGATCTCGGCACCCGCACGCTCACGGCACGCAACGGTGGCACCTACAAAATAGGTTCTCTGACTGGTGCGCAGGGCTCGGTTCTATCCATCTCCTCCTACCCGTCCGGAGTCACATTCAGCATCGGAGCTAACAACCTGTCATCCGCCTTCCCCGGTGTGATCTCGAATGGATCGGGAACGACTTCCGTCATCAAGGTGGGAACAGGAACCTTGACTCTCTCCGGCGTATGCACCCACTCGGGGAATACCTCGGTGAATGCCGGTGAGCTCTCTGTCACCGGATCACTCGCTGGCACTGCGGTTGCCGTTGCGTCTGGTGCCACTCTGTCCGGCACGGGGTCGATCGGCGGGGCGGTCAGCGTTTCCGGATCGCTCGCTCCCGGTCCTGCGGTGGGCACGCTCTCGGTTGCCTCGCTTCAGATCAATCCAAGTGGTGTGATCCTCATGAATGTGGCGCCGTCCGGAGACAGGATTAATGTCGCGGGAAACCTCATCCTCGCAGGCTCACTTCAGGTCAACCTGGTCGCCGGTGTGAATTTCGGGCGATTCCCGCTCCTTGTCCACGGCGGCAGTCGGACAGGATCAATCACTCTAACAGGCGTGCCATCTGGGACTCCGGCGCATCTTGCATACACTGCCAACAAAGTTGTTCTGTTCATCGATGATCAGGACGAGGATGGGCTGCCGGATACTTGGGAACAGCAGAATTTCGGCGGTCTTATGCAAACGGCTGGAAGCGACTACGACAGAGATGGAACCGGCGATCTGGTAGAATACCGACTGGGGCTTGATCCGAAAAACGGAACCAGCACGTATCGCGCCGTTTGTTCCGGTCACACGTTGGAATGGCCGAGCGCTCCCGGCATTGTTTTTACCGTCAAGCGCACCGTTTCGCTGAATGCGAATCAATGGGAGGTGATCGGAACCGTCATCGGTGGCGCGGAATCCACTGCCACCTTCACCGATCCCGCCTCGTTTCAGAAAGCGTTCTATCGAATCGAATTCACCCCATAATCCACCGTGGGGTCAGTCCTCGCATGGTAACATTTTTCTTGACTGACGGGGATGATTTGTTAGCAACAGTCATGGCTCGACAACTTCGATTTGTTTATCCGGGAGCGGTATATCACATTATGGCGCGAGGCGATGGTGGAAAAAAATTGTTTCTCACGGATTCCGATCATTTGCTCTTTCTGGACTGGCTCGACGGCGCTTGCAAAAGCCATGGTTGGCGGCTGCATGCCTGGGTTTTGATGAGCAATCACTTCCACCTTCTTCTGGAAACGCCTGAACCGAATTTGGTATCGGGGATGAAATGGCTACTCGGTGGTTTTAGCCAAGCTTGGAATCGTCGCTACAAACGCTCGGGTCATGTGTTTCAGGGGCGATATAAGTCCATTCCTGTATCGGGAGAACGCGCGTCTGATCCTTACCATTTCCGCAACGTGGCGGACTACATTCATTTGAACCCTGCTCGCGCCAAGCTTGTGGGCGGAGCGAAGGGCTCACTTGCTTCTTATCGTTGGAGCAGCTTGCCCGCCTATATCAAAGGCAAAGGTCCTGAATGGCTGGTGTTTGATCGCGTGCTCGATGCATTTTCCCTTGCGAACAATGGCCGTGGCAAGCGAGCATACCATGAGTGGTTGGAAATTCGAGCCACCCAAGATGGTGGCAGGTTGCCCGACGAAGCCATGAGGGCCTTGCAAAAAGGATGGTATTTGGGAGAGGATACCTTTGCTGAAAAGCTTTTGGATCTTCTGGAAAAAGGCGCCAAAACCCTGAAAGTAAGAGGTAGTCACAGTGGACCGGCCTTGCAAAAGCACGATGAAGGAGCGGCTGAAGATGTGGTGCAGCGGGCATTGCGCCTCTGGGACATGCCCGACGGTGATGAGTTGAGAGAGGGTTTTCGTAAAGGGGACCCACACAAAGTCGCGATCGCCATCACGATCAAGCGTCACACCAGTGTCAGCAATTTGTGGATTGCTGAGCGCTTGGGGATGGGGCATGACCGATCGGTAAGTCGATTGATCAAGCAGGGGAAATCCGATGAAATCATCGAAAAACTCTGTCAAAAACTCAGGAAAATGTTACCATGCGAGGACTGACCCCATAGGGTGAGGGGGTGAAAAAATCTTTCATTGATGTGAAATTTTCCTTGTGAAATTTTTCACAAGCATCCATTGTCCGCGCACCGCAACTCGCCATGGCCAATATTTTTCCTCGCTGGACCAACCTGTTACCGTTGAAAATCGCTTTTTGCGCTGGGACTGCCGCCGTCGGGGTGGTGGCTGCGTTTACGGTATATGCCACGCCAAAATCGACGGTTGTCGGTTATCAGCCCTCCCAGCCGATTCCCTTTTCTCACAAAATTCACGTCGATCAACTTGGTCTGGATTGTCGGTATTGCCACTCTTTTGTCGACAATTCCGATCACTCGAACCTGCCATCCGCTAACACCTGCTGGAATTGTCACCAACACGTGAAACGCGACAGTCCCAAGCTCGATCCGCTGCACCGTGCGATGGACAAGACTCATCCGCTCTATGACGGTAAGCCGATTCAGTGGGTGAAGATTCATAAGGCGCCCGACTACGTGAAATTCAGCCACAGTGCGCACGTCAACCGCGGAGTATCTTGTGTCAGTTGCCACGGTCAAGTCGATCAGATGGAGGTGGTTTATCATGCAAAAGCGCATTCGATGGGCTTCTGCCTTGATTGCCACCGCAATCCACACAACGAGGTGCGCCCGCTGGAAGAAGTGTTCAATCTGAAATACGATGCTGCCGAATATTTGAAACAGAACGTCGTGAAAAACGACAAGGGTGATCGCATTACGGATCCGAAAGAATTCGGCAAGAAGCTCACCGATGTGTTCCAACTGCAGCCACGCGAAAGCTGCGCCACCTGCCACCATTAATTTTTCCCAACCGATTTTCCTACGACCATGAGCAAACGCATTTGGCAACATCCAGAAATTCCCGCGGAGGAAACGACCGTATCTTGGCGCAGTGTCGGGCAGCTTGAGGCCAGCCCCGCATTTCGCGAATATTTGGATCGCGAATTCCCCGCAAGCGCTGCGGCAATGGCAGACGAGGAGGATGCCGAGACGTCCCGTCGTTCGTTTTTGAAATTGATGGGAGCTTCGTCGGCCTTGGCGGGCCTGAGCATGGTGGCTTGCCGTCGTGCGGAAAAATACACGGTTCCCTACACTCAGGCACCCGAGTGGGTGATCCCCGGCAAGGCGCTTTACTATGCGTCTGCCATGCCGCGCGCCAATGGTGCAGTGCCTCTGGTAGTGACGACTTTTGAGGGCCGTCCGACCAAACTCGGTCCTAATACCCTTCATCCCGATTCCGATGGCACGGACGCGTTTGTTCAGGCTTCGGTCTTGAACATGTATTCTCCTTCTCGTTCCCAAAAGGTTCTCCATCATGGCAAGACTGCGAGTTTCAGTGATCTGGAAAAAGCTCTGTCGGAAGCCACCGCATCTGGGAAAATGGCATTCGTCTTTGGTGCCGATGAGTCTCCCACCCGCACCCGCCTGAGCAAAGAGCTCGCGGCAAAGTTCAGCGGTGCCAAGTTTTACTCCTACGAGCCACTGGCTCCCGCAACCGCTGCTTCGCGCGCCGTGGCGGACTTTTCTCACGCCGATCGCATCATTTCCTTCGATTGCGATTTCGCATCGCTCGATCCGCAAGGTCCGGTGACGCCCTTTTTTGATCGCCGAAAGCCGGAAGGAAAAGGCTACAAGGCCAAGCGTGATGTAAAGATGATGAATCGTCTTTATGCGGTGGAAAGTATTTTTAGTCTCACCGGTGGCATGGCGGATCATCGACTGCGCGTCGAGCCTAGCAAGGTGTTGGGCATCGCGGCTGCGGTTGCCAAAAAGCTCAATGTTTCTCATCCTGTGATCGCCTCGGCTCCTGCCTTGGACGAAAAAACCCAGCAATGGGTTGATGCCGCAGCTGAAGATTTGTTGGCATCCAAGGGCAAGGCTCTGGCATTGGCAGGGTCTCGCACGTCTCCCGCTTTGCGCTCTCTGGTGCAGGCCATCAATGCCAGCCTTAATGCCGTGGGTAACACGCTTCATGTATTGCAATCGGACAATGCCGGTTTCGGAGATCTGGCGGCACTGAAAAAGGACATCGACTCCGCTGCGGTGGAATATGTGTTTTTGTTGACCCCTGCCAATCCGGCTTACGATGCACCGAGTGATCTTGGTTTCGTTGCCACTCTGCACAAAGCCAAAGCGAGCTTCCACTTGGGGATGCGCACCGATGCCACCGCACATGCCGCCACTTGGCACATTCCTGCGGCCCATTACCTCGAAGGCTGGTCCGACGCTCGTTCGGCCAAGGGGCTTCATACCTTGGTGCAGCCGATGATTCTTCCGCTATACGATGATTGCGTTTCCGAGTTGGAACTGTTGTCCGCGCTTCTCGACGGCAAACTCACTCGTGGAGAGGAATCGTCCGCTTTTGCCGCGGTTCGCAAAACCTTTACTGGCGATCATGCCGCCTGGAAAAAAGCTTTGCGCGAAGGTTTTGTCGCGAACACTGCAGTGGCGGGAACACTGGCAACCGAGTCTGCTGTAGCCCCTTCCTACCAACCTGTCAGCGAGAGCAGTCTGGACGTGATTTTCTCCACCGATGGTTCGGTGTTCGATGGTCGCTGGATTGACAACGCATGGTTGCAGGAATCTCCGGATCCGATATCCAAACTGACTTGGGACAATGCCGCATTGATCTCGCCGAAAACTGCCAAGGCACTTGGCATTTACGATCAAGTGATTCTTTTGGAAAGCCCTCGCGCCGCCAGCCCTGTGGATGGCGAAGCTGGCAATCGCAAGGCCCCTGTCATCAAGGTGACTCTGGGCGGCAAGGAAATCGAAATCCCTGTGCTCATCGCTTTCGGTCTCTCTGAAAATACCATCGTGTTGCCCTTGGGCTACGGTCAAGGCTACGATCAGGAAGATGAACTCGGTCGCGGTCCTGCGAACGCCAACCATGTTGGCTTGGTCGGCGTGAACCGCGGTGTGAACGTCTATCCTTTGCGCGATTCTGCCACGACTTACATGGCGCAAGGAGCGAAGGTTTCCCTCACCGACAAACGCTATTCCGTCGCTCTCACGCAAGAACACCATGCCATGTATGGTCGCGCTCTGGCTCGCGAAATTTCCACGCTCGACGGTGAGAAGGGGAGTTTTGAGAAACAATATGATGCGGTGGCGAAGCAAGGCAATGATTCTCACGCACCGCAAAACATCTCACTCTATCGTCAGGAAGGTTCCGCCACATGGGATCCCGACAAGAATGGCAATGCCAAGCCACACCTCAGCGATGATTTGCATCAGTGGGCGATGAACATCGACCTATCCTCCTGCATGGGCTGCAACGCCTGTCTTGTGGCCTGCCAAGCGGAGAACAACATTCCTGTCGTGGGCAAGGAGCAGGTGGCCAAGGGTCGTGCGATGCACTGGATCCGCATGGACCGCTACTTCGCGCAAAACAAAGAAAACACGTTCGATTCTGAAAGCCCCGCGATGGTGCCGCAACCTGTGGCTTGTGTGCAGTGTGAGAGCGCTCCCTGCGAGACGGTTTGCCCGGTCAACGCCACGGTGCACACCGAAGATGGTCTCAACGCTATGGCCTACAACCGCTGCATCGGCACGCGTTATTGCGCCAACAACTGTCCTTACAAGGCACGTCGTTTCAATTATTTCGACTACAACAAGCGCAATCCGCTCATCGCGCACAACCTCTACAAAGGTCCTTTGGGCACGAAACAAGTGGGTGAATCTCCGCACTTGCAGCGCAATCCGAACGTCACCGTGCGCATGCGCGGCGTGATGGAGAAATGCACCTACTGTGTGCAACGCCTCAAGGATGCGAAGATCCGCCAGAAGCGTGGCCAGAAACAGGATGTGTTGCTCTCCGGCAAGACTTCACCCGACGTGCCCGTCACCGCCGGCACGCTGCGCATCCCGGTCGACAGCGTCAAGGTTGCCTGTCAAGAGGCCTGCCCCGCTGACGCGATCAGTTTCGGCAACCTCAAGGACGAAAAAGCCGCTTCTGTCGTGCGCGCCCGCGATCTTGCCCGCAGTTACGAACTCCTTCACTACATCGGCACGGTGCCGCGCACGCTTTACATGGCACGCGTCAAGAATCCGAACGAGAAGATGCCGGATGCTACATTCGTCGGCACCGCCACCATCCACATGGCCTAATCGATACCCTCTAACACCTCACTTTGCACTATGGCACACGCTAGCAACACTCACGAGCCAAGAAACGGTCCGAAACTGCCCGTCCTGGAGCGCGAGCATCTGATTCTGAACAACCGCTCGTATCATTGGATCACCGAGCGCATTTGCGGCATCGTCGAAAACAAACAACCGCTGTTGTGGTGGATCCTTTTCATTCCCAGCGCGCTGATTGCGATGCTCGGCGTGGGTGGTGGTCTTGCGCGGCTGGTCTCGACGGGTGTGGGTGTTTGGGGCATGACCAACACGGTGTTCTGGGGTTGGGACATCACCAACTTCGTGTTCTGGATTGGTATTGGTCATGCTGGCACATTGATTTCGGCCATTCTGTTCCTGACGCGACAGAATTGGCGGACGTCGATCAACCGCGCGGCGGAGGCGATGACGATTTTCGCGGTCTGCTGTGCCGGCATTTTCCCTGCCTTCCACGTGGGTCGCGTATGGATGGCTTGGTTCCTCGCGCCCATTCCGAATGCCAATGCCATCTGGCAAAACTTTAAGTCGCCCTTGCTTTGGGACGTGTTCGCGGTGTCGACCTATTTCACAGTCTCCCTTATCTTTTGGTTCCTCGGCATGGTGCCCGACCTCGCCACCATCCGCGACCGTGCGAAGCCCGGCCTGCGTAAGATGCTCTACGGGATTTTCGCCCTCGGTTGGCGCGGTGGTAACCGCCAGTGGAGCCACTATGAAATGGCCTACCTCTTGCTGGCCGCTCTGTCGACGCCACTCGTTCTTTCGGTGCACTCTGTCGTGTCATTCGACTTCGCCACTTCCGTGGTTCCCGGTTGGCACACTACCATTTTCCCCCCTTACTTCGTGGCTGGTGCGGTGTTTGGTGGTTTCGCGATGGTGTTGACCATCATGATTCCTGCCCGCGCGATCTATGGTCTTCACGACATGATCACGATGAAGCACATCGAGAACATGGCGAAAATCATTCTACTTACGGGAACCATCGTTGGCTACGCCTACCTGATGGAGCTCTTCGTTGCCTTCTATTCAGGTGCTATTTATGAAATGGAAGCGTTCAAGTATCGTATGACCGGTCCTTACTGGTGGGCCTACCTTGCGATGATGTCTTGCAACGTGATTTCACCGCAGGTCTTCTGGTTCAAGAAATGCCGCGAAAACCTCTGGGTGATCATGGCGGTATCGATGGCTGTGAACGTCGGCATGTGGTTCGAGCGCTTCGTTATCATTGTGACCACGCTGGCCCGCATGTGGCTGCCCGGTGATTGGAAATACTACTCCGCCAGCCCCTCTGAGATCATTCTTTTTGTCGGCACCATCGGCATGTTCCTGATGCTGTTCCTTTTGTTCTTGAAGTTCCTACCTTGCATCAACATTGCCGAAGTTAAATGGACCCTGCGCGAGTCGGATCCGCACTTTGACGACCTTAACGACCATCCTGATGACGGCACGGTGAAAATCCCCGCCTATCAGGCTGAATTGCCCGAGACCACTGACAAAGGAACCACGGTCTGACCCCTGACATTTTGAAACGCTGAAAAGCTGATACCATGAGTACGACACGGAAAAAAGTTTACGGATACCTGGCAGAGTTTAAGAGCGCCTCGGCTCTCTACAAGGCTGCAGAAAAGGTGCGTGATGCGGGCTTTACCAAGTGGGATTGTTATTCTCCCTATCCCATCCACGGTCTTGACAAAGCCATGGGCCTGAAGCGCTCAGTGCTTCCCTACATGGTATTCTTCGGCGGCATGACCGGCACCATCACCGCGTTTTTGCTGGCTTACACCACGCAAGTGTTTCTTTATCCGACCGTGGTGCAGGGCAAACCCGCGAACTTCTTCACGCTGCCTGCGTTTTTCCCGATCATGTTCGAGTTGACGATTCTGTTCTCTGGTTTCACGACATTGTTCGGTTTGCTGGGACTGATGAAGCTGCCCCGTTTCAATCACCCGCTGTTCGTCAGCAAGCAGTTCGAACGCGCCACCGATGACGGATTTTTCATCGCCTTGGAAGCGCGCGACCCGAAATTTTCCGCCACCGGCACCAAGGATTTTCTTGGAGACATCGGCGGCACCAGCATCGAACTCATTGAGGAGGAACCTGCCTAATCCCTGAAAATTTTCTCTCATGAAATACTTTTTTCTCATTTACGCCATCGTTGCCGTCTCCGTTGTGGGAATTTTCAAATATCGTGGCCACACATTCCATGAGGCTCCCATCCAGCTGTTGCCTGACATGGACAACCAGGATGTGCTGAAAGCGCAGAAGCAAAGCGCGTTTTTCGCGGACGGGCAGGGGGCTCGCCAACCGGTAGCGCAAACCACACCTCGCGGATTCCAGGCTGATGGTAAAACCGAGCTCGGTGGCATTCCAGAGTATGAATTTTCCGGTGGTACGGGTTACTATTTCACCGGTCACATGGGCGATTACTTCGGCACCGGTATGCCGGAGGAATTGAAATTGACCGCTGAAAACTCACGCGAGTTACTCAAACGAGGCGAGGAGCGTTTCAATGTGTATTGTTCGGTCTGCCATGGTAAGTCTGGCGACGGCGCGGGCGTAACCAGCCTCTACGGTGTTCCCGGCATTGCCAATCTTGTTTCCTCACCGTATTCGCAGGCGACGTATCCCGATGGTCGGCTTTTTGAGGTGATCAGCAAGGGCAAAGGCAACATGTCCGGATACGCCTACAACATTCCCGTGCGCGACCGTTGGGCCATCGTCGCCTACATCCGCGCCATGCAATTGGCACGCAGCGCTCCTTACGATCAGGTCAAGGATGCCTACGACACCGGCAAGAAAGAACAAGAAGCTGCCAGCAGCGCCAAGTAATTCTCTAACATTTTCCCCATAGCACGATGGCACACCACGTCACATCCCACGACATCCCGGCAAACGGAGAACATCTGGATCCTTCCAAGATCAGCAAGATCAAAACCATGGCTCTCGCGGTCATGGTGATCGGCGGACTTTTGAGCATCTACCTTCTGTTCCTTTCGCCTAACAAAGTGCACCAAGGTAGCTATGCCTATTCCTGGGTGTTCGCATTGTTTTATTTCTTCACCCTCGCGCTCGGCGGTTGCTTCTGGACCTTGCTCCACAATGTTTCTAACAGCGGTTGGGGAACCAGCGTGCGTCGCGTCATGGAAAACCTCGGTTCGGTGTTTCCTTGGCTGAGCATTTTCGCGATTCCTTTGCTGTGCCCGAATGTGCAGCAATACCTCTATGAGTGGATGAACACGCACCGTGCGGTTGGCAAGGACATTCCCACGATGACCCTCATCACCGAGTGGCTTGCTGGTTCCTGGAACTGGGTGCTCAATGGTTTCCGTTATCTCACGACTGGCGAGACAGTGCCGATGGCCTCGACCATGGCAGAGCGCTTGCACCATGCCGATCACCTGATGTTCAACAAACATTGGTTCATGAACCTGCCGTTTTGGTATTTCCGCACGGTGATGTTCTTTGTGGCTCTTGGTTACGCCATTCACCGTCTGCGCAAGCTTTCCACCGCGCAGGACACAGATCCCAAGCCCGGAACAGTTCATCTGTTCAAGGCTCGGCGTCGCGCTGCCGCATTCCTGCCCATCCTCGCTTTGACCGTTACTTTCGCCGCATTCGACTGGCTGAAAGGCATGGACTATACCTGGTTCTCGACCATGTATGGAGTATATATCTTCGCCGGTTGCGCGATCAACTCGATGGCAGTGATCATCATCACGGTGTATCTGTTGCGCAAAAACGGCTACCTCAAGCATGTCGTCAGCCAGGAGCATTTCCACATCATGGGCAAACTGCTCTTTGCCTTCACGGTGTTCTGGGCCTACGTGACTTTCTCGCAGTTCTTCCTGATCTGGTATGCGAACATCACGGAGGAAACCAAGTATTTCCTCATCCGTAACACCGAGGGCTGGAACATTGCGAGCATCGCATTGGTGATTCTGCATTTCGTATTGCCCTTCGTGGTGTTGCTACAACAGTGGCTCAAGAAAAAGCCCCATCTGCTCA